>JAYUSF010000329.1:0-32931 GCA_043755815.1 Verrucomicrobiota bacterium
GCCCTGCAAGCCGAGCGGGTTGCGGGGCAACCCGCCCGCCGGCTCTGCCAGCCGGCACACCAATCTAGACTTTCGGAGTCCTCGCCTGCCACGCGCGCCAGTCGGCTTCGGTGTCCACGTCCGGCAATTCCCGGAGCAACCCCGCCGAAAGTCCCACTGTTTTAGCGGCCGCCAAGCTTTGGGTCAGCACCCGCTCGGTTCCCCACGCGAGGCCACGAAACAGTTCAGGAACAGGTCGTCGCAGGCCGATCAGCCAATACCCGCCATCGGCCGCCGGACCAAAGACCACGTCGTGGACCGCCAGCAAGCGGCCTGCCCCGGCGACATCGGCGGCGGTCAGTTCGGGGCAATCGCAGCCCACCACCACCACCGGCCGGACCTCGACCGCAAAAGACTCGGCCACGGCCCGTTCGAGCCGTGCCCCCAGGTCGCCCTCTCCCTGCGGTAAAACCGTCCAGCCGAGTTGGACTGGCCAGGAAGCGGATTCAGCGGCCACATCGGGAGTCACCCGCAGGGTCACCTTCGGCAGCGGGCTCAACGTGGCGAGGGTGAGTTCCACCAACTGACGGTGAATCGCGAGCGCCGACTCCGCGCCGAGCGTCGCGGCGAGCCGCGTCTTTACCTTCCCCAGCTCCGGAGCGCGCAGGAAGACGATGACGCGGGGCGACAACACGATTGGAGCCGGCAATTCACTTCACCGCTGCCGCCGCGCGGAGGGACTGGGCGAGTTCCTCGGCGGTCCATTCGTTGCCGATGAAGATCTCGTGCACGCGCCCCTGCGGATCGAGGACGGCGGTGCGGAGGTTGTGATTCTGCGCCTCGATCGGAAGGTTGCGGCCGAAATAGAGGCCGAAGTGAGCGGCCAAACGTTCGACCTGATTGAACGAACCGCTCGCCAGGCTCCACACCGCCGGATCGTAGTCATACCGGGTTCCGTAGGTTTGCAGGGTCGCCGGCGTGTCGTATTCGGGATCGAACGAAACGGAGAGCAGGCGCCAGTTCTTGGGGGCGTCGGGGGCGGCCTTGAGCAGGCGGTTCACCTTGCCGAAGTGCTCGGTCATGCGGGGGCAGAAGGTTGGAAACGGGCAGCGCGTGAAGATGAAGGTGAGGGCCAGGGCGTTGCCCCGGTAGTCGGCAAGATGGATCGCGCGGCCGAGTTCGTTGGTGTAGGTGTAGTTGGGAACGAGGTCGCCGACCTTGAGCGCGGGCACGTCGGGCAGGATGCGAATGTCGTTCACCGCATTGGTCGGTTCGGGCTTGGTCGTGCCCAGAATCCGGATCTGATCAATCCACCCGTCGGTCGCCGTCACGCGCATCCGGAACGCGATCAGGTCACCGCGCAGCAAACCGTTCAGCTCGTTCGTGGGACGCGCCTCAAAGGGCATCGTCATGGCCATCATGTAGCCCGGGATCTCCTCGTGCTTCACCTTCACCGTCTTGCCCTCCGGGGGGGCCACCACCACCCCGCGGACGAGATAGTTGGTGATCGCCTCACCGGTGGCAGGGGACGTTGCGGGAGCGGGCGATGAAACCGGAGTGGGCGGTTTGCACGCCGCGAGCAGAACGGCAACTCCAGCGCACAGAGCCAAGGGAAGAAGACGATTCATCGGATGCCGCCAAGGTATCGGGCCGACTCCGGGCGGCAAACGATTCGTCCCTGGCGTCGCCTCGTGGTAAGTATTCCGTTTTTTTGGAGCTGGCTTCGCGGACAAAGAAAAAGGCCGCGTCGTTCGCGACGCGGCCCTGAAAAAAAGGACGGGAGGATCAACCGACCAGACCGGGATTCGCGGCCGGCAGCGGCAGGAGTCCGCAGTTGTCCGTGACGTAGCGCCCCTGCTTGGTCAGCGGCCGGGGCTTGCGTTCGGGACGCGGTTCCTTGGGCTGGGCCGGGGCGGCCGGAGCCTCGGGTCGGGGGAGGGGTTTCTTGGCCGTCTCCAGCAATCCGCTGGCGAACTCGATCACGTGACCCTGATGGACGAGCCAATGCAGGTCGCTCAGCACGACCTGCTGTTCGGCCGTGGGTTGCGGGGCCGCTGCCGGGACGGCGGGAGCCTCTGCTGCCGGCGCGGTGACCGCCGCTTCCGGGGCCGGACTCTCCACCTGGGCGGCTGGGGCAGCAGCCTCGGGTGCGGTGGCCGGAGCCACCGGCTCAGCCACCGGCGCTGGCGCCAGGGCGGCAAGCAGCTTCTTGCGCGTCGGGTTCTTCGTCGCGTCGATGAACTCGACGATGCGTTTGATGCCCGGTTGGACGAGCGTGTTCTCGAGATCGAGGTAGTGCGGCCGGGCCACCGCCACGTGCACCGCGGTCTTGTCGCGCTTGAAGAACTGGAGTCCCGCGTGGGCAAAGGCGCCGCTCAGCGCCGTCATCGTGCGGATGGGGAACCGGCGTTCGCGCTCCAGATTCACGCGCAGCACCCGGGTCAGTTCCTCGGGCAGGCGGGGGGCGTTGGGCTGGCGGTTCAGCGACCAGAAGTCCACCGACTTGATCACGTTGGCGGCATGCTTCGCCTTGAAGTGCTCTTCCACCGCGGCCATCGAGTGCAGCGTCTGCGGTTCCTCGACGTTCAGGGTGGTGAACTCCAGCCGCGAACTCTGGCTTTCCAGCCAACCCTTCACGGTCGCCTCGTCCTTCACCATGCGGACCTTGCTCTTGAACACGTCGAACGGCAGGCGCGGTGCGCGCTGAGCGTGCACTTCCCGGAGCTTTTCCTGATATCCGTGGTAGTTCGGCGGACCAAGGATGATCTCGTCAAACTGGGCCACCAGCGTCCACACGCCCTTCGGCGGGTCGCACGGCGTCTTCTCCGTCTGATAGAAGGTTTCGAAATGGGCCTTGAGGGCGTGCCGGGTGGCTTCGCCTTCGCTCAGCCACACACTGTCGTCGAGGGAGCAGACGAAGAACTTGATCAGCGGCTTGCCTTCCTTGTCCCGCATGGGGCGGAACGTGATCTCGTAACGGTCCGGCTTCTGGATCACCAGGCCGGCGACTTCGAGCAGAGGATACGCGCGGCCGCTCAGCTTGACCTGGCGGGCCAGCGAGGCGACGCCCGCGGGATCGGGACGCATGTCGACCTCGATTGGCGGCAACTGCTCCGGCTCCCGCCGGTCATCCCGACGGTCGCCACGGAACGGCGGCCGGCCGGCTGGATCCCACTTGAGCCCCGCGGCCGGACCGCCCGGACCGCCCGGTCCGCCCGGACGGGGACCGCCAAAATCACGCCGAGGACCGCCAGGGCCGCCCGGTCCGCCGCCGAAACCACCGGGCCGCGGCGCACCGCCAAAACCGCCGGGCCGGGGCCCATCGCGGCGCGGACCACCTCCAGGACCATCGCGACGCGGGGGGCGGTCGCCGAAACCGCCGCGCCCGCCGCGGCGTTCGCCGCGATCGGCACCTTCATTGCCGCTGTAGTTCGCGAAGCGGTTTTGATCGGCGGGCTGTTGGGCCCACGTGGGTAGAAATGCCTTCTCCAGATCCAGAGACAGGTCCTGCGTATCACTCATAGGATAAAAAGGCCCCGCCAAGGCGGGGTTTGGCTTAAATTAAAGCGGCGCGGACGATGCGAGGGGGCTTTGGAAAAGGCAAGAGCCACAATTTCGCCGGGAAACACCCAATTCAAAGCACCCTTCATTCAGTTCGGCCTTGCCGATCAGTTCGGGGTTTCGACACTAGCGCGATGCCTGACGCACCCGCCGCAACACCGCCGAAGAAATCGTGGCTGTCGCTGCCCGAGACGCCGCGGATTCTGCCGTTCGCCGTCTTCATGCTGTTCACCGTCCTCCCGGCGAGCCTCTTTCCGGGGGCCGAATACTGGCTCTACGCGGTGAAGACCTTGGCCGTGGCCGGACTCCTCTGGATGCTCCGGGGGGCATTGCCCGAGATGAAATGGGCGGTGAGCTGGGAAGCCATTGTCATCGGCATCGTGATCGCCGTCGCCTGGCTCGGCATTCCTCCGGTCAAACTGCCATGGGAGCTTTTCTCCAAAGCGAAGGAGGCGGCCAAGCCGGAAGACATCTGGAATCCGGTCGCCTACTTTGCCGGCAATCCGGTGTTGGGCTGGGGCTTCTTCGCCCTCCGCACCCTGGGCCGTTCACTCGTGGTGCCGGCCATTGAGGAAGTCTTTTACCGCGGCTTCGTCTATCGCTACGTCATCAGTCCCAATTTCACCGAGGTCGCCCTGAACCGCTGGCACACCGGCGCCTTCGCGCTCACGAGCGCAATGTTTGGCCTCGCCCACGGGGACCACTGGATTCAGGGCATCCTCTGCGGCGCGGCCTACCAGTGGCTGGTGCTCCGCAAGGCCCGCCTGGGTGACGCGATGCTGGCCCACGCGATCACCAACCTGATCATCAGCGTTTACGCGGTCGCGACCAACCAGTGGCAGTTCACGTGAGCGAAGCGGCTCCCAGCGAGCCGGTGGCGCCGGGCCGGGCGCTGCCGCCGTGCGTGGTGTTCGAGGACGAACACCTGCTGGTCGTCAACAAGCCGGCCGGCTGGAACACGCATTCGCCCGCGCCCTTCGCCGGCGAGGGCATCTACGACTGGCTGCGCCACCGCGAACCCCGCTGGGCTTCCCTGGCCATCATTCACCGCCTCGACAAGGAAACCAGCGGGCTGCTCGTCTTCGGCAAGACGCCCCTGGCCAATCGGTCGCTGACGGAACAGTTCACGTCCCGCGACGTGGAGAAAATCTACCTGCTCATCACCGACCGGCCGGTGAAGGCGGATTCGTGGACGACTGAAACCGCCATCCTCCGGGCCGGCGAACGCTACCTGGTCCGTCCGCTCGCCGCGGGTGGGGACCGGGCGGAAACCCGGTTCAAGGTGGTTCGGCGCAACCCGTCACAGACCTGTTTGGAAGCGACTCCGGTCACAGGCCGAACACACCAAATTCGCGTTCACGCGGCGCACGAAGGAATCCCGATTCTGGGCGACGAGCTTTACGGAGGGACGTCGTCGCCCCGTTTGTGTCTCCACTCCTCCCGGCTTTCGTTTTGTCATCCCGAAAATCGGCGCCGGATGGATTTTGAGGTCCCGGCCAGCATGTTCGCCGACACGGCCGATTCCCTGAGACAGGGATTCATTGCGGCGGCCGAAACCGATTGCTGCCGCTTGCGTCATGGTCGCAATGAAACGGCCGAGGGCGTTTACGTTGACCGTTTGGGCAAAGCCGGTTTGGCCCAGGGAGAATTGACGCTTTCGGACCGGGACGACTCGGGACTGCTCAATCACGTTGGCCGGGCCAACGGCCTGACGAGCATCTACTACCGCCCCCTGAACCGCCGGGTTCGCGCCAGCACGGTCGAAGAGTCTTCTCCGCGGCTGGTTCTGGGGGGCACCGTGCCCGAACGTTTCACCGTCCGAGAAAATGGTGTCGCCTACGAGCTGAGCTTTGCCGAGGGCTATTCCTGCGGGCTATTCCTCGACCAGCGTGACAACCGCCGACGCCTGTTGGTGAACCACGTCGCCGCCGGCTTCCCGCTGTTTCCCGCCGGTGCCGCGGGTCGTGAGGTGCTGAACTGCTTCGCCTACACCTGCGCGTTCAGCGTCTGCGCGGCCTTGGGCGGAGCCAGGGCGACCAGCCTCGACCTGTCGCGCAAGTATCTCGACTGGGGCCGGCGCAACTTCGCCCTGAACGGCCTTGATCCCGCCGCGCACGACTTCATCTACGGAGACGTGTTCGACTGGCTGCGCCGGCTGGGGAAGAAGGGTCGCCAGTTTGACGCGGTGCTGCTGGACCCACCGACGTTTTCCCGGTCAAAGGAACGCGGCGACTTCCGCGCCGAGACGGACTACGGGAAACTCGTCACCACCGCGCTGCCGCTGCTGGCACCCGGCGGTGTGCTCTTCGCCTCGACCAACGCCGCCCGGCTGGAGCCGGAGGAATTCCTCGCCCAAATCCGCCGGGCGATCACCTCGGCCGGCCGCCGCGTTGTGCAGGAACACTACGTGCCACAACCGCCCGACTTTCCCATCACGCGGGACGAACCGGCTTATCTGAAGACGGTGTGGATGCGGGTGGATGGAGGCGAGTGATCAGCATTCAGTGGCCAGTATTCAGTGCTCCCGAAGTCTCACGTCACTGCCCCACTGACTCACTGAATACTGGTTACTGAACACCGATTACCGGTCCCGCGTCCCTTTCCACACTGGCCCTGCCCTGCCCCATCGCTACTGTCCCCGCCACATGCATCCGCCTTCTGCCAAGCGTGTCCAACAGCTCCTCGCCGACATCCGCCAGAGCCGTGTGCTCGTCGTGGGCGACGTCATGCTCGACCAATTTGTCTGGGGCCGCGTTTCCCGCATTTCCCCGGAGGCCCCCGTGCCTGTCGTGGAGTTTGAGCGAGAGAGCTTCATGCCGGGCGGTGCCGCCAACGTGGCGCGCAACCTCGCCTCCCTGGGTGGCCAGACCGACCTGTTCGGCGCCGTCGGCCGGGACCCACAGGCCGGACAGCTCAGGCGGCTGCTCACCGAGCAGAACGTCGGCGTGGCCGGGCTCGTGCCCGTGGCCGGCCATCTTACCGCGACCAAGACCCGCATCGTGGCCCAGCGCCAGCAGGTCGTCCGAGTCGACCGTGAAACCCGCGGCCCCCTGGACGAACGTGCGACCTCCGCGCTGCTGCGCCAGATCGAACTGAAGCTGCCGGAAGCCGACGCGGTCATCGTCGCCGACTACGGCAAGGGCGTGGTGACCCAGTCGCTGCTGGCCGCGCTCCGGAGCCGCTGCCGTGAACTCGCGCTCTGGCTGAGCCTCGACGCCAAACCCGCGCCCCACGTCAACCTGGCGGACCTTTCGCTCATCAAACCGAACCGCCGCGAAGCGTTCGCCCTCGCCGGCATCGACGACTCGGAACGGAATCCCAATCCGCTCGCGGACGGCCCCCTCCGCCGCGTCGCCGAAAAGCTGCTCGCGGAACTTCGGCCCGCACTGCTCCTCATCACGCTGGGCGAACACGGCCTGCTCCTCTGTCAGCGCGGCCAGCCGCTGTTTCACATTCCCACGATGGCCCGGGAAGTCTTCGATGTTTCTGGTGCCGGCGACACGGTCATAGCGTCCTTCACGCAGGCGATCGCCGCGGGAGCGTCGCCGGTTGAAGCCGCCTACTTCTCCAACCACGCGGCGGGCATCGTGGTCGGCAAGGTCGGCACCGCGACCGTTGCGCCCGAGGAACTCCTCGCCAGCTTCGGAGGCAACCGATGAGCGAACGGGCGGGCGCACGAGCCGTGTTTCTGGACCGGGACGGCACGATCAACGTGGACCGGCATTACCTGTCCAAACCCGAACAGTTCGAGCTCATTCCCGGCGTCGGCCCGGCCCTGCGCCGCCTGCTCGACGCGGGCTTCCGCCTCTTCATCGTCACCAATCAGTCCGGCATCGGCCGTGGCTACTACACCGAGGCGGACATGCACGCGGTCAACGACCGCATGACCGAACTGCTTGCTCCGTTCGGTGTGGCGTTTGAGAAGATCTATTTTTCGGCCGAATCGCCCGAGCAACCGAGCCGAAACCGCAAGCCTTCGCCGCAGTCCCTGTTCGAGGCGCGCGACGAGTTTGGTCTCGACCTCTCCCAAAGCTACATGGTCGGTGACAAGATCATCGACGTGGAAACCGGCTGGAACGCCGGCTGCGCCGACAGCGTGCTGGTGCGCACCGGCTACGGCGCCGAGACCGAGCGGAAAGAATCCGTCCGTCTCAGCCGGGCCACGGTCGTGGACGATGTCCCGGCCGCGGTGGAGTGGATTCTCCAGAATGACGGGCGCTAACGCCGGCGGTGGGCCCGCGAACCTGCGGTCCGCCTTTGCCAAGTGGCTGCCGCGCGCGTATAGCCCGCGGCAACCTCGGGCCGGTCGGAGATGCTGGCCGCCCGTTGCTCAGTCCGTGAATCCAAACCGATTGTTTCACCTCGCGCTCGTCCTGTTCGCCGGTCTGCTGGCGCGGCCAACGCCCACGGTGGCCGCGGTCCTCCGCGTCCGCGCCGGCGCCACCAACGCCACGCCGGACGGCCTTTCGTGGTCCAGCGCCTTCACCAGTCCTCGTCCGGCCCTCGCGGCAGCCCGCAGGGGTGACGAGATCTGGGTGGCGGCCGGCGTCTACACCGGGGCGGTGACGCTGCCGGCGGGCGTCGCGTGTTTTGGCGGTTTCACCGGCTCCGAAGGCACGCGGGCGGAGCGGAACTTCAACACCAACTATTCCATCCTCGACGGCCTGTTGCAGACCAACCTGCTCACCGTCACGAAGGGCGCGACCAATGACACCCGCCTCGACGGCTTCGTGTTGCGCAACGGCTTTGCCGCATTGGGCGCCGCGTTGCGGATCAATGGCGGCGCGCCGGTCATCGCCAACAACCAGTTCTTCGGCAACAACGCCACGATCCTCGGCAATGCGATCTTCCTGGAAGGCGGCACGACGGCGGTCATCACCAACAACCATTTCGTCGAGAACGGCCTCCAGCTCGGCGTGCCACCCACCGGCGGCGGCGCCATCGGCATGACCGCAGCCAGTCCGCGGATTGAGGGCAATTCGTTCGTCGGCAACCGGGCACGCGACGGTGGGGCCATCTACTGCGTGGTGGGTGGGGGCGAAGTGACGCGCAACTGGTTTCTGAACAACGAAGCCTGGATCAACGGTGGGGGCGTGGCCTGTTTCGCCGCGGCCACGCGCGTCACGCACAACCATTTTCTCGGCAACCATGCACTCCAACGCGGCGGCGGCGTCGCCACCACTGACGGCAGCACGGCCCTGGTCTTCAACAACCTCTTCGTCCGGAACCGAGCCGCTGGGCAGCTCAGCGAGCCCAACGGCGGTGGGGGCGTTTTCGTGGACGCAACGAGCGCGGCCACGGTGCTCAACAATACCCTCGTGGAGAACCTCGCCCCGGTCGGCGGCATCTTTTGCCTGAGCCGCACCGCCAACCTCGTGAACAACCTCGTCGCGAACGGCTCGTCCGGCATCGGCGGGGTCACCGGTCTCCGGCTGCGCCGCAACAACGTCTTCAACAACGGCGGCACAAACTACGTCGGCCTGGCGGACGCCACGGGAACCGGTGGGAACATTTCGGCCGATCCCCGGTTCGCGGGCGAACCCCGCCGCGGAATCGCCAACCTGCTGCCCGAATCGCCCTGCCGGAACGCCGGGGAAACCAATGCCGCCCACGCCGGTGCCACCGACCTTGACGGACAGCCGCGCACCCAGTCCGCCGCGGTGGACATTGGGGCCGACGAAATCGACGGCGTGACGAGGGAATTCGCGCCGCCCGCCTACTACGTCTCGCCCGACGGCAGCCTCGGCAATGACGGCCGGTCGTGGGCCACCGCCGTGTCCTCGGTCCAGTGGGCGCTGAACCTTGCCGCCCGCACCGGCGGCGAGGTGTGGGTTCGCCGGGGAACCTACGCCGAAAACCTCGCCGTTCGCGCCTTCACGGATCTCTTCGGTGGTTTCGCCGGCACCGAAACCAGCCGGGCGCAGCGCGATTGGCGCCTCCAGGAGACCGTCCTCGACGGCGGGGAACGCGGCACGACCGTGAACGTGTTCGGCCTGGCCGCCGGGGAAACGCTCGACGGCTTCACGGTTCGGGGCGGGGCCGCCGCCGCCGGGGGCGGAGCGCTGATCTCGGGCGAGGTGCGCGTGCTGAACAACCGCTTTGAGTTCAACCGGGCCGCCAGCCCTGCGTCCGCCACGGCGGCCCGCGGCGGCGGCGGACTCTTCAGCAATGGGGGCAATCCGCTGATCGCAAACAACACGTTCACCCGGAACCTCGCCTTTTCCCGCTCTCCCGGAGTTCCGGCCGATGGCGGCGCGCTCAAGGTCGTGGCCGGCGCGCCGGTCATCATCAACAACGTGTTCCGGGGAAATTACGCCACCAACTCCGCCGCCAGCGGCGAGGCGTTCGGCGGTGCCGTCCACCTGGCGAACGCCGCCCGGCCGCTGCTCGCCAACAACACCTTCGTCGGCAACTTCGCGCGTCGCGGCGAGGCAACGGACGGAACCGGCGGCGCCATCTACTCGGCGTTGGACACCAATGCGCCGGCGGGCAGCCCGCGGCTGCTCAACAACCTCATCGCCTACAACGGCAGCGGCCTGCAGGTGGCCACGGGGCCCACGCCCGAACTGCGGCACAACCTCGTCTGGGGCAACGCCCACGGCGACTACGGGCTCACTGCTGACCCGACCGGCTCGAACGGCAACCGCCGCGCTGATCCGCGGCTCGCCTCGCCGTTCATGGAACCGCACCTGGCCGCGGATTCACCGGCGCGCGATGCCGGCGATCCGGCGGTCGTTCAACCCGGTTGGCTCGACCTGGATGGCGGCGACCGGGTTGCCGGCGCCGCCGTGGACATTGGGGCCGACGAGTTCACCGGGACCGCTCCCGGGTTGCCGCAGCCGATCTTTTTCGTCCGGACCGACGGGGCCGACACCAACGCGGGCACGACTTGGGAAACGGCCAAGAAGACCATCCAGGCGGCGCTCGACCAGGCGGCCATCACCGGCGGCGAAGTGTGGGTCAGGACGGGCACCTTCCGCGAACACCTCCGCGTCGCCCCCTTCACCCACCTCGTTGGCGGGTTCACGGGCGACGAAACCAACCGGCTGCAACGCCGCCTGCCCGACAACCTCACCGTGCTCGACGGGCAGAACAGCAGCCAGTCGCCGGTGGTCACGTTCAACACCGTCGACGATCGCGGGAGCCTCGACGGGTTCCGCATTCAAAACGGAGCCTTCCTCGCCGGCGCAGGCGTGGCGGTCACGGGTTCGCCCCGGATCGAGCGCAACCTGATCGTCCGCAACGACACCTCGGGCAATGGCGGGGGACTCTTCTGCAACTTCGGTTCCCCACGGATTGCGAACAACGTTTTCGCCGTCAATTCCGCGGATGCGACGGGCACCAACTCCGGCCGGGGCGGCGCCCTGTTCCTCGATCCTCCCGCCGGCCATCGCCAGGTCGTCACGCACAACGACTTCCTCGACAACTCCGCCACCAACGGCGGCGCGGCGATCTTCCTCGGGACCAACGCGACCTTCGTCGTCACCGACAACATCTTCGCGTCGAACACGTCCGGAGTCGCCGGCACCAACGCGACGGTCACGCTGGAACGCAACTGCATGTTCGAGAACGAAGGCGCCGACTACGCGGGCGTGGGGCCAGGCGCCGGCAGCCTCGTGGCCGACCCGGGCTTCGTGAACTGGCGGAACCTCCGGTTCCATCTCCGGGCCGACTCGCCCTGCATCGACGCCGGTTCGCCGGTCGACGCCGCGGATGAACTCGACCTGTTCCTGGGCCAACGACGGATCGGCGCCGCCACGGACATCGGCGCCGCGGAGTTCAACGCTTCGCCGGAAGCACCCTTCCCGGTGACCCTGACCTCGCCCGCGCCGGGCAGCCGGCAGCCGGGTCCCGGGGTGATCCAGCTCACCGTGGATCTCGGCGGCACGACCAACCTGCCGGCGCTGGTCGAATACGTTTCGGCCACCGGCGTGGTCGCGACCGCCACCAGTGCTCCCTTCAGCGCGACGGTGAACAACCTCGCCCTTGGCGACCATACCCTCTACGCCCTCGCCATCATGGCCGATGGCGCGCTGGGCCGTTCCGGAACCAACGCGTTTCGGGTCGCCACCCCGCTGCCGACCGTCACCTTTCCCAGCCTCCTCAACGGCCGGATCCATGAGGCTCCGTTCACCCTCAATCTCGTCGTCCAGTGGGCCAAGGTGGGCGGCCAGGTCGTTTCCCTGGACCTCTTCACGAACGGAATTCCGCTCCTCGCCGCGACCAACCTCCCGCCGGCTCAGGGTGCCACCAACGTCAGCCTGCCCGACCTCCCGGTCGGCGAATACTCGGTTCGCGCGGAGGTCACCGACAACCTCGGGGACCGCGGCACCAACGCGGTGAATTTCTCCGTGCGCCTGGCACCCTTGCCTGCCCTGCTCAGCCAACCGGAACTGCAAGCCGACGGCGGCCTGAGGATCGCCCTGACCGGTCCGACCGAAGGCGCGGTTTACGTCCTGGAACACAGCACCAACCTGTTCATCTGGCGCCCGCTCCGGACCAATGACGGCGGCTTGGCCACCCACTGGCTGGTCCCGGCACCGCTGACAAACCAGACGGAATTCTTCCGCACCCGTGGACTCTATCCGTAGCGGCCTTCGGGACACCGCGGATTCGGTCACTTGCACAAACGGAGTTCCTGACCACCTTGTCGGCCCATGAGTTTCGTCCGACTTCGGCTGCTCCCGCTAATCGCCGCCGCCTCGCTTCCCGCGGTCGCCCAGCAACCCACGCCGGCTGCTGCCGGCAATCTCGGCGGCAACTACGCCGTCGAGTTCAGTCATTCGCCCGACGCTGCGCTAAACCGCGGCGCCACCGACCTGGGTGACCTGAACGCCTCGTGGCTGCGCGCCGGCTACGCCGTCAGCTTTCTCACCGGACCAAACTACTCATGGAACGTGGGTGTGCAGTGGGACTATGCAAAGTTCGAAGCCCCGGCGGCCGCGCCCGTCCCCGAGGAGATACACGGACTTGGACTCCGGCTGGCCAGCAACTGGCGCCTGAACGACCGCTGGTCGCTGCGCTCCGACCTCCGGCCCGGTCTTTACACCGACTTTAAGGACATCTCCGGCGGCGACTTCAACGTGCCGGTCACGGTCGCGCTGGGTTACGAGGTAAATCCAGACCTGCAATTCCTGTTCGCCGTAAACGTGGATGCGAGGCGTGAGTTCCCGGTCGTGGGCGGTCCCGGGGTCATCTGGCGTTTCGCCGAAGGTTGGCGGCTGTCCCTCGTGATTCCCCGGCCACAAATCGAGTTCGCCGCCTCGGAGCAACTGACCCTGTTCGCGGGCGGAGAACTGCGCGCCCTGGCGATCCGGGTGGCGGAAGATTTCGGCGTCGCCAGCGGCAACGCTTCGCTGAACGACGACCAGGTTACCTACCGGGAAATGCGCGTGGGCGGCGGCGTGCGCTGGTCGTTCAACCGATGGCTGCGACTCACCGCTGAAGCCGGCTACGTGCTGGACCGGCGCTTCGAGTTCGATCGGGGCAACCTGCTGCTGAACGGCGACGGAGCACCCTACTTCTCGGTGGGCCTTTCGGGCAATTACTGAGCCTCCGGGCCTAACGCGCGAGCAGCGCCCGAACTTCACGCTCCGGGTTGGCGGAGGTCCGCTGGGCCAAACGGTAGGTGTTGGTGGCGCTCAACCGGTCGCCAGTCCGCAACGTCTTCACCGGACCGAGCGTTTCGAGTTCCACGTAGGGAACCGGATCGGGGTTGGTGTAAATCTCGGCCGAGCAGCCATCATCGGTGTAGTTCGCGCCCGGCACCCGCGGGATGTCCACGCGGAGCAGTTCCTTCGGGCCGACCCAGACGATGCTCGTTCCGTCGTTGCCGATCTTGTGGCTGTCCTTCAGGTCCCGCGTCAGGCGCAGCATTCCGTCCACGCGGCTGAGGTGGTTCGTGGGCACGCCCCACATCGTCGTGGTGCCGGTGGGAAACTTGGAGGCGGAAGGTATCGGGAGGAAGACCGCTTCCGGATCCTTCGCCTGGGTGATGATCCACACGCCGACCTCGACGGGATCACCGCTGACCTTTTCGTAGGTCGTCTCGATCCGCATGACGGGCTCCGTCGGGTCCAGCGTGACGCGGCGTTCTGTCCGAATGCCAAAGCGGGCGCTCACGGGTGAGGTCAGCACCACGGCGTTGTCCGCGGTCACGCGGAAGGCCAGCGGGGCGGCGTCGAAGATGTCGGGCGGCGGCCAGTTCCATAGACCCTGCGGCGCGGGCCAGGTCTTGTCGCCGCCGAAGCTGCCGTGGGCGGCTTCCCAAGGCTTCGCGGGCATCGCCTGGCCGGCGAGCTTTTCATTTTCCCAGAACGGTCCGTCGGCCCGCCCGGCCAAGCGAAACTGCATCACGCGGCCGACCGAAGGCACAACGACCGCCTCGACGACCCCGTTGCGGAGGATCACCGCGTCACGCCAGCCGCGGTGGGACTGGTTGGTGCCGACGCGGACGCCGGAACCGGGAGCCGAGACGGAAGAGCAGCTGGATAAGGCGAAGACGGCGGTCAGGGCCAGGAAGGCGAGTCGCGGAGTCATTTGAAACAAGGGTTGGCGGGGTTCGCGATTCGGACAAGCGCGGACTCGCGGACGGATGAAAATGGGGCACCGAAAACGTGCTGCCGGCATCTTGCCGGCAGTCCCTGGTGGCTCGCACGGTCAGAAGGTGGAATTTCCCAGCGTGGTCAGCCCGAACCGCCGCGGGCTTGGCCGCCGCGCGGCCACCGGTCCCCCCCGGTGTCGGGCTCCGCCCGCCAGGGCTGCGCCTTGGGGTTGCGACCGGGCGACAGAAGTTCTCGCCACCGGCTGGTGAGACGCTGGCAGCACTTCGTTGGCGTCATCCCTTGAACCGGTGCTTCCCTTCGCCGCCTCGGCGCTGGCAGGCTCACGTCATGATTTCTCCCGCACGTTTTTCCCGCCGCCAGTTTCTTGGCACTTCCGCCCTCGCCACCGGCGCGCTCGCCCTCGGCCCCTACTCCCTGTTCGGTGCCCGCCAGGTTTCGCCGAACGAAAAGCTGAACCTCGGCGTGGTTGGCGTCGGTGGACGCGGCGGCGAAGACCTCGCCGGCGTCACCAGCCAGAACATCGTGGCGCTGTGCGACGTGGACTCGGGCATCCTCGCGGGCGCCAAGGCCAAGTTCCCCGGCGCGACGACCTACACGGATTTCCGCCGGATGCTGGACCGCAAGGATCTCGACGGCGTGGTCATCGGCACGCCGGACCATACGCACGCCGTGATCGCAGTCGCCGCGCTGCAGAGCGGACGCCACACCTATTGCGAGAAGCCGCTGACGCACACGATTTCCGAGTTGCGCCGGATGGAGGAAGTCGCCCGGAAGTCGGGCCTGCAAACGCAGACCGGCAACCAGATCCACGCGACGCGCAACTACCGTCGGGTGGTCGAACTCATCCAGGGCAACGTCATCGGTCCGGTGCGCGAGGTGCATCACTGGACGGGCAGCGTTTGGGAAACCAAACCTTGGCCCGCGGCCGAACCGGTGCCCGCTACGCTCGACTACGATCAATGGCTCGGCCCGGTGCAGCCGGCGCCCTACAGCAAGGAATTCGTCCCGTTCAACTGGCGCCGCTGGTGGCATTTTGGCGGCGGCACCCTCACGGACTTCTGCTGCCATCACATCGACCTGGGCGTGTGGGCCCTCCAGCTCGGGATGCCCACCGCCATCGAGGCCGATGGTCCGGCACCCGACCCGCACTGCGCGCCGGTCGGCCTGCATGTGCGCTACGAATTCGGCGGCCGCGGCCACCTGCCTCCCGTCACGCTGCACTGGTATTCCGGCGCCGGCCGCCCGCAGGTGCCGGGCACGCCCGACCTTTCAAAATGGGGCGGCGGTTCCCTGTTCATCGGCGACCACGGCATGCTGCTCGCGGACTACGGCCGGCACATCTTGCTGCCCGAGGAGAAGTTCAAGGACGCCGTGTTGCCACCGCAGTCGCTCGCGGAATCGGTCGGCCATCACGAGGAATGGATTCGCGCCTGCAAGGGGGAGAACCTCGCGCTGCCGCAGTTTGCCGCGCTGGGAAAGACCAATTCACCCTTCAGCTACGGCGCGCTGCTCACCGAGATCGGACTCCTCGGCAACGTCGCCTTCCGCGCCGGCAAGCGGATCGAGTGGGACGCCGAGCGGATGCGGGCGAAGGGTGTGCCCGAAGCCGACCGCTTCATCCATCACGACTACCGCAAGGGCTGGAAGCTGGGTTGAGGTGCCACTGCCGGCTCAAAGCACGGAGCGGAGTCCGGGAATCCGCCGCGCCACCGCGGCGACCCCGAAGGTGGCCATCAGACCGAGCAGCGTGAGCACGAGAGCGTGGAGAAACGGGCCACCACCCATCGCCCGCAACGGCGGAGTCAGGGCGACCAGGACCGGCGTGTGCAACACGTAGACGGCGAAGGAATGCTCCGCCAGCCAGCGGGCGAAGGGACCGTTGTGATTCCAGCGCCGGGAAAACCACGCGAGCGCGCCCAATCCCAACGCTAGGCCGCTGAGTTGTTCCCACAGGGCCAGGCCGAAGGCCTGGACGTGCCATCCCCCCGCGTAGGGATTCGGTCCCTTGTCCGGCAACGGTCCTCCCAGCTTGATGACCGTTGCCAGAAGCAGCGGCCCACCGATCACTCCGAGCCAGCCGGCCTTCCGGGCGGCGCGAGATTTCGCGAGCGCTTCTAGCCAGCCGTGTTGGCCGGCCGCGATGCCCGCGGCAAACGCGGCGACATATTGCGGAAAGAAGCAGAGCTGAAAGTTCAGCACGTTCGTGCCGATGGGCTGTCCCAGCCGGATCACGAACGTGGCCAGCACAAGGCCGACCCCGACGAGCAGCAGCGACTTCACGCCCGGAGCCGTCGCGGAACCTTCCACCGATGGCGCCGGCCGGAGTGTCCGCCAGCCAGCAAACACCCCGGAGAAAATCAGGAGCGCCAGCGCAAACCACAGCGGGCCGTTGCCGCTCAGCACGCGTCCCGACACAAGGTAGTCGCCGTAGCGCGAGCCCAGCGGCGGCCGGTTGGCAATGTGGGGCTGACCGAGCAGGACGAATATGATCAACGGATGGATCAGCAGCATGTAGAGCAGGGCGGGAACGCCAAGCCGCAGGAGCCGCTCGCGCACAAAGCGCACGGGGCCATGCCGCTGGAGCGAACGGTGCGCAAAGGTGCCGGCCAGGAAGAACAGCAGCCCCATGAAGAATGCCTGAAGGTGCCCCTGCCAGACGAGGAACGGCAGCTTGAGCGCCATGGACGGCTCAGGCTCCTCGTTTAGATACCAGTCGCCCACATGACTGTAGGTGACGCAGGCATGCATGTTCACCACGAGCACGATCATCGCCGTGCGCAGGTTGTCCACCCACGCAGACCGGACGGAGGGACACGACATGGCAGGATGGGTAAACGGGCCGCAGCGAAGACGGAAGCGGGATTTGCCCCGCGACGGGCACACTCGGCGACAGGTGGACTAAATTTCGGGCCACTGCTCCAGCGCGCGGCGGACCGCCTCCACCGGCAACCCCACCACGTTGCTGAAGGAACCTTCGACGTGTTCGATGATGAGGTTGCCGTGCTCCTGCACGGCGTAGGCGCCGGCCTTGTCGAGCACATGCACCCGGCGGAGGTAATCGTCGAGGTCGGCCTCGGTCAGTGAACGGAACTTCACGAAGGTCGTCTCCGACAACAGGCGGATACGGGCCGCCTTCTGATGCACCAGACAGACTCCCGTCACGACTTCATGCACGCGGCCGGACAGCCGCCGCAACATGGTCCTGGCCTCGGCTTCGTCCGCCGGCTTGGCCAGCCCATCGCCGTCGAGGAACACCAGCGTGTCGGCGCCAATCACCAGGTGATCCGGATACCGTTCGGCGACCGAGAGCGCCTTGCGTTCGGCATTCACTTCGCACAGGCGCCGGGCTCCGAGCGTCAGGTCGTGGAGTTCCGTGGCGTAACTCGGGGTCACTTCAAACTGCGCGATGATCTCCCGGAGCAATTCCACGCGGCGCGGCGACTGGGAGGCCAGGATGACCGCCGGTAGACTCACTCGGCACCTCCCAGCGCGGCGAGAAACGCGGCGAGGCGGGCCGTGAACGCTGATTCGTCCAGGACGGGTGCCGCACCCTCGGTCGGGATGTCTTCGGCCAGTTCGACCCAGGACTTGCAGCCGCCGTAGGCCGGCAACAGGGGCAATTCGTGAACCCGGCTGAGGCGCCGGACCCGCAGGGCGAGGGCAAAGATCGCCCGTTCGCCGCCCCAGTCGAAACGCTCCGCGATCACCTCGTCACGCCAGATGTGCTGGCCGCGCAGGCGTTCCGCCGCGGCCAATGAGCCCACCTTGCGCCATGCCACCACCTCGGCGGCGAACTCAATCCGGACCGACTCGGCCGGCGTCAGACTGGGGGCCAGTTCATCAAACCGGCGCTGCGCCGATTCCACGACGCGCTCGCGTTGCTGGTGAAACTGGGTCGGGAAAAGCAGGAAGCGTTCATGCTCCACCTGAAAACCTCCCGCGCCTTCGGCAAGGCCGCCCTTCCGCAGGATCACGATCTGCTCCCCGCGGCCCAGTGCCTCCACCACCACGGCCCATTCCTTAAACGCCATCGTCACGGCGGCAGCATGGCGGGGCGGTTGGCCGGCTGACGAGCGTGAAGCGGCAACTCAGAACGCCTTGAAGAGTTCGGGCGGCAGTCCTTCAAGGTCGAATTCCCGCTCGAACTCGTCGCCGCCGCTAGGGGGCTTACGGGTCAGGGTCAGCGTGCCGTCGTCGGAGGTGACCTCGAACTCATGCGCGCCGGTTTCCGCGCGCAGCCGCAAGGGCTGGCTCTTGCGCAGGTCGGGCTTCCGCTGCTGCTGGATTTCCAGCGCGATGGCCGCCACGGCGCCCGTCGTGGACTGAAGGTCCGCCACGGCGGTCGCCCCTTTGGGGTCGAGGGTCAGCGTCGAATCCACTTCGGCCTTCAGGGTGACGGTAAAAAAAGTCTGTCCGTTCTCCTCCGCCGAATCGGTCTGGAGCGACTTGAGCAAAACCAAGCGCTTGCGGGCGGCGGCCGCCGAATTGGGTTCCAGGCATCCGACCGTGAACCGGACCTGGTCGGCGGTGGCGCGGACCCGGCGCACGTTGGCCTCCTTGGGTGATTCCGCGGGCAACGGCTGGCCGTGCAGCGTCGCCACCACGGCCTTCGCGACGTAATTGGTCCGCGGACCCAGCGCGTCCGCCAGCACCTGCTCCAACTCCTTGCGGAAGCCGGCATCACCCGCGGCCATCAGTTTCTGGCAACCGTCGAGGGCGGCCTCGTAATTCTGCAGGGCGTAGGCGAGGAGTAGGCCGATGCGTTCCCGCCGGAACCGGGTCAGGTCCTTGGCCACGACTGCGGCCCGCATAGTCTGCGCCATCAGTCCGCCCTCACCGGCGCCCGCGCGTTGCTGGATGCAGCCCAAGAAGGCCCGCTGCGCCCGGACCGGTTGGTTCGCGTCGAGGCAGGCTCCGGCGAACCCCTCCAGCAGATCTGCCGTGGCGAAGATGCTTTCGGCCGTCTTGGCGAGCGCATTGACCGCGTCGGCGGGCCTGCCGGAAGCGGTCAGGGCGCGACCCAAGAGGAGCGCAGCCTTGGGATTTTCGGGATCGTCCTTGGCCAGCGCTTCGGCGATCGGAAGGGCCTCCGTGGGGCGTTGCGCCTGGAGCAGAACCATGGCCTTGGCAAAGCGAAGCTGGAGATCCTTGTCGTCCACCTTCAGTGCCTCGTCCAGGACGGCGACGGCTTCATTCGGCTTCCCTGCCTGAAGCAGACCGATCGCCTTCGCCACGGCGGGTGGAGCGGCTTCGGAAGCTGCGGTTTTGGATTCCGCCGCAAGCAAACCGCGGACGGAGAGCAGCAGCGCGCAGCCAGCACCGAGCAGGGATTTCAGGAAACCGTTCACGGGCGAACTTTCCGGTTCGGGCCGTGCACTGGGAAGGCGAAAGCGGGACGGCTTTGGGGCGTCACGGGATCAGCCACAACTCGTTGGTCCGGTTCAGCGCGGCGGCCGACTTGGCCACGGCGCTTGGAAGCGCGGAGTTCTTCACCATATGCACGCTGCCGTCGCCGAACAGGAGGTTGCCCCGCTGGTTGTGCAGGGTGGGACTGAACTTGACCCGTTGGTCCGCCGGGATACGCCGGTAGCCCGCGGTCAGCGCAACATGGTTCACCGCGAGGTTGCGGTCGCCAGCGAGGATCGTGTCGGGCAGTTTTTCCCGCGCATCGAGACCGAGGAAGTAACTCACGGCCCGGTTCCCCTGAAACCGATTGGTGCGGAAGATGGCGGCAAAGTTCGGCGCAGTCTCCCGCTCCCGATCCGAGGGGCAATGGAGGGTCTTGGGCGTGCTTAGTTCGTTTGAGAGCGTCAACATGTGCGCCCAAACGGAGCCGGCTGCATCGCTGGCTTTGGCAAACGGTTCAAGCGCACCCGGCACTTGGGCCCCGGATAGTGAGTGATATTCCATTGAACCGCCCTCGTTGGTGCTAACCTGCCACGGGAACAAGCCGCCGTTGTCTGCCGCGAAGATTCGGGCGGCGAGCCCGATGTTCTTAAGATTGTTGATGCACGAAATCGCGGGGTCGCGCCGATGGTGATTCCGGTTACCAACGACTGAAAGGAAGAGAACCCCCATCACCACCAGACACACGACAACCACCGACATCTCCACCAAGGTGAACCCGCGCCGTTTCACCGTGGACCTAGATTGGGGGCACCACTTCATGGCTGAGACTAAGCAGTTGCAGTGCCGTGGACGCCCGCTCAGCGCGTCGCCAGCTCCGCCGCCCGGGCGGTGTTCGCCAGCAGCATCGCGATGGTCATCGGGCCGACGCCGCCGGGGTTGGGCGTGATCAGGCCCGCCTTGGGCTGCACTTCGGCAAACGCCACGTCGCCGACGAGCCGAGTGCCAGATTTCGCGGTCGGGTCCTTGATGCGGTTCACCCCCACGTCGATGACGACCGCACCGGGCTTCACCATGTCGGCCTTCACGAACTCGTGCACCCCCATCGCGGCGATGATGACGTCGGCGCGGAGGCAGTGCGCCTTCACATCGCGCGTGGCGCTGTGGACGACGGTGACGGTGCTGTTCGCGTGGCGGCCCTTCTGGATGAGGATGCTCGCCATCGGCTTGCCGACGATGTTGCCGCGGCCGAGCACGACCACTTCCGCGCCGTCGAGCTTCACCTGCGAGCGGATGAGCAGTTCATGGACGCCGCCCGGTGTGCAGGACACGAAGCCAGACGCATCACCCAGCATGAGCTTGCCGACGTTGAGCGGATGGAAGCCGTCCACGTCCTTGGCCGGTGCGACGTGGGCATAGACCGTGGCCTGGTCAATGTGCTTGGGCAGCGGCGCCTGCACGAGGATACCGTGGAACTGCGGGTCGGCGTTGAAGCCGTCGATCAGGGCGAGCAGTTCGGCCTGGGAGGTCGTTTCAGGGAGCACCTTGGTGATGGAATTGAAGCCCAATTCCGCGGACTTCTTTTCCTTCATGCCCACGTAGACCTGCGACGCCGGATCCTCGCCCACGCGGATGAAGACCAAGCCGGGCGTCACACCGCGGGCCTTGAGCGCGACGACCCGCTGGGCGGTTTCGGCGTGGATCTGCTGGGCGATGGCGCGACCGTCGATGAGGTTCTGCATGGCGGGGATGAGTTTGGGGAAACGGCGGGAAAAGGAAAAGCGCGCGCATCGGGGCGCGAGCAGATCGGCAGTTGGCGGCGGGCGAATCCCGCCTAACCTCCGCGGGCATGGCCGCCTTGCCGAATCCCGCGCTCACCGCGTTCGTCGCCTCGTTCGGGGACGAAACCGTGTTGGCGCAGGTGTTCATCGCGCGTCGGGGCGGCGGCTTTGGACTGCGCCATGTCGCGGACCGTGATGCCGCGGAGGAGTCGCTGCGGGAGGTTGCGGTCGGGGACCTGCGGGATCTGGCGCAGACGACGAACGGCGGGGCCTTCCGTCCCAACAAGGCGGCGCCGAGCCTGCGATGCGGCTGGTTCGCCGTAGCCGGCTCGCCCGTCGAATTGGAGGACGCGTTGCGCCAGCTCTATCCGGGGGCGCTGGCCGACTGGTTCGCCGTCCAACAGCCGGCGCCACCGGTCACCCACTTCCGCGAGTTTCTGAACCGCCAGACCGGCATGTATCGGGCGACGCAACTGCTCGACGACGAACGGGCCGCCGAGGTGATCCGCGCCGGCTGCGACGCCCGCTTCTGTCTGCGCCGCCGGCTGTGGACGGTTCCCGGCCTCGAACCCGACCCCGCCGACGCGAAGTCGCTCATTCCCTGCCTGGAACCCTGCGTGCTGATGCTCGATTTGGCCCGCCATGCGCAACGGTTGTCCGGCGGACCCGCAGTGGAGCTCGCCCTCGCCGAGGACGACGTCCGCACTTTGCTCCACGCCCTCGACAGCACCCTGGCCCAGCCGGGCAGCGATGTCCGGGAAGGCGAAACCGGGGTTCCCGAAAACCCGCGCCGTCTCGCCCTGCTCCGCGAGCGACTCCGGGCTGTGATGCCGCCGGCCCCTCCGGAAACCGCGGGCTGAATTGCGCTGGAAGCTTTCCGTCTCCGCCCAACTCACTAGCCTCCGGCGCACGCGCATGGCTTCCGTTGCTTCACCCGAATCCAGCTTGCCGCCCGACCCGATCCCGGGGGGGCGGCGTCGTTGGCTGACGCACTGGCGTTGGGCAGCCGCGCTGGCGGGTGGCGCGCTGCTGGGACTGGCCTTTCCAACCCCGGGCTGGGCCGGACTCGCGTGGCTCGGGCCGGGGCTGCTGCTGTTCGGCGCCATCGGCCTGCCGCCGGGCGCGGCATTTCGTTACGGCTGGCTGGCCGGGCTGGTCCATTTTCTCGTCACCCTGCGGTGGCTGCTGCACATCCCATTTCCCGCCGGGGCCGTCGCGGGCTGGCTGGCGCTTTCAGCCTACTGCGCGGTCTATCCCGGCCTGTGGATTTGGCTCAGTCTGCGCGTGCTGAAGTTGGGGGCTGATGGCCCCGACCCCTTCAGGTTCGGCGTGAGCGAGTTCACGGGACGCCAGTGGTTCACCCGGCTGCGCCAGCTCCTGTTTGTGGCCGCGCTCTGGATCGCGCTCGAAATGGTGCTCGCCCGTTTCCTGACCGGCTTTCCCTGGTGCCCGCTCGGCCTGACGCAATGGCGCAACGCCCCGCTGATCCAGCTCGCCAGCGTGACGGGCGTTTACGGCGTGTCGTTCCTGCTGGTCTGGTTTTCGGGGTCGCTCGCCGCCGCGGTCGCCGGGGTGGCCCAACGTCCGGCGAACCGGTTCGGCTGGACCGCCGACCTGCGCGGACCGCTCTTCGTGCTCCTGATCGTCGTCGGAATCGGCTTCAACCGCGCCGTGCGGCTGCCGGCCGCTGACACCCGACCGCTCACGCTGGCCCTCGTGCAGCCGAGCATCCCGCAGGAACTCATCTGGGACAGCGAAGCGAACCCGGCGCGTTTCGAGAAGGTCTTCAAGCTGTCGCAACAGGCGCTTGCCACGCGGCCCGACGTGCTGGTGTGGCCCGAAGGCTCGCTGCCCGACATGACCCGCGAGCAGCTCACCGACATGACCAAGCTCTTCGCCGGCTCGGACACCTGGTGGATCTTCGGCTCGGCCGACGCCGAGGCCGCTCCGCCCGAAGACGGCGCGAAGTGGCGGCACTACAACAGCGCGTTCCTGTTCACCCCCGACGGCCGATACGCCGACACCTACCGCAAACGCCGGCTCGTGATCTTTGGCGAATACATCCCCTTCGAGCGCACGCTGCCATTCATGAAGTGGCTCACGCCGATCGGCGCCAGCTTCACGCCGGGACCGGGACCGGGTTGGTTTCACCTGGGTTCGGCTACCAACGTCAACGTGGCGCCGATGATCTGCTTCGAGGACGTCTTCCCGCACCACACCCGCGCCCATGTCTCGCCGGAGACGGACTTCGTCCTGGAGCTGACCAACAACGGCTGGTTCGGCGAAAGCGGCGCGCAATGGCAGCACTGCGCCAGCGCGGTGTTCCGCGCGGTGGAAAACGGCGTGCCGGTTGTGCGCTGCACCAACAACGGTATCACGTGCTGGATCGACGAATTCGGCCGCATGGGAGCGCTGTTCAGCGAAGGCGACGGCAACGTCTATGGCGCCGGCTTCCTGCTCACGACCGTCCCGCTACGCCCGGAGGGAAGCCTGCGCGACCTCACCTGGTATCATGAACACGGCGATGCCTTTGGCTGGAGCTGCGTCGTCATCGCGGCCGGTGGAATCCTGAAGACCTTGCGCCGCCGCCCGGCCGAGAAGGCAATCAGGCAGGCGTGAAATCACCGGGAGCCGCCGGGGCGGAGCGAAGCGCGGGTCCAAGCTTCCAAGTCAGGCCACGCCCGCCCTCACCCAGGCCCTCTCCCCCGGGAGAGGGTGAATCTCATCCCATCTCGAGCCTCCACCGATTCGGTTCTTCGCTTCAGTCCGGCTCCGACAGTCCTCGGCAGTTGGGTCGATGAAGATCTCCCGGCGGAGTGCGCCGCTCCCTCTCCCCGGGGGAGGGCCGGGGTGAGGGCGGGCATGGCCTCATTCCTTCAAGGCCTCGGCTTGCACCGCAGTGGCACCGAAATGAAGGGCAGTGTCCGGATTGGACCCGCCGCGCCCCGTTTCCGGTTTGCTGCTTGGGTTCAATCCCCGCCTGCCCCTATCCTTCGCGCATGGCCAAGATTCTCCTCGTGGATGACGAGCTGACGATGGTGCAGATGGTTGCCGAAGTCCTCCGCCACGACGGCCACGAAGTCTTCCCCTTCACCACGCCCAACGGCGTTTTCGACGCGCTCACCACGCACCAGCCCGACCTCGTCATCACCGACCTCTACCTCGACAAGACCAAGCCGCACGGCATGGAGATCATCCAGAAGGCGCGCGCGCTCAACCCGCCCGCCACCGTGATCATGATCACCGGGTTTGCCTCCGTGGAAAACTCGGTCGAGGCGATGCGGCTCGGTGCCTTCGACTACCTCCAGAAGCCCTTCAAGCTCGACGACCTCAAATTCCGAGTGCAGCGCGCGCTCAGCCACACCGAGGTCGTCAGCGAGAACCAGGCCCTGCGCAAGGAGCTGAAACGCCAATACCAGTTCAGCCAGCTCGTCGGCGCCAGCGAGCGCATGAACGGCGTCTTCAAGCTCATCGAACGCGTGGCCGACACCGACGCCACGGTGCTCATCCTCGGCGAAAGCGGCACCGGCAAGGAGCTGATCGCCCGCGCGCTGCATTACAATTCCGGCCGCGCCCACGGACCGTTCATCCCGATCAACTGCTCCGCGCTGCCCGAGAACCTGCTCGAATCCGAACTGTTCGGCCATCGCAAGGGCGCCTTCACCGGGGCCATCGCCGACAAGAACGGCCTCTTCCACGACGCCGACGGCGGCACGCTGTTCCTCGACGAAATCGGCACCATGCCCGCCCAGCTCCAGAGCCGGTTGCTGCGCGTGCTCCAGGAAAAGGAAGTCCGCCGCGTGGGCGACAACGTGCCGACCTACGTCAACGTGCGCGTGCTCGCCGCCACCAACGAACGGCTCGAGGAACTCGTGAAGGAGGGCAAGTTCCGCGAGGATCTCTACTACCGGCTCAACGTCGTGCAGATCAACCTGCCGCCCCTGCGCGACCGCAAGGACGACATCCCGATGCTCGTCGCGCACTTCCTCAAGGACCGCGTCCACACCCGCTCCGGCCAGCCGCCGCGCATCAGCCAGCGCGCCATGAACACGCTCTGCGCGCACACTTGGCCCGGCAACGTGCGGGAACTCCAGAACGCCGTGGAACGGGCGATCGTGCTGGCCGATCTGCCGCTGATCCGCGCGCGTGACCTGCCGCCGGTCGTGGAGAAGCTCGCCACCGGCGACGGCAAGGACGAGGAGAAACAGGCCGCGGAACTCGCCGTGCCGAAGGGCGCTGAGGTCAATCCCGGTCCCGCGACGACCGCCGCCAGTGCCGCGGCCGCGCCGGCTGTCGCCGCTTCGGGAATGCCGGCTTCCGCTCCCGGCGGCGCCCCGCTGGCGCAAGGCGTGGTGGCGCTGAAAAAGTTCCTGCGCGACCAGGAAGCCGGCTACCTGCGCCACGTGCTCAGCCTCGCGCGCGACGACAAGGAGGAAGCCGCCCGCCTGCTCGACATCAGCCTCGCCACGCTCTACCGCAAGCTCGCGGAAGAGGGGGATTGAAGGCGGCGTCTGCGGAATCCTTCACTCGGCTCAACCACGGAATCGTTTTGTGAGCGCCCTGAAAACAATCCTGCGGGTCGGCTTGGCAATGCTTCCGTTTGTCGCGGGTGCGGCTCCATTCAGGAATATGGGGTTTGATCAACCGGAGTATCCCCTAGGAATTTCGAGCCCGATTGAAGCGGGAATTCATTTTGATGGCGACGTCGCGTCATGGGTGGTTCCCGGCTGGGTTGCATACAGCAGTGTCGGCTACAACTACACTCAGTCGTTTGGCCAAATGGCGAGTCTACTGGATAAGAACTACAGGAACACCCTACAGCCGGCGAACCCAGCCAAGGTCCCAGTAATCGGCACTTTCTCTCTCGGTATCTGGCCGGCCGCCCTCGGTGGCGATTTTCCCTATGTCCTTCGCCAAACTGGCGACGTTCCGGCCGGCTCGCAGTCATTCCGCTTTCTCTACGAGGGCAACAATCTCACCGTGTATGTCGGCGGCTCGCCCGTGGTGGTGCACCGGCTGGAGGATCGTCCTTCCGGTGATCCCGAGATCGGCGACCTGCACTACTTCGCCGTAGATGTGAGTCCCTTCGCCGGCCAGACCGCCGAACTCCGTTTCGACTTCCGGAGCTTTGGCAACCCGCCCATCGACGGCCCGCCTATTCCCGGGCTTCCCGACGCGAAGATGCACGTCCTCGACGACCTCAGCTTCAGCCCGCTGCCCGCCGTGCCGGAACCGGCAACGTGGGCCCTGTTCGGCGTGGGTTTGGGCGCGCTGCTGTGGTGTCATCGCCGCCGGAATTGAAGTCCGGGCGCAGCATTTCCGCGCGGTAGGGCTGGCCGCGCTGCGGCAGCCCCGCGGTCCGCGCGCACCGCCAGACAGCGGAATTCGCGAGCGTGACATGACGTTACCCTACGCTGCGAAGTTCCGCCCTTCGCTCCGCTCCGGGTGGGGACGGCGCAGCGCGCCTTCCCTACCTGCCGCCCCGTCCATGCCAATCCTGATTCGGCAGTTGCCCGGGCCGGAGGTCGCCGTTGCGTTAGGAGCGCATGGCTCCAGCCCTGCGCGTTTTGAATGGACCTGAGTCCCGGTGTCACCTCTAGGACCAACGGCCCGCTCCCGCGGCTCAAGCCTCCGGGTGTTCTGGCAGGGCTGGAGCCCTGCGCTCCAAATCCGTCACGCCATCCGCGCCTACTCCGTCCGGACGCGTTCCTTCTTGGCCTCCAGTTCGGCCTGGAGCCGGTGGCGTTCGCCCACCAGGCGCTCGCGCAGTTGTTCCGCCTTCGCGAAATCACCCCCGCCTTCGGCCGCCGCGATCTCGTCGTTGGTGCTGAGTTCCTCCTGCGCAATCTTCGACTTGTAGAGCGACTCCAACTCCGCGATCCGCTCCTTCTGGGCCGCGGAGAGTTTCTTCGTCGGCGCGGACTTGCTGAGCCGTTCCATCGCGAGTTCGTAGGCGGATTTCATGGTGCCAACGTAGCGGCAACCATCGGCCCTGCCCAATCGGAATCTGCCAAGCCTTAGCCACGCCCGGCGCGAAGGCCCCGGTCGCGGCTCAGGTCACCGAGACCACCCGGGTCTCGCCGCGGGCGCCGAAGTCGAGTTTCAGGACGTCGCCCTGTTTCCGTCCTACCAACTGCTGGCCGATCGGGGACTGGGTGGTGATGACGGTGATCTCCTGGCCGGCGTGCTGGATTTCGGTCCCGCCGGCGCGCGGGCCCACGAAATACCACGAACGTTCCTTGCCCGAGCCCAGTTCCACCAGCGCTCCGACATCAATGGGCGCGCCCGGCCCAAACGGCTTCACCGTGAGGATCTGGAACTGCTGCAGGGACTGCTCCAGTTCGGCGGCCTGCCGCGACTGGCCGCGGGCGAGATAGGACGCCTCGAGTCCGCGGGTATCGTATTTGTTCTCGGCCTTGCTCTGCTCGTGCGTGGCCTCGAAGTGCGCCGCCTTCGCCGCCTTGAAGTAGAGCTCCAGGTCGGCGGTAAGACGGTCGATGATCTTTTTGACGACGGCGGCCTTGTTCACGAGGGCGGGAAATTCCGGGCTGGCCGTCCAAACATCCAGCCGAAAGCCGGCCGAAGATCGGGCCCTCCAACGCCGGCAGCGCCGGGCCTCAGGCTGCCGGCGCGAGCTTCCATTCCGCAAACTGGGCCCGCATCTCCGCCACCACCGCGTCGTAACGCGCCTGGGTGCGGAGGGACACGACGGACTTGTGCTCGCCGGGTTCCAGCCCACGCGCGAGGACGCCCGCCGAAACATCCAGCGGAAAGGGCAGTTGGCAGATGATTTCGCCCACTCGCCGGATGCGTCCGGCCAAGGCGGCGACCTCCGACTCGCGCCCCGCGTCGTGCGCATCCAGCAGGGCGCGCAACAGGTCCGGGGTGAGGTTGGCCAGGCCGCTGATGGTGCCGGCACAGCCCAGGCCGAGGGTTTCCGGCAACCGCAGGTCCGCGCCGGTGAAGACGGGAAACTTCCGCGCCCGGCCCAGCGCGACGAGTTCGCGGTGGTAGCCGAACTCCGCGCCGCTCTGCTTCACCCCGGCCATCCGGGCACGGTCGGTGAAGGCCGCGATGGTCTCGAGGGCGATGCGGTTGCCGGTGCGTTCCGGAAAATTGTAGAGCAGCGTGGGCAGGCTCGTCGCGTCGGCCACGTGCAGGAAGAACTCCAGCAGGTCGCCCTGTTCGACCGCGAAATACCACGGCGGCAGCACGGCGATGCCCGCACAACCGGTCGCCTCGGCCACCTTGGCCAGGCGACAGGCCACCCGGGGACTGACGTCGGAAACGTTCGCCATGACGGGCACAGGGCCGGCGAGTTCAGCGACCCGCTCCAGCAGGCGGGCGCGTTCCACCTCGGAGAAATGGACAAACTCGCCGGTGCTGCCGAGCGCGAGAATGGCATCGGCCCGGTTCGCCTTGATGAAATTGATCTGTCGGCGGAGCGCACCATCAAGGATGCGTCCGTCGGCGTCGGTGGGAATCCAAAGGGCGGCCACGAGGCCGTGGGATATTTTGGCAGGCATGGGAAAAGGAAAGGCCGGGCACGCCTGTGCCCGGCCGGATTTCAGTCGATCACGGTCACTGATAGCGGATGACCACGTTGTTGTTGCTCACCTGGATGCTGGTGGGTGTTCCGCCGGACACCCGGTAGAACGCGGTGTCGGCGCTGACCGGGGTGGTGATGGTCTTCGTGCCGGAATCGACCGCGGCGCTGGGAACGGCCGCGTAGGTGCCATCCACGGTCGCCGACGAGAGCAGTTGCACCGCAGGCGCGGCAGTTGCCGAAGTGTAGGCCCTGACGCCCCCGGTCGCGTTCACGAGGGTCTTCTCGCCAGTCGTCCGGTTGACGGTGAACCATTCCACATGGGCGCCGCCGCCGCGTTCATACCAGACGAGCCGGAAGGCATAGACGCCAGCCTGAGGCACCACGACGTCAAACGTTTCATCGGCCGGGCCGCCGTTGTGGAAGGCCATCGGGATGGTGCTGGAGTTCGGGGCGGCGCTGCTGGCGAGCTTGTAACCGTCGTCGCACTGGATGCCAAACCGCACCGCGCCGGAGGGCAGATCCAGGAATGCCGTGGCTTCCATCGCGAAGTTGTCCGTGCCGAACTCCTCGGTCTGGCCGGGAATGATGGCGTCGCCGTCGAAGTAGCCATCCGTGCCGCCATTGATGGCGTTCTGCGAGAAGTTGACGACGTCCGCCGTGACGGTGGTGTCATAGTTCTTCGCGAACGCGGAGTTCGCCGCGAGCTGGGCTTCGGCCCGATCCAGGCTGTTTTCACCCGCCTCGGTGGACTGCGTGACGCGCACCTTGAGGCCGCGCTCCGGACCGGGGCCGGCGAGCCGCGTGGCCGGATCCAGCTGCGGGTAGGTGATGGTGAAGCTCCAGTCGTTGGTCTGCTTGACCCCTTCGTTGTCGGCGAAGATCAGCCGGGCATTCTGCGCGACGTCCTTCGGCGGCGGGCTGGCGAACGAAAAGGTGACCGTCGCCCCGGTCGCGGTGGCCGCCACGGTGGGAACCACTTCGGCGTCGTTGATGAGCAGCTTGATGGAGCTGGTGACGACGGTCGTGTCTCGGTTTTCGATGCCGACCTCGATCTTCGGGTCCACCGTGGTGGTGGTGGAACCGCCGGCCGGTGACAGCGCGGCCACGGTGGCGCGCTGAACGCCGGCATCGGCCACGGGCACCAGGACAAGGTAGTTCAGCAGCCGGTTGCCGGTATCGTTGTCGGGCGTGACCGTCCGCAGGCGCAGGGTGACCTTGCCGGCGAGGCGGACCTTGACCTTGTTCAGGCCGGCCCCGTCGGTGAGGGCGATGTTGCGGGAGGTGAACCCGGACGTCTTGGCGAGGAACGATCCCAGCACCTTGGTGGTCTGGTTCGCAGTCGTGGCGCCGCTGGTGACCTGTTCCAGCACGCTGTCCGCCGAGGGGAGGTTCACGACCGCCTCGCGCAGATAAATCTCGTAGGTGCCGGCGGTGAATTCGCGGGTGTAGTTCATCCATTCGCCCGCGGCGAGGTCACCCACGTCGTAGTCGAAGATCAGGTTGTCGGCGTTGAAGGCGGCGCGCTGGCGGTCGAGCGTATGCGCCATGCGGATGAAGTCCTGCGTGCGATACATCTGGTCCTGGGTCCGCGGACTCGTGCGCGTGTCGGAGAAATCGATGCCCGGCGTGCCGGCCCGGTCGGTGTAGGAATTGTCAGCCTGCCCGTTGCCTTCGGCGGTGCGGACCGGGTTGTTGAAGTAGCCACCCGACTCAAAGTTGTAGTCCTCAATCTCCACGATCCGGTTGGCAGCGGTGAAAGTGTCGAAGAACACATTGGCGGTGCGTTCGATGTTCCCGGCATCGGTCACGCTGATCGTTCCGGAGTAGCTCTGGTCGGCCGCGAAACCGCCCAGTGTGGCGGTCCGGCTGGCGCCCGCCGCCGTGAGCGCCAGTCCATTTGCCGTGGTATAGGTTACGCCGTTGAGGGTCACCTTTACGCCGGCGTCGGGAATGGCCGCGTCATCGGCGATCTTGAAGGTGAGCTTGGTGGTGGCCGGCAGGAAGTTGGCCCCTTCCGAGGGCGCGATTTCCGAAAGGATCGGCGCCACGTTGGCGGCGGCGGGCGGAGCGCAGACCTCCAGGTTGTCGTAAACCACCTGGTAGCCGGCCGGGTCCTTGCCGTCGTCGCCGTAGAGGTAGAGCACGACATTGCCTACGAGATTGATGAACGGGGCGGGCGGGTTGTCCTGGCCGTCGGAAAGCTGGTCCCCGGCGGGCGTATCCACAAAGGTCCGGTCGAAGATCACCTTGTCGCCGTCATCGTGATCCACCACCCGTCCCCGGATGATCACGCTGCCGTTGCGCACCGTCAGGGTCAGCACCAGCCGGACGTTGTTGTTCTTGATCGCGGGCGTCGGGTTCTCAGCGAAGAAGTATTTGTTGATGCCTTTCGTGACGAGCATGTCCGTCTCCGACTTGGCGAGGCCGTAACCGCCGAGTGAATTGGGACCGGTGGCCTGCGGGATGAAGCCTAGAATGGCAAAGGAGTCCTTGCCCTGGCCGCTGACCAGATCGACGGAGAACTCATGCCGCGTTCCTTCCGTCAGCTCATAGGTCTTGGTCGTCTTGGTGCTGGAATGGAAAAACGACTGCCCGATCGACGGCAGCCCAAAGGTAAACTGGCCGCCGCCCTGTTGGCCGCCCGGCAGGGGCAGGTTCGCCGGGTTCTTGTCTTCCCAACCGGAGCGCGCCGCCGCGTTGAAATCGTCGAGGACCACGGCGTCGCAGACGAAGGTTTCGGCGTTGTCGAAGACCACCTGATACCCTGCGGGGTCCTTGCCCTCGTCGCCGTAGAGATACAGCACGAAGTTGCCGACCATGTTGACGAAGGGCGTTGGGGGACTGTCCTGGCCGGCGGCCAAGACGTCCGCCGCCGCCGTGTCCACGTAGCTCTTTTCCCAGATGACCTTGTTGCCGTCGTCCTTGTCCAGCACCTGTCCCGTGATGTGAACGCTGCCGCCCTTGACCGCCAGATTGAGGACGAGCGTCACGTTGTTGTTCTTCACCGCGGGCGTCGGGTTCTCGGCATAGAAGTATTTGTTGATGCCCTTCGTGATGAGCAGGTCAGTTTCGGACTTGGCCAGGCCGTAGCCCGCCAGCGAATTGGGTCCGGTGGCCTGCGGAATGAACCCAAGGATGGCAAAGGAGTCCTTGCCCTGCCCGCTCACCATGTCGACCCGGAACTCGACGGTGCGGCCCTCCCTGAGCTCGAAGGTCTCGGACGTCTTTTTGCTGGAGTGGAAGAAGGACTGGTTAAGCGTCGGGAGGCTGAACGTAAACTGCCCTCCCGCCTGCTGACCACCGGGCAGGGGAAGGTTGGCCGGATTGGCGTCTTCCCAACCGGTGCGTTGGGCGGCATCAAAGTTGTCGAGCACCTTGGCTTCGGCGCTCAGCGCGAGGGCGGCTCCGGCGAGGCAGGCGCCCGCACGGAACCACGAGGAGACAGAATTTGAGTTCATGTGCGTCAATGATGGGAGTGGACGGACCTGAAATGGACCCTTCGGCAGGCCGTCGTCAAAGCATTTGTCATCCCTTCCGGTGGGGATGAATTTCACGCCTCCCACGAATGGGGCAGAGGATTATTCTAGGGCTTCAAACCGCCATCAGCGCCTTCGACCGCGAACCGAAAACCAGTTCCCGCAGGCGATTCCGATGCCGTTCCACATCGAGCCCAGGACCGATCAGGACGGCCACCGACGGCGGGCTCGGTTGCGCCCGAAATTCCTCGATCATGTGGTGCCCCATCACGGTCTGAAACAGGAACACCCGGTCCGGCGCGTGCGTGAAGCGGACAAAGCCCTTGGCGCGGACCACCTCCCGCGGATTCATCGTGCTGAGGAACTCCTCGAAGCGGCTCCGGTCCACCGCGACCGGAAACCGCCACGTGAGGCTTTGAAAGGCCGTGTGGAGATGCGGTCCGGACGGCACCCCATCCGGACGTTCGAGGTCCAGCTCCACCTGGGCGGACGGACGGGCCAGCAGGTCGCCCAAATCCGGCAGCCCAAACGGCAGCTTCACGATCCGGGCCGCCGGGTTGAGGCGTGCGAGGTCCGCCAGCATGAGCGCCACCTCGGCGTCACCGAGACGGTCGCATTTCGACACGCAGAGGACGTGGGCGAACTGGATCTGGCGCTTCGCCAGGATGCGTTCG
>JAYUSF010000330.1:0-10380 GCA_043755815.1 Verrucomicrobiota bacterium
GCGGCCGGCGATGGCGTACGGGTCGCCCTGCGAGTTCGGACGACGGTCTTCGAGGTAGCCCTTGTAGCCGCTGTTCACGAAGCTGTGCGGGATGCGGATGGACGCCCCGCGATTCGCCAGACCGTAGTTGAACTTGTCGATCGACTGCGTCTCATGCAGGCCGGTGAGGCGCATGTGATTGTCCGGGCCATACACGGCGATGTGCTCGTTCTTGTACTTGTCGAACGCGGCCATGAGGGCCTCGAAGTACTGCTTTCCACCGACATCTCGCATGTGGTCGGTCGAGAAGTTTGCGTGCATGCCGGAGCCGTTCCAGTCCACGTCCATGCCGAGCGGCTTGCAGTGGTAGTTCACGGTGACGCCATATTTTTCCGTGAGGCGGTTGAGGAGGTAGCGGGCGACCCACACCTCGTCGGCGGCCTTCTTGGAGCCTTTGCCGAAGATCTGGAATTCCCACTGGCCCATCGCCACTTCGGCGTTGATGCCTTCGTGATTGACGCCCGCCGCGAGGCAGAGGTCGAGGTGCGTGTCCACGATTTCGCGGGCGATGTCGCCGACGTTTTTGTAGCCGACCCCGGTGTAGTATTCGCCCTGCGGGAACGGAAAACCGGATTCGGGAAAGCCGAGGGGCTTGCCATCCTGATAGAGGAAATACTCCTGTTCGAAGCCGAACCAGGCGCCCGGATCGTCGAGGATCGTCGCGCGGGAGTTGCTCGGATGGGGAGTCTTGCCGTCTGGCATCATGACTTCGCACATCACCAGCACGCCGTTCTTCTTTGTGCTGTCGGGGAAGACGGCCACCGGCTTGAGCATGCAGTCGGAGGTGCGGCCTTCCGCCTGCCGGGTCGAGCTGCCATCAAAACCCCACATCGGGAGCTCTTCCAGCTTCGGGAACTTGGCAAACTCCTTGATCTGGGTTTTGCCGCGGAGGTTGGGGACGGGCTCGTAGCCATCGAGCCAGATGTATTCCAGTTTATATTTCGCCATGAATGTGAGTGGAGGAATTTTTTGATTCGTTCCTCATGCGGAATGAACCAAAAGCATGCAAGATGCCGCTTCGGCGGCGAAGAATGCACGGTGACTTTTCGGATGCAAGAACGAGCTTTTCAGGTCCAAAACACCCCAAAAAGAACGCCGAAATTCTTTCCGGCCACCGGCGGTGATTCTGAATCTGATGCTTCCCCCTGCTCACCCTGTAGGCTTTTGGGCACCGGCTGGCCAAAATGCGGCAAATCTCGAGGTAGCGGTTGAAAACCATACGACCTTCACCGCAGGCTTTTCGCGCACAAGGCGGCTACCATGCTAAAGGTCAAAGACACGCTCCGGGCAACCGTTTACCTCGGCTTCGACGGCCGGGTATTCAAAAACTACCTTGGCCCGGACGCGCGAAACCGGTTCGACAACGAAGTCCGGATCCTCCGCCATCTGGAAGCCAAGGGCTGCACCTTTGTTCCCAAGCTCCTCGCTGCCGACCCCGAAAAGCTCCAAATCGTCACTACGAACTGCGGCTCCCGCGTCCAGCACCTCGATGAGGCCCGGATGAAGGAGTTGTTTGCCGAATTGGCCCCGTTCGGCGTCCGGCATGACGACGCCGACCTGCGCAACGTGACCTATCGGCAGTCCGACGGACGCTTTTGCCTGATCGACTTCGAGTTCGCCACGATCCTGCCCGGATTCGAACCCACCGCCTGAGATGGATTCCTTCGCCCGTGATTCCACCGCCACGAGCCTGAAATGGTTCGGCTGGACCGACCGTGGCAAGGTCAGGCCCAACAACGAGGACTCGTTCCTGGCGCTCCGGTTCGACGCTCAGGAAACCCATCGGCTCGGCAAGTATGGCGAGGCACCCATCGCCCCGACGGACTTCGCCTTTGCGGTCTGTGATGGCATGGGCGGCGCCAAGGCCGGAGAGTTTGCCAGCCGGATCGCCGTGGAAAAGATCACCACCCTCCTGCCGCGCTCGTTCAAGCAGTCGGCTCGCGGGCTCTCCGCCGGCTGTTCGGACGTCTTGACGGAACTCTTCGGCCAAGTTCACCGCGCACTGGCCTTTGTCGGGAACAGTTACGAGGAATGCCGCGGCATGGAGACGACCCTGACCCTCTGCTGGTTTTCGCCGACCTGGATGTATTTCGGCCACATCGGCGACAGCCGGCTTTACTATCTGCCGGCGGGAGGCGGCCTCAAACAGCTCAGCCACGACGACACCTATGTCGGCTGGTTGTTCCGCAACGGCCAACTCAACGAACGCGAAGCCCGAACGCATCCCCGCCGCAACGTGCTCCAGAAGTCCCTGGGCGGATCCAATCAATTCGTCGAGCCCCAGGTCGGAGCCGTCGGCTATGAACCGGGGGACCGGTTCCTGCTCTGTTCGGATGGGCTGACCGACGGGCTTTACAACAGCGCCCTGGAGGACCTGATCCGCTCGCGGGGAAACTCCCCGGTCACCAACCCCGCTCAACACCTCGTAACTGAATCCGTCGCCGCCAGTGGGCGGGACAACACGACGGCATTGGTCATTGAGGTCGTTTAAGCCGAGTCCGCGGTCCGAATCCCAGAACCCGAGTTTCGCGCCGCTTCTCAAAGCAAAAGGCCGCGTCTGGCAAACCAGACGCGGCCCGTTCCCACACGCCCAAAGGTTCAGCCGTGGTAGGCTTCTTCGCCATGTTCGGCGAGGTCGAGTCCCTGCTCCTCGGTTTCCTCGTTCGGCCGCAGACCCACGACCGCTTTGACGATGAAGGCCAGCACCACGGTGGCCACCACGGAGAGCACCAAGGTCAGCGCCACCGCCTTGAGCTGCTCACCGAGCAGCGGCTGAAAGAGGCTGTCCGTCACGAATGCCTTCAGGTTGGTCGCCAAGTTTCCGTTGGCTGAATTGCGGGCCAACATTCCGGTCAAGATGGCACCCAACGTTCCACCCACGGCGTGAACGCCGAACGTGTCGAGCGCGTCGTCATAACCGAGCTTGGCCTTCAGGTAGGCGCAGGCGAGGAACGGAACCAGGCCGGCCACGATGCCGATGATGAACGCGCCGTCGGCGGTGATGAAACCGCACGCCGGCGTCACGACGACCAAGCCGGCCACCGCACCCGAGCAGAAGCCGAGGATGGAGGGTTTTCCGCGCAGCACCCACTCCAGCATCGCCCAGACAAACGAGGCTACCGCGGCCGCAATGGTCGTGGTCATAAAGGCGTTGGCCGCGATGCCGTCCGCCGCCACCGCCGAGCCGGCATTAAAGCCATACCAGCCCACCCAGAGCATGCCCGTGCCGATGGCGCACATGGTCATGCTGTGCGGTTGCATCGCCACTTTTCCGAAGCCGCGGCGCTTGCCCAAGATGATGCAGAGAATCAGCGCGCTCCAACCCGAGCTCATGTGCACCACCGTGCCGCCCGCGAAGTCGATGGCCTTGATCTTGGCGTCGGCATTCCATACGCCGTTCATCACGCCGTTGATGCCCCAGACCCAGTGGGCCAGCGGGAAATAGACCACCACCATCCACAGGCCAACGAACAGCATGATCGCCGAGAACTTCATACGTTCTGCGATGGCGCCGAGGATCAGCGCCGGGGTGATGATCGCAAACATGAGCTGATACATGCTGAACACACTATGCGACACCCAGTAGGCGTAATTCGTATTGGGCGCGCCACCGACGTCCTTCAGCAGGGCGAACTTCTTGAAGTCACCCAACCACGCACCGGCTCCGTCGGCGAACACGAAACTGTAGCCGAAGAGATACCAGAGGATGGTCACCAGGCCGGCGATGCCGAAACACTGCGCGACCACGGACAGCATGTTTTTTTTGCGGACCAGGCCGCCGTAGAACAGGAACAGGCCCGGCAGCGTCATGAACAGCACGAGGGCGGCGCAGACCATTTGGAACCCGTTGTGACCGGGGCCGGAATTCGAGGCCGCCACCGTGGTGAGGCCCTCGGGAATCTTGCCGTCCTTATCTTTCAGCGGGGCGGTGGGATCGGTGTTGGCCAGATAGGCTTCCACGCTGGCGAGGCGCTGTTCGACCGTCGGAGCCGGAGCCTCCGCGGCCTGGGCGCTCGGCGCGGTGGTGGACACGGCCACGGCGGCAGCTATGGCGAGCAGTAGGGAGTTGAAGAGCTTTTTCATGTTGAAAGGTAGAAAAGGAAATGAGTTTCCGGTGGTAATCTCAGACCGCGGACTCGCCCTTCTCTTCGGTGCGGATCCGGATGGCTTCCTCGACGTTGGAGACGAAGATCTTGCCGTCGCCGATCTTGCCGGTCTTGGCGGCCTTCACGACCGCCTGCGTGGCGGCGACGACCTTGTTGTCGGCCACGACCAATTCAATTTTGATCTTGGGCAGGAAATCCACCGTGTATTCGCTGCCGCGATAGATCTCGGTATGGCCCTTCTGGCGGCCGAAGCCTTTGACCTCGCTGACAGTCATGCCTTCGATGCCCACGTCGTGGAGGGCATCCTTCACCTCTTCAAGTTTGAAGGGTTTGATGATCGCTTCGATTTTCTTCATGGCGTTGTTCGTTCTAACTGACCCCTCCGGCCGCGGACACACCCTGTGGGTGGTTGATTTGCGACACACGCGCCGGACCCCCGCCTAAAAGCACCGGTGGTGCCATGGCGCTTCAACCAACGGGGCCAGTTTTCAGAAACCCCTTCAAAATCGCGGTCATCGTTTGCTGAAATTATTTTCAGTTGAGTTTCAGGCGAACGGGTCGCTGTCGCTTTTTAGCCAGTGACGTTGAAATGAATCAGACCCGAAGGCAGCCGGGTGAATCATGAACGGAATTGGGGTTGCGAAGAACCCGAAGCCAACTCGGTCGCCTCCTTGGAAACTTGCGACTGCCGCCCGTGCCTTGCTTGCCGCGGGCGACGATCGGACCGGCTATCGCGTCGGCGCCGGCAACTGCGTCAGGCCGACCCGCTCGCGCCGCTTCAGCACGGCGTCGATCTTGGGCACATACATCTGCGTCTCGGCGGGCAGATGCACCGCAATCGCGTCGAAGGTCGTCGCGCGCCGCCGCTCGAGCAGCTTGCGGACGTTGCCCTGGCCCCAGTTGTAGGCCGCCAACGTGAGCCGCCAGTCCTTGAAGCGCGGATACAGCGCGCGCAGGTAGCGCGCCGCCGCGTTGCCGTTTTTGTCCGGGTCCAGCCGTTCGTCCCGCGGACTTAGCTTCAGGCCCAGACCCTGCGCGGTCTGCGGCATCAGTTGGTAAAGTCCCACGGCACCGGCCGGACTCCGGGCGGCCACATTGAACGACGATTCCACCTCAGCCACCCAGACGAGCTGCGAAGGCACGCCCTGCGTCACGAACAACTTCTTCAGCCGCGGCACGAGCGAGGATGCGCCCGAGGGTTCCGGCCGCTTGGCCACCTGGACGTCCCAGGCCTGCCGTTGCTGGGCCGGGGACGGATTGGGCGCGGGTTTCCTCGGCTGGCCGGGCGGCGTGAAGGGCGCCGGGATGCTGGCGCGGAACTGATCCGCCACCTCCAGGTAGTCGAGCCGCGTCTCCAGCCAGCCCGCGTAGGGCCGTGAAATCGGAGTCACCTGCAGCAGCGGGAGGACCACCCGGGCGGAAGATTTCAGCGCCGCGAGATCGACAACCGAATTGCCCTGCAGGCCGCGCTGAAACTGGGCGAGAAACTGGAATGCCCGGTCCCGGTCGAGCTCCGGCAGTCCGGCCAACACCTGCGGATCAAACTGGTCCCGGACCATCTGTTCGCCGGCATTCAGCAGTTCATCGAGCGACATCAACTGCTGGCGCCCCAACGCGGCGAACGGAGCCGAAGCGGCGAAACCGAGGAAAAAGCGGCGGTTCATGGCGGGCGAGCCGGATCGCACACCCCGGACCGCAGGGAAGCAAGCGCGCATTGAACCGTCCCGGCGAAGTCTGGCCCGAACTGCCGCCCGGCTCACTCCAACCGCGTCACCCGATGACCCGCGAGGAACTGCTCGACCGTCATCCTACGCCCCCCTTCCGGCTGCACCTCAGTGAGTCGCAACGCCCCTTCGCCGCAGGCCACCACCACGCCGAACTTGTCCGCCGAGAGCACGGTTCCAGGCGCAACCGAAGACGAGGCCGCCACCGGCACCGCCGCGTGAACCTTTAGGAGTTTAGGCTTCGGCTCCGCAGGGATGAATGCGAAACCGCCCGGCCAGGGCGTGAAGGCGCGCAACCGCCGGTCCAACACTGCGGCGGGCTTAGACCAGTCGAGCCGGCCGTCGTCCTTGGTGATCTTGCGGGCGTAGGTGACGCCGTCCGCCGGCTGCGGCCGCAACGGCAGTTCACCGGCGACGAAGCGCGGAATCGTGTCGCACAAGAGCGCACCGCCAAGCTGCGCTAGCCGGTCGTGCAGGGTCTGCCCCGTATCGTCCCCGGTGATCGGAGTGCGGACTTCCGAAATCATCGGTCCAGTGTCGAGTCCGGCCTCCATCCGCATGATGGTCACGCCGGATTCCGCGTCGCCCTCGGCAATCGCCCACTGGATCGGGGCCGCGCCGCGCCAGCGCGGAAGGAGCGAAGTGTGGACGTTCAGGCAGCCGTGCCTGGGAATATCCAGCAACGCCTGGGGCAGGATCTGGCCGTAGGCCGCGACGACGATGAGATCCGGAGCCAGCACCCTCAGTTGATCGAGGAAGGCGGGTTCCCGTGCCTTGAGCGGTTGCAGCACGGGAATGTCCCGGGCCAGCGCCACGACCTTGACTGGCGGCGGCGTCAGCTGGAGGCCGCGCCCGGTTGGCTTATCCGGTTGCACCACGGCGGCGAGGAGCCGGAAGCGGACGTCGTCAGCCAGCGCCGCCAGAACGGTTCGCGCCAGATCCGGCGTGCCCATGAAAACGAGACGGACGGGATTCATCAAAGGTGCGTGCGCGACGGCCGCAGGTTCGGTCCACGCCCTTCCCGTTTCCGTCGTCGCACAATCCTACGGGAAGCGGGCCGCGTTCGTCACCCCCGCAAACTCCGCCGCGCCGCGCAGTGGACGCCCGCCCCTGCCCTGCTAGCCTCCGCCGCTACCAGGCTCCGCTTGAAATCACTCGTCGACAACGCCAACCAAAAATCCGAACGCGCCTTCCTCGTGGGCGTGGAACTCAAGTCCCGCTCCGCCTGGGACGTGCGCGATTCGCTCGATGAACTCGGCGAGCTCACCGGCACCTTTGGCGCGAAGGTCATCGGCGAAGGACTCCAGAAGCTGGAATCGCCCCACCCCGCCACCTACGTCGGCAAGGGCAAGGCCGAGGAGTTCTCCCTTTATTGCCAGGAGAATGCGGTGGATACGGTCATCTTCGACGACGAACTGTCACCCGCCCAGACGCGCAACCTGGAAAAGCTCTTCTCGTGCAAGGTGCTCGACCGCACGGCGCTGATCCTAGGCATCTTTGGCCAGCGGGCCCGCACCCGCGAAGGCCGCCTCCAGGTCGAACTGGCCCAACTCCAATACCTGCTGCCGCGCCTCACCCGTTACTGGACCCACTTGTCCCGTCAGCGCGGCGCGGCCGGTGCGATCGGTGGTGAAGGCGAAACCCAGCTCGAAGCCGACCGCCGCAAGACGCAGCAACGCATCGACTCGATCCGCGACGAACTGGTGCTGGTCCGCAAGCAGCGGGCGACGCAACGCGCCGGCCGGCAACGCCACCAGTGGCCGCTGGCGTCCATCGTCGGCTACACCAATGCCGGCAAATCCACGCTGCTCAACGCGCTGACCGGCGCCGACGCGCTCGCCGAGGACAAGCTCTTTGCCACGCTGGACCCGACCACACGCCGGCTCCGCCTGCCCTCCAACCAGAACGTGCTGCTGTCCGACACCGTGGGTTTCATTCGCAAACTGCCGCACGGGCTCGTCGAGGCGTTCAAGGCCACACTGGAAGAGGTCGTCGAAGCGGACCTCCTGCTGCACGTCGTCGATGCCAGCCACCCGCATGCCGAGGCGCAGATCCGGGCGGTCAACGACGTGCTCACCGAGATCGGCGCGGACCAGAAGCCGACGCTCATGGTCTTCAACAAGGTGGATCGCGAAGCCGGCCGGGTGGCCGCCCAGCAACTGCTGTCGCAGTTCCGCCAATCGGTCTGCGTGTCGGCCAAGACTGGCGCGGGCTTCCCGGAACTGATGGCGGAACTGGGCGCGATGCTGAAGCCGATCCGGGACTTCCTCACGCTGTGGATTCCGCACACCCAGCCGCAGACCATCGCCCGCCTGCACGCCCTCGCCCAGATCGTGGAGCAGGACTACAGCGGCGAGCAGGCCTACTTCCGGGCACGCATCCCGCCGCATGTCCGGCATGAGTTTGAACGGTTTGTGCGGGGCGAAGGTGGAGGAACTGGTGTCTGCTCGCTTTAGGAAACACTTTCCCAAGGACTGAAAATCTCGGCTCAGGTCGTCGTATGCTTTTCCCGCCACTCAACAGTAAAGAAATCCGGCTGATGTTCGGCGCGGCCATCCTAGCCAATGTCCTGTTTTTCGGTCTAGCTGGGTGCCTCTATTTCGGGAAACCATATGCGCTCCAGAAGTCCGAACATCTTGCCCAGCGGATCCAAACTGACGGCGGAGCTACTAACGTATTGCGAGCTTGGTTCACTGAGATTCAACTCAGGCCGGATTCAACGGGAAAGGAGCCCGGCTATCTAGTGCCTAGCCGGAAACGCGTGTTTTGGGAAACAGCATGGGGTGGTGAGGGCTGAGAACCGGCGGTGCAGGCCGGGTTTTCCGGCGCAACACCCTCCAGGCGCCAAAATCTTCAAACGCCGCCGACACCGCCCCTGTCGGACTGGCATTGGCTTTTCCCGCCGGGCGGCTTCAGGCCGCCAGGCGCATCGGTTCGGATCGCGCCCGTTCCCGCGCCAGCAGTTCCCGTCCGATCACATGCAGGTTGTAGCTCATCACTCCGCAGCCCACATACCGCCGATACCCCGCCAGTCCCACGTCCAGGCAGCGGTTCAGTCCGTGCTGTTCCAGGCTGTTGATCTCGCTCTCCACCGCGCTGTGTTGCCGGCGCAGGGCCATGAACCTCTTGCCGCTCTCGCGCTGCGTTTCCGCCGCGTTTTTCTTCCCGCGTTTGGGCATGATCACTTCGGGAATGTAGAGGCCGAGCAGCTGCCGGTCGGCTTCGCGCGTGAACCCTTTGTCAAAACTCAAACTGGCCAGGCTCCCCGGCCCGTAGCGCCCCTGCAGCCGGTCCGCCACCGGGATGCTTTGGTCCACCTCCGCCTCTTTGATCGGCACGGCGTAGTCCTGGATCAACTGCTGCTGGTCGCTCGCCACCAACAGGCGGTGGCCCAGTTCCACGTTCGGCCGCTGCTTGCCTTTCTGGATCCATTCGGTGTGCGGCTCGAAGAGGGAGAAGACCTTCTCGCACCCGGGGATGGTTTGCTCCTGCAACAGGCGCCGGTCCACCAGGTCCAGGTGCTGGTCGAGCATCGCGTGGAAATACGCCAGCCGTTCCCAGCGGGCGGCGTCCACGGCCTCGTCGCACAGGCCCAGCAGGGTCTGCCGCACCTTGATCGAAAGCTCCCGGCCCACGGCCAGATACTCGCGCACGGCTGATCTGACGCGCTCCTCCTTGTTCGGCCCGCCGCGACAGACGAGGTGGCTGGCCGTGCGTTCGCTGGCCTTGAGCTGCCGCCGCCAGGCCTTGAACTTGCGCCAGCCCGGCAGCGCGTGGCCCGAGGCCAGCAGCCCTTCCACCAGGTCCACGCATTTGCGGCCCGCGTCCCAGAGCAGGTTCAGGTCGGTGGGGAAATGCACGTCGGTTTCGAGCACGTAGCTGTCCACCTTGACCTCAAGCGCCGCGAGGGGCGCGCCGGCTTTTTTTGCGAACACCTCTCTTCCCGCCGCCGCGATGCGCGCGTTGATTTGTTGCAGCAGTTCGTCGTCGAGCAGGGCCACGTTGTCGCGCAGGGTTTGATGGCCGAACATCTTTTCCTCCGCACCCCACGGGGTGGCGGGCACGCCGAGCATCTGGCGCACGAGCGTGTCGTAGTTGGCGACGTGTTCCATGCGATCCCAGTCCGCGTCCAGGCCCAGACGGACGACGCCCAGGACGAGAATCTGCCACAGGTCCATGCCGGTGCGGCCGGTGGCCGCCTTGCCGGCGAGGATTCTGGCCTCAAGCAGGGCGAGAACCTCGGCCTTGAGCCTCGGGTGCATCCAGAGCCACTGGAGTCCGGCGAGGATGGGCGGCAGCTCGTCGCGGCTCCGGAGCGGGAGGCGAATCTTTTCGATCGGCGTGCTCTGAAGATCGGGCTGGGATTGGAAGCAGTGGCGCATGGGGGCGAATATTGCCGGTTCAGACACCGAAACCCGCGCGAACACTCAAACCCGCCGCCATCATTCGCACCGGGACATCCGCATCAAACCCAATGCTGGCGCGCTCGTTCGCGTTGCACGCCGGACACT
>JAYUSF010000331.1:0-10354 GCA_043755815.1 Verrucomicrobiota bacterium
CACGAGCGAATCGCTGGGCGGTCGCAGCGCCAACCGCGGGGAATGCGCCCAGGCGTGCCGGATGCCTTACGAGCTGATCTCCGACGGCCAAAAGGTCGAGTTGGGCGACCGTCGCTATCTGTTGTCGCCGCAAGACCTCGCCGGCTTGGAAGTCCTGCCGGAACTCGTCGAGGCTGGCGTCGCCTCGCTGAAGATCGAAGGCCGGCTCAAGTCGCCGGAATACGTTGCCAGCATCACGCGGGTTTACCGGAGAGGGCTCGACGAATTGGGAAACCGGAAGCCGGAAGCCGGCGCGGCAAAGCCGGAGGGAACCTTGCCCGCGTCGCGCTACGAGCTGGAGATGGCCTTTTCCCGGGGGCTTTATACAGGGTGGTTTCGCGGCATCCAGAATCAGGAACTGGCCCATGCCCGCTTCGGCAAGAAGCGGGGCGTTCTCGTCGGCGAAGTGCTCCGCGTCGAGCGGGAGCGGGTGCTGGTCCGGCAGGCCGCGCCCGTGAAGCTGGGTGATGGCATCGGATTCGATGCGGGCCGCCCCGATGAGGAGGAAGAGGGCGGTCGCGTTTACGAGCTTCAAAGTTCGAATTCCAAGACCCAGAACGTTGAATCGGAAATCTGGCTCGCGTTCGGTTACGGCACAGTCGATTTCAAGCGTGTCAAGGCGGGCGACCTGGTTTGGAAGACGGATGACCCGGAGCTCAACCGCGAACTGCGGAAGACGTTTGAGGGCGAGGTCATCCGCTTTCAGCGTCCGATCCGGGCCGAAGTGCACGGCCGGGCTGGCGGGCCGCTGACGCTGGTCGCGCGCGATCCCGAGGGCCATGTGGTCCAGGTGCAATCCGCCCTCCCGCTTGCCCTCGCGGAGAAACGCCCCTTGACGTCAGAGCTGCTGCGAGAGCAGTTGGGCCGACTGGGCGGCACGCCCTTTCGCCTTGATGAATTGAGGAACCGGATCGAAGGCGACCTGATCCTGCCGATGAGCGAGCTCAACCGGCTCCGCCGCGAGGCGGTGTCGCAACTGGACGAGCTCCGGGCGCGGCCGAAAAGATGGAAGCTCTTCGAAAGCAGAACCGAATTCTCTGGGGTCCGTCCCCATCTCGCCACCGAGTCTTCGTCTGGGAAGCTGGAATTGATCGTCCTGGTCCGCACCCTCGCCCAACTCACCGCGGCGCTGGAATGCGGAGTGGAGACCGTCTACTGCGACTTCGAAGACCCTAAGAAGTATCGGGAGGCGGTGACCACCTTCCATACTGCGCGCGGATGCTCGGCCGCCGGAAGCCCGGAAGCCGGCATCTTTGTCGCCCCGCCCCGAATCACCAAGCCGGGCGAAGAATGGATCCTCAAGTTGATCGCCTCCGCCAATGCCGACGGCGTGCTGTGCCGGAACTACGATCACCTGAAGTTCTTCGCGGGCGGCCGGCGTCGGGGAGACTTTTCCCTGAACGTGGCCAACCCGCTCACGGCGGAATACTTCATCCAGCGGCAGGGACTGGAACGGGTGACCGTCAGTTACGATTTAAACGCCGTTCAGGTGGAGGCGCTGCTGCGGGTGGCCCCACCGGCGTGGTTTGAACTGACCCTCCACCAGCACATGCCCATGTTTCACATGGAGCACTGCGTGTTCTGTGCGTTCCTTTCGGGCGGCAAAGACTACCGTGACTGCGGCCGGCCCTGTGACACCCACGAGGTGAAGTTGCGTGACCGCGTGGGCATGGAACATCCGCTCAAGGCCGATGCCGGCTGCCGCAACACCGTCTTCAACGCCCGCGCCCAGACCGGCGCCGAATACCTTGACCGCTTCCGGGCTCTCGGCGCCCGCGTCTTCCGGGTGGAATTCGTCGGGGAATCACCCGACGAGGTGAAACGGACGCTGTCCGCCTACCGCGCACTGATGCGGGGCGACCTGACCGGTCAGGAGCTGTGGCAGCAGCTCAAGCTGCACAGCCAGCTCGGGGTGACGCGGGGACAACTCGAGGGCGTTGAACTTCGGAAGGTGTTTCCCAAGCCCGCGCGGTAGGGGGAGCGACGCCACTCTCCGGGATGATCCTGCCTTTGTCGTCGGCTAGCCTTTGAGCATCCCCCGGGCCGTGCTCGTGATCAGTGCCACCGCCGGATGGGCAATCCGCCGTTCGGCGGTGATGGCGTAGAACCGGACCCGGCAGGTGTCCGCCCGTCCGATCGCCTGGAAGCGGTAGTGGTCCGCCGCATCCTTGGCGGCGAGAATGGGCAGGGCAATGAACCCGCGGCCCTCGCACGCCATCACTTTCATCAGGGCGAGATCCTCGAACTCTGCCACGACCCGCGGCTGCACCTTCTGGTCGCGAAACCAGGTTTCCAAGGTGCGCCGCAGCGCCATGTTTTCTGTCGGCGGCAAGGCTGGGGCATCTTGCAGTGATTCCGGAAACTTCCGCTTCAATGACGCAGCCAGTCGCTTCTCGGCAAGAAAGGTTGTCCCGGTTTCTCCCAGTGAGTGGTTGAACACCTGGAAGTTGGTGCTGCTCGATGCCGGTTCGTCGTCGAGGCGCTGCTCAAAATGGCCGCGCACGGTCGTCAGCCTTGGCGCTACTTTGCCGACGGCTGGAACGGGTTCGACTTCCTGATCATCGTGGTCTGTTTGTTGCCGGTGGGCGGGCCGTTCGCGGCCGTCCTGCGACTGGCGCGGGCTCTCCGCCTGCTGCGGCTCGTCAGCGCGTTGCCCAAACTGCAACTGCAGGTCGGCGCGCTGCTCAAGAGTTTGTCCGCGATGGGTTACATGAGCCTGCTGCTCGCGCTGTTGTTCTGCCTCTACGCCGTGGCGGGCATACAGTTTTTCGGGACGACCGATCCGGCCCTTTTTGTCACCTTCATCGGGTTCGGGACCATGGTCGTCCTGAACTTGTTCATCGGCATCATCTTGAACGGCATTGACGAAGCGCAAGTCAGACAGAAACTGCAGGTAGACGCGGCGCTGGCTCGCCTTGACGCCGTCGGGCGCGAACGGAACTTGCTTCAAATCGTGCTGGCCGACTTACCGGATAAACCCCAGTCCACTCGACGCCCCTGATCTTCGGAATCCCACACTCCATGTCCACCGAACCAACCTCTGCAGTCCCGGCCGCCGTCGTCGTCGTCGCGGTCGGCCGACGCCGGCTGAGGCGCACGCTGTCGGGCCAACTTGCGCGGCTCGCGGCCGGTTTTGTCGACCGTCCGGTGCGCCTGGGTGAACTGGCCGAGGTCCTGCAGTTGCGTGGCTACAACGCGCTTCTGCTGTTCCTCGCGTTTCCGTTTGTGACGCCGATCCCGCTGCCCGGCTTCTCCACGGTGTTCGGGCTTGTGATCGCGCTGCTGGGAATGCGCATGGTGCTGGGGCAAAACCCATGGCTGCCGGAACGCGTCACTTCCCGCGTCCTGCCCGCCCGCCTCCTGCCGAAGCTGTTGCTGGCCATGAGCCGGGCGTTCGTCCGCTTGGAAAAGCTCCTCAAACCGCGCCTCTTTTATCCCGAGTATCCGGGCGCGTTCCAGCGGGCCAGCGGCGCGCTCATCGCCGTCTGTGGAATGCTTCTCCTCCTGCCGTTGCCAGTGCCGTTCAGCAACGCCTTCCCGGCGCTCACCATCATCCTGCTCGCTGCCGCCGGGCTGGAACGCGACGGCGCGGTGTTCATCGCCGGCTGCGTGCAATTCATCTTCTGCCTCGGTTTCTTCGCGGCGCTCTGTCTGGGCGGCTCGGAAGTGTGGCAGCGCATTTTCAACTGACGGAACCCTTATGGAGAGAACCATCCCTCTCACCCTGCTGATAGCGACAGTCAATCTGCGCCACCAGGATTTCTGGAGCGGGAAGAAGTTCGACCCGCTCGGGTTCAACGTGGTGCTCACCTTCGTCGGTGAGCACTTGCGGCTGGCCGGCTTCTGCGAAGTCCCGACGCTGGCCCCGCTGGTCCACATTTCACGCCACCTGAGCCAGGCCAACCCGGCCGCGGAACTGGCACGAAAGGCTTAGGCCAAAAGCCTCGAATCCGAGAGCGTAAACGAGTCAAATCAATCGCATTCAACGAACCCTGTGAAACTGAAGGCATCGAAGCGGCCGGAAGGAAAACGGCGCCCATCCGGCGCGTCCGCCGGGCCTGCGAAACTCCCGTTCAAAACCATTCTGGCCACCACGGACTTTTCCGGCGATTCCCTGGCCGGGGTGCGTTACGCCGTGGCCTTGGGCGGGAAAACCGGCGCGGCGGTAAGTTTGTTGCATGTGGTCGAGCCGGTCCCGTCCTTGTCCGGCATGGAAGCGGTCGTGTTGACCCGCACGGATTCCGAAGTCGCCGCCCTTGCGCGCCTGCAACTGGAAGCGCTCGCCCGGCGGGAGTCCAAAGGTGCGGGGAAGATCACGACCGTTGTCCGGACGGGCAGGCCCTTCCACAAAATAGCCCTCGCCACCGCAACAGGCGCAGCGGACTTGGTCGTCATCGCCGCCCACGGTCACACCGGGATCCAGCGCGCCCTGCTGGGCAGCACCGCCGAACGGGTCGTGCGCCACGCGCGGTGCCCGGTGCTCACCGTTCCCACCCGCGCGCTGTTCAGGCGGGGCGGCAGCGCGCCTGCGTTCAAACTGAAGAAAATTCTGGTCCCGATTGATTTCTCGACAGTTTCCAAGGACGCCTTGCCCTACGCGGTCTTGCTGGCCGAACGCTTCGGCGCCGAAGTCATCATCGTCAACGTCGTGAAAGTATTTCCCATCGACCACCTCCTGGAGCGCGAAGTGACGAACCAAACGATGGTGTCCATGATGAAGCAAGCTGAGGCTGGCTTGAAGGCAATGGCCGCAAGCCTGGCCAAGTCACCAGGAGTCGGCGCGTCCGCCATCGTCCGCCAAGGCACACCCTTTGCCGAAATCTGCGCCGCCGCCAAAACCCTGGGCGCAGACATGATTGTTCTGACCACGCATGGCTACACGGGAGCGAAACAAGTCTGGCTCGGCAGCACCGCCGAGCGGGTCGTGCGTCATGCGCCTTGCCCCGTGTTGGTCGTGCGGGCGCGCGAACATGATTCCGTCGATGGCTCGCCTTCGCCCATTCAGGCCTGAACTTGCGTGCGGAAATCACTCCGCACCGATTGAACGCCCACACCACCATGACGACCAAAACCACCAAAACATCGAATGCCAACCCCAGGGCCGCCGGCGGAGTTCCCCGCATCATTTGCGGCACGGACTTTTCCGAAAACGCGCAACAAGCGGCCCGCGCAGCGGCAGCCATCGCGAAGCGACTTAACGCGCCCGTGCTGCTGGTTCATGCCCTGGACTTCCCCAGCTACGCAGCAAAGAGCAAGGCCGGTGTATTCCGGGTGGTTACGACCAGCCGGCGAAAGTCCCTCCATCAGGAAGCCGAGAGCAACCGCAAGGCGGGAGCAAGGGTGGAGGTGCAAATGCACACGGGATGTGCTGATGAAGCGCTCGCAGAGTTGGCCCATCAAGGGCCGACGCGGTTGGTGGTGGTCGCTTCCCTGGGACGGCGCGGGGCGGGGCGCTGGCTTCTCGGTAGCGTTTCGGAGCGGACGGCGGAGCGGGCCACCGTGCCGACGCTGGTCGTGCGCGACGCCGCTCCGTTCGAGGCGTGGACGTCTGGAAAGCGTCCGCTGAAAGTATTTGTCGCGTTCAACTTCACCGTCACGTCGGAGGCCGCGCTGCGCTGGGTCAAGGAACTGCAGGCCATCGGCCCGTGCGATGTGGTGGTCGGTTACGTGGACTGGCCGCCCGAACAACGGGCGCGTCTCGGTGGCGCTGGGGCGTTGCCCCTGCTCGGAAATCCACCCGATGTGCAAACCGTCTTGGAACGCGATGCGCGAGCGCGAGTGGTCAATCTGCTGGGCGAGATCCCCTTCCGACTGCGAGTCGAAGCCAACTGGGGTCGCCCCGACACGCGGCTGGCGGAGATGGCCAAGGAAGAAGGGTCCGATCTCATCGTCGTCGGTTCGCATCAGTATCGCGGCTTCGAACGGCTGTGGCACACGTCGGTGTCGCGCGGGTTGCTCCACAGCGCGGCGATGAGCGTGGCGGTGGTTCCGCTTTCCACCCCTGAGAAACGCGGAGCCGGCATGGCACCACCAGTGCGGCGGGTGCTCGTCACGACGGATTTCTCGGAGCTGGCCAACCACGCGATTCCTCACGTCTACACCCTGTTGCGCGGTGGCGGCACGGTTCACCTCGCGTATGTGATGCACCCCCAGGAACTGCCCGGCGGCGAGATTCTGCAAGGTCCTCCCGACCGGCGGTTCGAGGCGCGACACGCCAAACACGTCCAGGCGTGCGCCGAGAAACTCCGTTCGCTGATACCGGCGGAGGCGTCAGCGAGCGGCGTCAACACCCAGGTGGAGGTGGTCGAACACCGTGCGGTCGCGGAGGCGATTGGTCAGGTGGCGGAACGGTTGGGTGCGGATGTCATTTGCCTGGGCACCCACGGCGGGTCTGGATTGTCGAAGGCGCTGCTCGGTTCCGTGGCGCAGAAGGTGATGGCACACAGCAAACGCCCGTTGCTCGTCGTTCGCCCGCCGTTGGAATGAAAAAACCAACGACACTGAAACTCTATGAAAACGGACGACACGGCAAGGTTCGCAGCCAAATCCTGGCACAGCCTGCCAGCCAGCGAAGTGCTCGCGCGCCTGGGCATCACCCCGGCGCAGGGCCTCGCCCGCGACGAAGCGGTCCGCCGCCTCGCTGAGCACGGACCGAACACGCTTCCCGAAGCCGAGCATCGTCCGCTCTGGCGCGTCCTGCTGCGCCAGTTCGCCAGCCCGCTCATCTACATCCTGTTCGTCGCGGCCGTCATCGCCTTCGCGATGGGCCATCGCGGCGACTCGGTCGTCATCCTCATTGTCGTCATCATCAACGCGGTCATCGGCACCGTGCAGGAGGGCCGCGCCGAACGGTCAATGGAAGCCCTGCGACGCTTGTCCGCGCTCAAGGTGCGTGTGGTGCGCGGCGGCCGCGAGGAGGTCATCGAAGCGCACGACCTCGTGCCCGGCGACCTCGTGCTCCTGTCGGCGGGCGATGCCGTGGGCGCGGACGCGCGTCTGCTCGAAGCCGCGGCGCTGGAAGCCGCCGAAGCTGCGCTCACCGGTGAATCGCTGCCCGTTGCCAAGCACCCGGAGCCGGTGCCGGAGGACACGTCCCTCGCTGACCGCCGCAACATGGTCTATTCCGGGACGCATATCGCCGCCGGTCGCGGCAGGGCCGTGGTGGTGGCAACGGGCCTCTCCACGGAAGTGGGCAAGATCGCCCGACTCACCGCCGCCGCCGCGGACCCCAAGACGCCGCTGGAACTGCGAATCCACCAGTTTGGGCGCTACCTGGTCGGCGCGGCCATCGGCCTCTTCACCCTGGTCGTCGCGATCGGTCTACTTCGCGGGCTGCCCTTCGGGGAGATTCTCATGGTCGCCATCAGCCAGATGGTCTCGATGGTGCCGGAGGGTTTGCCGGTGGCGATGACGATTGCGCTGGCCGTCGGGATGCAGCGCATGGCCAAAAGCGGCGCGATTGTCCGCCGCCTGGCCGCCGTCGAAACGCTCGGCTCCACCAGCGTGATCTGCAGCGACAAGACCGGCACGCTAACGAAGAACGAAATGACCGTCACCGCGCTCTGGCTGCCGGGCGGTCGGCAAATCGAAATCAGCGGCGCGGGCTACTCGCCCGAAGGCCGGTTGCTCGAAGCCGGCCGGGAAACCGCCTGCGACCGCGACGACGCCCTCCGCTCCCTGCTCCAAGCCGTCGCCCTCTGCAACGACGCCCAACTCGTCCGCCCCGACGACAGCGATCCGCGGTGGCGCGCGTTGGGCGACCCCACCGAAGCCGCTCTGCTCACGCTGGCCCTCAAGGGCTGCGTGGAGTTCGACCCGCTCCGGCAGCGTATGCCGCGTCGCGCTGAGATTCCTTTCGATTCCGCCGCCAAGATGATGGCCACCCAACACGGCCACGGCCCGCGTGGTCGCGTCTTCATCAAGGGCGCGCCGGAAGAGGTGCTCGACCTCTGTTCCACCGCGCGCCGAAACGACCGGAATGAACCGGTGGACGAATCGTTTCGCCGCGATGTGGAAGCCGCCTCCAGCGCCATGGGCGCCCGCGCCTTGCGCCTGCTGGCCGTGGCCGAGTTGGACGATTGGGCCTTGGACGAGGACGCCGGTTTCGCGCAGTTCAAAGGCCGCTCCACCTTCCTCGGTCTCATCGGGCAGATGGACCCGCCCCGCGACGAAGTGAAAGCCGCCGTGGCGGAGTGCCGCGACGCCGGCATCCGGCCGGTCATGGTCACGGGCGACCACAAAATCACCGGCCTGGCCATCGCCCGCACCCTCGGCATTGCGCGCGACGGCGACCTGGCCGTGGACGGCCGCGAGCTGGAGAAAATGCCGGAGCAAGACCTGCGCGCGGACCTCGACCGCATCTCGGTGTTCGCCCGCGTGCATCCCGCGCAAAAGCTGCGCATCGTCGAAGCCTTCCAATCGCAGAAGAAAGTCGTGGCCATGACCGGTGACGGCGTGAACGACGCGCCCGCGCTCGCCAGCGCCGACGTGGGCGTGGCGATGGGCATCACGGGCACCGAGGTCGCCAAGGGCGCGGCCAAGATTGTCATCACCGACGACAACTTCGCGACCATCGTCAACGCGGTCGAGGAAGGCCGGCTCGTTTATCGCAATCTCAAGAAGGTGATTTTGTTTCTGTTCGCGACCTCGATTGACGAGGTCATCGTCCTGCTGCTGGCGTTGTTTTTCGGCTATCCCTTGCCACTGGCCGCCGTGCAAATCTTGTGGATCAACATCGTCACCGAAGGCGTGCTCACGGTGAATCTGGTCATGGAAGGTGCGGAAGGCGACGAGATGCGCCGCCCGCCGATTCCCGCCTCCGAGCCGCTGGTTGACCGGATCATGTGGCAACGGCTGCTGGTGATGGTCACGGCTTCCGTCGCAGCCATCTTTGGGTTTTTCGTTTGGCGACTCTCGACCGGCGCGCCCTTCGAGTTGGTGCGCAGCGAGACCTTCACCGTGCTGGCGGTCTGCCAGTGGTTCAACGTGCTCAACTGCCGGAGCGAACTGAAGTCAGCGCTGAACTGCAGCATCCTCAAAAACTACTGGCTGCTCGGCGGCCTGGCCTTGGGCAACGTGCTGCATTTCCTCGTCATCTACACCGAGCCGATGAACCGCATCTTCCACACCGTGCCGATTCCGATGACAGACTTCTTCCTCATCGGTGCGGTTGGCAGTCTCGTGCTGTGGGTCGAGGAGATTCGAAAAATCTTCGCCCGCCGCCGGGCTCGCAGGGAAGAAACCCTTCAATGAGAACGCAAAGGAGACACACACCGAAAGTGAAAATAAACCGACGTCTCTCGAACGCGCGTCCTGCCAAGTCGAAACCTGCCCGCGCGCCGGCGACCGCTCACGATGGCCTCGACCGCTATCTGCGCGCGGTGAACTACCTCGCCGCCGCCGAGGTGTATTTGCAGGGCAATCCACTGCTGGAAAATCCGCTGCGCCCGGAACACATCCGCGAACGGCTGCTCGGGCATTGGGGCACTTGTCCGGGCATCAACTTCATCTTCACGCACCTGAACCAGCTTATTCGCAAGACGGACGCAAATGTGTTGCTCCTGACCGGGCCGGGCCATGGCGCGGCGGCCAATCTCGCCAACCTGTATCTCGAAGGCTCGCTTCAGGAAGTGTATCCCGACCTCACGCTCGACCGCACCGGATTGAAACGCTTCGTCAAGCGGTTCTCCTGGCCCGGTGGTTTCGCGAGTCACCTCAATCCCGAACTCCCCGGCGTCATTCATGAAGGCGGCGAGTTGGGCTACACGCTGGCGACCGCGTTCGGCGCAGTGTTCGACAATCCCGACCTCATCGCCGCGTGCATCGTCGGTGATGGCGAAGCGGAGACCGGCCCGACCGCCGGGGCCTGGCACAGCGGCAAATTCCTGAACCCGGCCACGGATGGCGCGGTATTGCCGATTCTCCTGCTGAACGGATTCAAAATCGCCAACCCGACGCTGTTCGCTTCGATGACCGATGACGAGTTGCTCGCACTGTTCACCGGCAACGGCTGGCAGGCGCGCATCGTCTCGACAGACGCACGCGCGCATCACGAAATGGCGGTGACGCTCGACTGGGCCTATGGCGAGATTCGTTCCTTTCAACGGATAGCCCGAGACAGCCGCGCCGTCGAACGTCCGCACTGGCCCATGATCATTCTTCGCACGCCCAAGGGCTGGACTGGCCCCGTCGCGGTGGATGGCAAGCCGGTGGAAGGCTCCTACCGCGCGCATCAGGTGCCCGCCAAGGAATGCAAAACCAACCCCGCCCATCTCAAGGTCATCGAACGCTGGCTGCGCTCGTATCGGCCCGAAGA
>JAYUSF010000332.1:0-10243 GCA_043755815.1 Verrucomicrobiota bacterium
GTTCTGGACGCCGGTGGCGGCGGCGAAGGTGCGCTGGACCTTGTCCCCGCCAAGGCCGAGCCGCCCGCGCAGGAGCCAGCAGACCCACACGCCGAGGGCGGCGCCGCCGAAGCCGAGCAGGGGCGGCAGCAGGAGGTTCTCGGGGCGGCGCAGGGCGGCGTTGCCGAGCACCTTGTCGAGGATGAGCGCGGGCGTGAGGACGTTCACGACCACGCGCATGAGGCTGGCATCGGCCTCCTCGGTGAGCCACTCGACCTTGCGGAGCACCACGCCGATGCCGGCGAGGCAGAACACCGGCAGCACCGCCGATAGCACCGTGGCGGTTTCGTTCACGCGGTGAGGAGATGAACGGCGACCGCCTCGAACTCGGCCTGCTGCACCGACCGGAGCCACCCGACCTGCGGATCGGTGGCGGGTCGGCGGGCGACCTGTTCGCAGAGATCAACGAACGCGAACGGGTCAAACGATCCGGGCCGCACCAGTTGCCGGACCAGTTCGGCCTCTTCGGGGCGGCACGCCAGGCCGCTGACACGTTCGCCGAGCGCCAGGTAAACCGGGTGCGCGTCGGTGCGGCGGAACCAGTATTTGGCGTTCCAATAGTCCGGCTCGCGCCGGTGCAGGATCGCGTGGATGAGCGCGGCTCCGGCATCCGTCAGGTCCTGGACGATGTCGTGCGCGGGGTCGTGATGATCGTGGTAAAGCAGGGCCAGCGCGCGCAGCCGCAAGGCCGATTCGGGCTTCACCCGGTGTTCGGTGAAGAAGGAATCCAGCCAGGCTTCCAGCTCGAGCCGGGGCAGGACGCCCGCCCTCGGCCCGGCGCCGAGTTCCGGCGACTCGGGCGTGCTGAGGCGCCGGCAAAAAAGCGCCGCGACTGGAGGTAAACCACTCATGGGAAACGGGCCGCGAGCATCGGGGGCGATGGCCGGGGCGTCAACGGGGAGCGCGGTCACGAAACGGAAGCGCCGCGGTTCAGCGCTTTGGGGCCGGCTTCTTTTGAGGCGGTTTTTGGGCGGCAGGCCTCTTTGCGGCGGGTGGGCGCGGCACCGGCTTCGCGAGGTAGGTGACCTCGCCGGACATCACGGTGCGTCCGCCAAGAAAAGCGGAGGCGCGGAACGTGTGGGCGCCGGGTTGGAGGCGGCTGAGGTTGAAGCCCCAGGCGCCGTTCGTAGCGCTCGGCAGTTCACCGAGCAAAACATCGACGCCGTTCAGGAAATAGTTCAGCCGGACAACGCTGCCCGGTTCGGCGGATCCGCTGATCGTGAAGGCTTCGTTGGCGGGAACGATGCTTCCCGCCGCCGGGCTGAGGATGAGCGTGGGCGCCATCGGGCGAGGCGGAATGGCGGTCACATTTTGCCGCGGCGCGGCCGCCTTGGGCAGCCAGATGATGCCGGCGATCACGAGAGCGAGCAGCACCGGGACGGCGAGGAACGGTCCGTCGTAGCCCGGGATCCAGTAGCGGGGTTTTCCGTCGCGAAACATCACGCCTCCCCGTGCCCTTTGAGCTGCGCCTTCAGCCCGGCCACCTCGGCCGCCATCTCGTTGCGCTCGCGGGTCATCACTTCCAGTTCGGCGAGCAGGGCCTCATCGGCGGTGCCCGACCCGGCGCCGCCGCGGAGCCGTTCCGTCTCGGCCTCGAGATCCCGGTGGGCGCGGGAGGTGGCGAGCAACTCGGCTTCAACCTCCTCGGCCTTGCCCTTCCAGGAGGAAACCTCGCGTTCCCACTCGCGGATCTCCTCCCTCAGCGAGGCGAGCTCCGCTGAATGATCCACCGGCGGAGGAGGCGGCGGCGTGGCGGCCACGGCTGCGGCGGCGGCTTCGAGCCGGGCAACTTCCTGTTCCAGCGTCAGCCGGGTGGCGCTGGCTGCGTCCAGGTTGGCCTGGAGCTGGGATGACTTCTTGCGGAGCTCCGCCAGTTCCTCGCTGGCTTCGCCCAGTTGGTTGGCCAGCTCCTTAACCTCATCGATCCTGGCCTTGAGCTTGTGCTCGGCGGCTTGAGCGTCGGCGCGCGCGTCGCCGGTCGCGGTTTCCAGCTTGTCGCAACGGGCGGCGAGGGCCGCTTTCTCCGCCTCGACTGCCGCCAGCCGGCGATTCGCCGCGAGGGTTTCCTCGGCCGCCCTGCGCGCTTCGTCGCGGAGGGAAGTCAGTTCGGCGGTCTGGGTGGCGACGAGTTGGCCGAGCCGTTCCTTTTCGGCCAGCGCCGCCTTCAATTCGCGGTCCCGGGCGGCCAGCGCCCCCTCACGTTCCTTGGCTTGGGCCGCGACTGTGGCGGCCTGCTCGGCCTGGGCGAACAATCTGTCCTGCAATCCGGTCAGTGCGCCCTTCGTTTCCAGAAGGTGGGCCTGGGTGTCCGAATGCTGCTGGAGGGCGGCCAGCAGGTCGGACTCCAGCGCGGCTGATTTGGTGGTTTCGGCGTGGACCGCGCGCTCCAGTTGGCCGATCCGGTCCTGGGCGGCGACGGCTTCCGCGCTGACGCTCGCCAGCGATTGCCGCAGCTCGGCGGCGGCTCCCAGATGGGTTGCGGTTTCGGCTTCGACGTCGGCAAGCCGCAGGCTGAGGGCGCTGGTCTGGGCCCGAAGCTCGCCGGCCTCGGTCCGGGCGCCATCGAGCTGGCGTTGGGTTTCCGTCAGCGCCGCGTCGACCTGCGCCTTTTGTTGGCGCGCGGTGGCGACCACGGTTTCGGTTTCTGCCAGCCGGGCCTTGGTGGCGGTGAGCAGGGATTCGGCGAGCGTCCGGCCCTTTTGCGCCTGGTCGAGTTCGGCCATGCGCGTCTTGAACTCGCCCTGCAGGCGGTTGTGGCCAAAACGTTCGGACTCCAGCTCTTCCTTGGTCTTGCGCACCGTCGATTCCAGGCGGGCGCGTTCCTCCCGCAGAAAGAAAACGTCGAGCAGCCACTTGACGAGGAGGCCGGAAAGGAAAGCGGCCATCAGCCAAAGGAGCGGATGTTGGGCGATCAGCGTGCTCATGACAGGGACGTCGAGGGTGACACCGGCGACGGTATGTCGGGCCTTGGTCCGGGTGCAATGGCGGGGCGGGGCAAAAATGGAAAATCTGACACCACGGTCCGGCGATCACTCGTTCGCGGGCGCTGCGCGGGTGAGGACCAACGAACTCGGGTCCAGCCACACCGAATTGGTCGCCGCCCGCACCTCGCAGATGAACTCCACGATTTCCGGCGCCAGCCTCGGGGTGACACTGAACGAATAGGCGGATTCGCGGCCGACGACCCGGCGGCGGATGGCGTCAAAGCGATCGGAGGAGTAGCGCAGCACCGAAAGGGAAGTCTGCGGCCCGGCAGCCGGTTCCACACCGGTCAAACGCCCCGTCAGGCGATACTGGCCCGCCGGCAGCCGAAGCTGGCAGTAGAGCGTCGTCGCCAGGGCGTCGCCGGCCGAACGGAGCTGAAAGACCTGCCGACTGTCCCGAACCACCGCGGCCAGTTCGGCGGGCGTCTGTCCGAGGGCCACCCGGACCCGCCAATCGGTCAGCGGCGTCACCCCTTGCGCGTCGAATTGCGGAATGGTCGGGCTGGCCAGCAGGTTCGACCGCTGGCCGAATTGAAGTTTCAGTTCGGCGGCCCGCTCGGTGATCCGGTGGACCAGGTCGGACGCATCGTCGCCGGGACTCCGGTCGCTGCCCCCCCACGACTGCCGGTCGCCGGGCAACCGCTCCCGTTCCCGGACGATCTTCCGATCGATCTCGCGCACCCGCCGGCCCAGCCGTTCCGGGCCGAACAGGTTGGTAAACAGGGTTTCCGCGCGGGCCACGTAGCGTTGCCGTCCTTCCGGCGTGGACAACACCGCCCGGGCCACCAGGCCCATCGCCGGCGGCACGACCGGCAGATCGAGGCCGCTCCGGTGCGTGCCCAGGATCCGGTCCATCCCGTGCGGCAGAAACACAAGCCGGTCGGACGCCGGGTCGTGATAGAGCCGGTAGTTGTTCCGGTTCATCGAGTAGCTGTCTGAGTGGCAGAGCATGGCCTCGATGGCGACCAGGGAGAGGAAACGGTCGAGGTCCAACACGTGGGTCAGCGCGGCGAAGCGGCGTTCCGGATCGGTCTCGCGGGCGGCCCGGAGCAGGCGGTCCACGTCCGACCGGTCCGGAGGATTCTGGCCCGACTTCAACTGCAACGGCCGGTCGAGATCCTGCAAGGTGCCGCCTTCGTAGAGGTTTCCCGTGGCGTCCGCGAAGTGGCGCTTGAGGAACGTCTTGTCGTAACCCTCCAGCAGCACGTAGAGCCCGAGCTCCCGGCCATTAAGCGTCACCAGCGCGTGGTCCGCCCTTGGGACCGGCACGCCCGCCTCGGCAAAGATTTCCCGGGCGAACTTCTCGTGCAGCCGGGTCGGGTCCTGCTGCGAGTTGTTCAGCGAAAGCTTGGTCAGGCCATGGAAGTTCTGACCGGGCACGAACTGGTTGAAATCCAGCGTCAAACTCGGCGTGCCTTCGAGCGGCTGAAAGGTGGTGAACCCTTTCAACTGCACGGCGACGTCGCGGTAGGTCTGCCCGCCTTCGCGGACCGTGGCTTTGGCCTTCGGCTTGGAATGCCCGCTGCCCGATGCCGTGGGCGCGAGCTGTTCGCGCCCCTCCCGCGGCAGCGTGATCGCGATCCGGAGGAGATTCGTGCTGTGGAAAATGTCGTCGGCCAGGGGCGGCGGGCCGTCGCCGGCCAACGCGACGGTTACCCCCAACACCAGCGCGGGCCATTGCGGCCGGAAGCGACCGAGGAGGGGGAAGTTCATGGCGAAGTGGCGGTAAGCTGGCGGGTGAGGCTGCCGCGGTCAAAGCCGGCTGAACCGCGTCCGGCCTCCCAAAGCGCCAGGGGACGGGCGCAGCCCAAGACGCGGGCGCGACTCGGTCCCCGGCGCGGCGGATTCCGACCGGTTTTGGACTGCGGCAGTCCTCTGCCGCTTTCGCCGGCGTGAGCGGGCCGCGAGGGGGGAAGACTGAACCCCGTCCGGATTCCCAAAGCGCCAGGGGACTGGCGCACTCCACGACGCTGCCGCGACTCGTTCACCCGCGCGGCGAAATCCGACAGGTTTTGGACTGCGGCAGTCCTCTGCCGCTTTCGCCGGAATGAGTGGGTCGTGAGGGGGGAAGACTGAACCCCGTCCGGTCCGCCAAAGCGCCAGGGGACGGGCGCACTCCAAGACGCTGGCGCGACTCGTTCCCCGGCGCGGCGAATTCCGCGAGGTTTTGGACTGCGGCAGTCCTCTGCCGCTTTGGCCATCGAACAGGGACAGACGTTGCGGTGCCGTCCGCGGCTGCCATCCTTCGCGGCCTTGAGCGCCGTTTCTCCAACTGCTTCCGCCGCGCCGGTGCGCTGGCTGACGACCGCCCCGGTCACGCCGGCCGGCGGTTCGCCGGTGCGGAGCCTTTACGTGCATGTGCCGTTTTGCGCGCACAAATGCGAGTATTGCGCCTTCTATTCCGCGCCGCCGTCGGGTGACGTGGTGAACCGCTACGTGGCGGCGGTGGTGCGCGAATTGGAATTGGTCGCGCCGGATTGCCGGCCGGAGACGGTGTTCTTCGGCGGCGGCACGCCTTCGCTGCTCACGTTGAAGCAGTGGGAGACGATCCTGCGCGCGATGGAGCGACTGAACCTGCTCGGCGCGGCCGAGTGGACCGTGGAGTGCAATCCCGCGACGGTGTCGGCGGACAAGGCGAAGCTGTTGCGGGACTTCGGGGTGAACCGCGTCTCGATGGGCGTGCAGTCGCTGGATGAGCAGTTGCTGGAACGCCTCGGGCGCATCCACACGCGCGAGCAGGTCTTCCGCAGCTTCGACACGCTCCGGGCGGCCGGCTTCGACAATGTGAACGTGGACCTGATGTTCGCGATCCCGGGCCAGACGATGGCGCATTGGCAGCAGACGTTGGACGAGGCCCTGGCCCTCGGTTCGGAGCACCTGAGCAGCTACGAGGTCATCTACGAGGAGGACACGCCACTGTTCGCCCAGTTGAAGGCCGGCGAGTTCGACGTGGACGAGGACCTGGCGTGCGACCTGTTTGACGTGCTGATCGACCGCAGCGGTGAAGCGGGCTTTCGGCAATACGAGATCGCGAACTTCGCGCGGGATCGCCGGAGCAATGACCCGGCCCCGGTGCCCACGGACCCGAATTCGGAGCCGGGGGCGTTGGCCCTGGGTCATTCGTCCTTGGACCTGCCCACGTTCGCCTGCCGGCACAACGTCGGCTACTGGCGCGGACTCGACAGCTATGGCCTGGGACCGAGCGCGAGCGAATACGTGCGCGGACTCCGGGCCAAGAACTGGTCGAATACTGCGCTCTACTGCGAGCAGTTGGAGAAGGGGCGCCGCGCCAAGGAGATGGCGGAAGCCTTGGGGCCCGAGGCCAGGGCCGGGGAATTGTCCGCGTTCGGCCTGCGGATGAACCGCGGGTGGGGGTTCGCCGAGTTTGCCGCCCGAACCGGCTTCGAGCTCAAGGCCGGATGGCGGACCGAGATGGACGACCTGATTCGTCGCGGCTGGGCGGCTGAGACGGGCGAGCGGTTTCACCTGACCCGCGCCGGACTCCGTTTCGCCGACACGGCGGCGGAAATGTTCCTGCGCCCGGAGTGAGGCTCGGATGGCTTGCCCGTTTCGGGTCATTGCCGTGGCGAAAGCGTTGCGAAATGTTCACGGGAAAGCCGTTGTTCATAAAGCCCGGTCGGCTTGAGGCTGGAGATGTTGAATCGCAGAAATTCATGGCCGTTGGTCCGGCCCCGCCCGCCGGTCGCCACCGTGCGCCGCTTGGGCGCGTTCACCCTGATTGAACTGCTCGTGGTCATCGCGATCATCGCGCTGCTGGCGTCGATGCTGTTGCCGGCCCTGAGCAAGGCCAAGGGGCGGGCGGTGGCGACGTTCTGCCTGAACAACGTCAAACAACTGGCCCTCGCGACGCACCTTTACTCTGGCGACAACCTCGATTGGCTTCCGCCGATTCAGGCCACCATCACCGGGGGTGAAACCTGTTGGCGGCCCTTCCTGTTTCGTTACGCCAGCAGTCCGGCGAGCTACGATTGCCCGGCGGAAAAGGAGGAGGTTTACGCCGCCGGCCGCGCGGCGAACATGAAGACGGGCCCGGGCAACAAGACGTTGCTGGGCCAGTTCAAGGATGCGGAACTCGACATCCCGAGCGGACTCGGGGCGGTCAATGTCCACTGGACCGATCCCAAGGCGTCGCCGCCCTTTGGCCGGCCGGCACCCTACGAGAACAACCTGTGCCGCTGGCCGGCGGTGGAGCGACCATCACAGCTGATCCTGTTTGGCGACGGACACAGTGACGTCAACGGCGTGTGGCCGCGTGACCGTTGGTGGATTTGGAAGGAACTCGGTGATCCCCGCGGGGCTGGCTTCAACCGCGTGGCCCAACGCGACAAGGGCGCCACCCGGCATCAGCGGAAGTCGAACTACAGCTTCGCCGACGGCAGCGGGCAGTTGCTCAACGCAGGCCGGATTCCCTGCAACACCAACGAATGCTGGTGGTCGGCCAAGGCCGATCCGCACTGAGTCCGGTGATGAGCGAGCAGCGAAGAAACGCGATCAAGTTCGGGTTAGCGGTCGCCTTCCTCGCGGTGGCGGGCACGCTCTTCTGGCGTTTCGCCAAGAGCAACGCCGGCGATTCGGAGAAGGCATTTTTCTACGACCTGAGCGAGCGGAAACTCTTCGTGGCCGCCCGCAGCGCGATCCCGCCCATCAAGGGCATCAACGATGCGCAGGCCGACGGCGTCCGGGCGGTCGTGGTCTCCACCAACGGCCAGCCGGAGAAGAAAGCGACGTGGCGGATCGCCTACCTTGAATCGAACACGCCCGAGCTGAAGCGGGACCTGGAGTCGGCGCGGGCGGCCGGCACGCCACCGGCGATTGGCCGCGGGGCGGCCCAGCAGTTTCGCCTCGTGAAGCGGCCCGATGACCGGGAGTGGGTCTCGCTGGCCACTCCCGAGGGCGAACAGATCGTGTCCGAATGGACGACCTGGGGCGGCAGCTCGCCGCCCGCGGTTTGCAATCCATAGCTCAGCTTTGCTCCGTTGGATTGGTTACACCTCAACTTGAATGAACATGAAACTCACCCTCACTGAAACCCGACGGCCTCTGGGCCGGGCGCTGGGCCTGCTGGCCCTGTGGCCGCTGTTTGGCGCCTTGGCACAGACCCCGAAAGTGGCCTCGCTGCATGATCAATACCTCCCCGAAGCTCCCATCGTGATCGGCTTCTCCGGCGGTCCGGGCAACAAGAAGGACTGGATCGGCGTCTATCCGGACGGCGAGATCCCCGACGGGAATCCAGGCTCCACCATTTGGAACTACGTCGACGGCACCCAGGCGGGCAACACCGGGTTCACGGAAGGGAACATCCTCTTTCCCACCGGGCTGGCCTTTGGCGGAAACTGGAAGGCCTTCCTGCTCAAGAACGACGGCTATGAAATCCTGGCCGAGACCAGCTTCACGGTGCTGGAGGTCGGCAGTTCATTGCTGCATGTGGACAAGCGGACCTATCAGGTTGGCGAGGCGATCTCGGTGACGTTCACCAACGGACCGGCCAACGCCAAGGACTGGGTGGGCATCTACCCGGCCGGGGTGACTCCCGACGGAGACCCGGGTTCCACGATCTGGAACTACGTCGACGGCACCCAGGGCGGCGCCACCGGGCTTGCGGCCGGGACCGTGGCCTTTCCGGGCGGCTTGAGCGTGCCGGGAGACTACGTCGCCTTCCTGCTGCGCGACGACGGCTACGAGGTCATTTCGTCGGAATCGTTCACGGTGGCGGCCCCGGCAACCGTCAAGCCGCGGGTGCTCTCGCTCTCGCCGGCCAACAACTCAGCCAACCTGCCGCCGGTGGTTCCATTCCGGGCGGCCATCACCAACGGTTCGAGCCAGGTAGTGACGGCCTCGCTCGCCCTGGTGATCGACGGTGCGCCCGTGACCGCGGCCACTTCCGTCGCGAACGACTTGGTTTCCGTGACCTACACCAACCAGACGCTGTATGCGGCGAACTCCACGCACACCTACAAGCTCACCTTTCAGGACAACGCGGCCCCGGCCAATTCGTTCGTGAACGAAGGCAGCTTCACCATTGGCGCCTGGCAGGACATCGTGCTCCCGGCGCCGCTCTTTCTGGAAACGTTCGACACGACCGTGGAGGGCCAGTTGCCCGCGGGGTGGTCGGCGAAGAGCTATTCGGCCATGGAAAATCCCGAATTCGACCTCGGCGATTTGAACTCCGCGTCTTACGCCAACTGGGTGGTCGTCAACGTGATCCGCTTTGAGGGCGCCTTTGTCACCTACAGCAACCCGGACAATCCGGAGTCGTGGGAGACCGACTACCGCCGGGTGCTGACCGGGAATCCCTTCAACGTCGTCAACGGCCAGGCAATCACCGGCCCGCTGGCCAGTGGCCGGATGGTCTTCGGCGACTCGGGTTACCGCAACGGTGCGAGCCAGGTGCTGTTCCTTTACTCGCCGGACTTCAATCTGACCGGCAAGACCGACGTGCAGCTCGTGTTCAACAGCCTGTGGGAACAGAACCAGGACAGTATCGCGGCGGTGGAATACTCGATTGACGCCGGCGCCTCCTGGCTGCCGGTGGCCTACCTGCTCGACGCGCCGGACGTGGTCCGGGCGGAAAGCGGGGATGTCGATGCCGAGGCGACCCTGACGACCGAGCGGAGCGACATCGCCCGCTACACGGACGACGGCGGTGCTGATGTCGGCGGAACCTACGGCGCGTTCATTGCCGCGCCCATCTCTCCGGCCCTCGCGCCCTTCATCCAGGCGCGGATCGACAACGACACCTCCGGATCCAAGCGGATCGAGAAGTTCCGCCTCCCGCAGGCCGACAACCAGGCCAAGGTGCGGCTGCGCTTCGCCCACGCCGGCACCGACAGTTGGTATTGGGGTCTCGACAATGTCGGGCTCTACTCCATCCCCAGCGTCACGACGCCAGCCACCGTGTCGATCGGGCGCAACGGCGATCAGGTCACGGTTTCGTGGACTGGTTCCGGTGTGCTGAAGGCAACTGCCTCGCTGGCCAGCCCACAGTGGGAACCGGTGCCCAACGTGACCGGTAACAGCATCATTCTGCCGGTCTCCGCAGCGTCGCAGTTCTTCCGGGTGACGACGCCTTGAACTGAACGCTTCCCCAGGGCGCCCGGCGAACAGTCGCCGGGCGCCTTTTCATTTCCCGGAAGGGCCGCCGTCCGTCCTGAAGCAACGAGCCCTGCAGAACCTTGAAGGCGATGGTGAAGTAGATGATC
>JAYUSF010000333.1:0-32674 GCA_043755815.1 Verrucomicrobiota bacterium
GCCGAAGTTGCTGCCCTGCCAGAAGAGGTCGCCGTCGTCGGTGTTGGCGGTGGAGCTCGTCTGCCACAGCGAGGCCGCACCGGGTCCGGCGGTGTCCACGAACACGTCCATGATCAGCGTGTATTGGTTGACCCGCGTGCCGCCGCCGTTCGGGGCGATGCCGTGGTTCATCACGTAGCCGATGTCACGGCTGAGGTCGCCGGGCACTTCCATGACCTTGGCCGGCGCGCCGCTGATGCCGGGAACGTCCGCCAATTCGCCCGCCCCCGTGGTGCCGAACTTGGTGCCGGCCTGCGCGGCCACACTGAAGTAGGTGAGGGCCTGACCGACGGTCGCATTGAGGTTGCCGCCCTCGAAGTCCCACTGGCCGGCGACGGAGGTGGCCGAGCCGCCGGTGGTGATGATGCCGAAGGACCAGCTGTTGGTGCGGCTGGTGCCGAGAGAGTCGGTGTATTCGAGGCGAACGAGGTTGTTCTTGTCGGGCCGGGTCGCGTTCGGGCTGTAGCTGAGCATGACCCTGCCGCCGTCCTTGACGAGCTTCTGCGGCGTTACCGCGGCGCCGTTCAGGTAGAGTTTCACCGCCGAGGTGGCGACCGTGGCGACGCCATCGAGAATGACCGCCTCGATCTTGTCCGTGGCCTTGTTGCCGTCCGAGCCGCCCGCCGGACTGACTTCGCCGACAGAGGGGCCGTTCGCCTCGGCGGAGTTGCTGTCGCGATACGCCTTCACGGCCCGGGCATCCGCGGCGTCGTTGACGAGGATGCGCTCGTTCGTGTCGGCATTGACGGTGTAGAACTGCAGATTGGCGCCGAGTCCGGTCTGCCAATGGACGAGGCGCAACGGATAGAGGCCGGCCTTCGAAACGACCACGGTGAAGGTGGATTCGTTGCGTTGGTTGCCGGCAAAGGGCTTGGTGGCGACGTTGCGTTCAAACTCGCCGAGCTTCGTGGCGAAGATGTCCCGCGGATTGGCGGCGGTCAGCGCCTGGAAGCCGTCATCGTTGTTCACGTCCGTGCGGTCCGCCGCGGCGTTGACGCCGAAGGTGTAGGTGCCCGGCGCGAGTTCGAGGAAGGTGACCACTTCGGTGGCGAAGTTGTCGGTGTGGGCGCCGGAACCCGGAATGCCGGGAAAGTTCTCGGTCAGGAACGAGGCGAACAGGTTGCCGTCCGCGTCCGAAACGTCGACCTGCGCGGCCTCGCGTTCAAAGTTGATCGTGTCCTTGGCGTAGGGTGCATTGGGCGTGGGCTTGGCCGCCTCGTCGGGCACCGCGACGCCGTTCGTGTCGGTCAGCGTGCCGTTGAGCTGCCGGATGGCCCGCAGGATGTTGTTGGCCAAGGCCGGCTCGGCCGGTCCCTGGACGGTGCGCACGGCGAAGCCGCGCGCGGTGGATGACCCCAACGGCAACGCAGCGGAAGCCGGGAGGGAGTTGGTCGCAGCCTGAAGCTGCAGGGCAAGCGCCGTGGTGGCGCTCGCCAAGAAGAACGTGGAAGCCTTCATGCGAACGCTGATTAGACGGTAATGACCCTCCGCTTGTCGAGTCACCGGTAAGGGTTAAGCCGTGAAATAATTGGGGTCTGGCTTGCCCGAACCGTGAGAAATACCCCTCGTCGGCCGCAAAAATCTCTTTGCCCGCCGGGGCGACCTGCCTAGTTTCCGCGCGCTTCGCTGGCCGATGGTGTAATGGTAGCACAGGCGACTTTGACTCGCCTAGTCATGGTTCAAATCCATGTCGGCCAGCCAACCGCCCATTTTCCGGCCGCTTTCCCCGCCGCCTTCTGTTCCCCTCCCGCATGGATTCCGAGCTCTACGACGCGGTGGTGATCGGCGGCGGGCCGGGCGGCAGTTGTGCCGCCACCTTGCTCGCGCGTGCCGGCCGTCGCGTGCTGGTGCTGGAGAAGGAGCATTTCCCCCGCTTCCACATCGGCGAATCCCTGCTGCCCTACAACCACGCGATCTTCGAGGAGATGGGCGTGCTGCCCACGCTGGAGGCGGCGGGCTTCCCGCGGAAACGCGGCGCGCAGTTCCATCTGGGCAACGGCTCGAAAGGCACCGGTTTCGTCTTCCGGAACGGCCAGTTCACGCGCCACACCGAGGCGTTTCAGGTCGAACGTGCGAAGTTTGACGACCTGCTGCTCCGGCACGCGGCGAAATGCGGCGCCGAGGTCCGGGAAGGCGTCACGGTCGAAAGGGTCAATCCGACCGCGGACCAGGTCACAGTGCAGACGCGCGACGAAGCGGGGGACACCGCGGAGTTCAGCGCGAAGATGCTCGTGGACGCCTCGGGCCGCGGCAATCTCACCGGCACGCAGGAAGGCCTGCGGGAGTGGAATCCCAAGCTGAAGAAGTTCGCCGTGTTCGGCCACTTCGAGAATGTGCGGCTGGATGCCAGTGAGGCGGCCGGCGACACGGTCATCATCCGGCTCGCGAACCAGTGGTTCTGGCTCATCCCGCTCGCAGAAGCGACCGGGGATCGCCCCAGCAAGGTGAGCGTCGGCCTCGTGCTGGACCGCGACGATCTCGCGGCAAAATCGGCGTCGCCCGAAGCGTTGTTTCACGAGTTGGCGGCCGCGAATCCGGCGATTGCCGGGCGAATGCAGGAAGCCCGGTTACTGGCGCCGTTGCAGGTCACGGGCGACTTCAGCTACCGCAACCGCCGGCTGTGGTCGCCGCGCGTCGTGAGGGTCGGCGACGCCGCAGGGTTCATCGACCCCATCTTTTCGAGCGGCGTGTTCCTGGCGATGTTCTCGGCGAAGCTCGCCGTCGGCGCGGTGCAGCAGGCCTTGGCCGACGGCAGTGATGGCGCCGCGTATTTCCCGGCGTATGAGCGCCGCGTCGCCGCCGCGATGGCCCTCTACGGCGAGATGGTCGGGCACTTCTACACCACGCCGTTCATGGAGGTCTTCCTGGAGCCGCGCGAGATTTGGAACCTCGCGGCCGCGGTCAACGCCGTGCTGGCCGGCGAATTGGAAGGCGGCTGGCGGCTTCGCTGGCGGATGCGGCTGTTCTTCTGGCTGGTGAAGCTCCAGGCCAAGCGGCCCTTCATGCCGCGCATCAGCTTTGCGCCGGTTTCGCCCGGAGCCGCCGCGTGAGAGACCGGCTGCCAGACCGTTCGAGAAACTTCGGTGCCGTAGGAGACGAGGTAACGAGTCTCACTCTTCTTCGTCTTCCTGAAGTCCTTTCCCGTCGTCGCCCGCGAAAGCAGAACTGGCGGGCATTCTTTGTCGTGCTCGGGGCCGCACTCCTGGCCGGCTGCAGCGGTCCGCGGCTCGCACCCGTGGACCTCAGCGCGCCGGGCTGGCGCGTGCAGGAAGTGGCAGCGGTCTGGCGGCCGCGCCGCGAGGCACCGGAACTGGCCGGGGAACTCCTGCTGGCGGCGCACCCCAGCGGCGAACGCCTCGTCCAGTTCAGCAAGCAGGCGCTGCCGCTCGTCACCGCCCAGGTCGCCACCAACGGCTGGGGCCTCTCTTCCTCGCTCCGCGCGGGAAGGTTCGGCGGGCGGGCGCGGCCGACGGAACGGGTCCCTTGGTTCCAGCTCACGAACCTGCCGCCCGCCGTGCCGCCCGCAACCAGCTGGTGGCGGCTCGACACGACGGCCGAGGGGCATTGGCGCCTGACCCATGAGCGCACCGGCGAGACGCTCGAAGGAATGGTCCCGTGAACCGCCGCCGTTGGCTCATCTTGCTATTCGCCGTGCCGCTGGTGCTTGGTCTGGCCCGGCTGCGTTTCGACGCCGAGATTTTCAATTTGCTGCCCGACGAATTGCCGGCGGTTCGCGGGCTCCAATTGCAGCAGCGCCACTTTTCGGGTTCGCGCGAGTTGCTGATCACCATTTCGGCCAGCAGTCCGGATTCCGCCGCGAGCGTCGCCCAGAGGATCGCGGAACACCTCGCCGCGCGCACCAACTTGGCCCGAGCCGTTCGCTGGCAACCCCCATGGCTGGAAAATCCCGCCGCCGCCGCCGAAAACATCGGGTGGCTGTGGCGGCAACAACCGCCGGACGCCGTCGCGGCGCTCGCGAATCGGCTGGCAACGACCAACGTGGCCGGCGAACTCGCGGCGGCGCGGGAGGCGCTTGCGACTTCCCTTGATCCGCAGGAACTGGCCCGCACCGGCTACGATCCCTTGGGATTGACCCGCCTGCCGGTCGCCGGATCCGGCGCGATGCGGTTCGACGACGGCGAAGGCATCTTTTCCGGCGACCAGGGCCGGTTCCGACTGGTGTTCGTGGAGCCACCGCGCGACGGGATGAATTACCAGCAACTGGCCCGCTGGTTGACTGAACTTCGCGGCGAAGTGGATTCGCTGTTCACCCAGCAACCGGGTCCGCAGCTGGCCCAAGTGAGCTACACCGGCGGCCCCGCCTTCCTCGCCGAGATCGCGACCGGCATGGAGAGCGACATGCGCAGCTCGGTGCTGAGCACGTTGATCGTCATCGGTGCGCTGTTCTGGTTCGCGCACCGGAGCTGGCGCCCGCTCGGACTGTTGCTGTTGGGGCTGTTGCTGACACTCGTGCTGACCCTCGCCTTGGGCGGCCTCGTGTTCGGCACGCTGAACGTCGTCAGCGTGGGATTCGCCGCGGTGCTGCTGGGGCTGACCGTGGATTACGGCCTGGTGAGCTACCAGGAATTCGTGGCGTCGCCGGGCAAGTCGGTCGCGGAAGTTCGCCGCGAAGTTGCGCCCGGCATTGGTTGGTCGGCGGCGACCACGGCCGGAACCTTTCTGCTGCTGGGCCTCGCCGGCCTTCCCGGATTGGCCCAACTCGGTGCGCTCACCGCGTTGGGGCTGCTCGTCGGCGCGGTTGTGATGCTTTACGTATTCCTGCCGCTGGTGATGCGTCGCCCGCCGCGGGCCGCCTCCGACGACGGTGCGGCCGCTCGCCCTTGGAAACTCTCGTGGCGTCCGGCCGTGGTGGTCGTGGTGGCGATCGGGCTGGTGCTGGCGGTGCGCGGTTTGCCGCCTGTCACGTCGAGCGCTGATCCGCTGCGGCCTCGGCAGAGCGGAGCCTACGCCGCCATGGACGAATTGAAGGCTCGCCTCGGCCGGACCAACGAGCCGACCTGGGCGGTCTTTGCCGGCGCCGATGTCGCCGCGATCGGTGATGCCCTTGAGCGCGCGGAGTGGGCCCTGAAATCCGCCGAAACCCGGGGCGAAGTAACTTCGTTCACGCTGCCAACTGGGTTTTGGCCCCGGCCGCACTGGGCCAAGAATAATCAGGAAGTCACGGCCGCACTGGCCAGTCGCCGCGATGAAATTGAGTCCGCGGCGGTGGCGGCCGGATTTACCCCGGACTCGCTGGCCCTGGCCCGCAGCATCTTCGCCTACTGGAGCAACTCCGCCGCGGATACGGCTTCCCCTTGGCCGACCAATTCCACCGCGCGCTGGCTGGTGTCGCAGATGGCGGCCCGGGACGACGCTGGCCGCTGGTTGGCGCTGGGCCTGATCCAGCCCGCCACGAATTCGCCGGCGGCCCGCGCACGCTTGGCCGCGTCCCTGCCAGCGGAAGTGCTACTGACGAGCTGGGACTCGCTCGGACCGGCCCTGCTGGGACATGTCTCGCTCCGGGTGGCGGTGCTGACGGGCCTGATCGCCGTCGTGCTTGCCGGTTGCCTGTGGCTTGCGTTCCGCCGCTGGCAGGAGGTGGTGTTGGGGTTCGTCGCGCTTGGACTGAGTTTCTCGCTGCTGCTCGCGGTGATGGCCTTGCTCGGCTGGAGTTGGAATCTACTGAGCCTGGTTGCCTTGCCGCTGCTGCTGGGCTCGTCGGTGGATTCGACCATTCACGTGCAGTTGGCCCTGCGGCGGCATGGGCCGGACCTGCGCGCTCTCTGGCGCACGACGGGCAAGGCGCTGCTGCTGTGCGCCGGGGCTAACATCGCGGGTTTCGGCTCACTGGCGTGGAGCAGCAACGCCGGACTCGCCAGCATGGACCTCATCTGTGCCGTCGGGGTCGCGTGCGTGTTCACGGTTTGCGTGGGGTTGCTGCCCGGCCTCTGGTGCGCGTGGTGCGTGGGCAAGCCGGCGTCGCCACGCCCGGCGTCCGCGTCTGCGCTTTACCGGGCGGGGCTTTGGCGGATGGGCCTGCGGGTCGCCCGGATTCTGCCGCGGGGATTCAGCCACTTTGCCGCGCGCCGTTTGGCGGCTTTCTACGTGTGGGCTCGGCCGCAGCGGTTGGCGGTGGTCGCGGCGAACTTGCGTCCGCTCGTGGGCGCCGACGCGGCGGCTTCGGCGATGGCGCGCCGAAACTTCGCGGAGTTCGCCGGCAAGTTGGTGGACCTGTGGCGTTACGAGGCCGGCAGCTTGGCCGCAGCGGAAGTCCGGCCGGGCGAAGGCTGGGAACACTTCGGGGCCGCGCTCAGTTCCGGCCGCGGGGTGTTGCTGGTGACTCCCCATCTCGGCAACTGGGAGCTGGGTTCGCTGTTGTTGCAGCAGCGTGGGATCCGCCCGCTGGTCCTCACCGCGCCGGAGCCGGAGGACGGCCTGACCGAAGTCCGCCGGGCCGCCCGGGCGCGGCTGGGGATCGATACGCTGGTGGTCGGCAGCGATCCGTTCGCCTTCCTTGAAGTGATCAAGCGGCTGCAGGCCGGAGGCGTCATCGCCCTCTTGTTGGACCGCCCGCCCGCGCCCACCCAGGTGACGGTGGAATTGTTCGGCCGGCCCTTCTTCGCGAGCAACGCGGCGGCCGAATTGGCGCGGGCCACCGGCTGTCTGGTGCTGCCAGTGTTCATTGTCCGGGACGGCGACGGCTACCGCGCCGGGGCCTTGGCGCCGGTGGCCTACGAGCGGGCCGACCTCGGGGACCGCGCGCGCCGGATCGCCTTCACGGGCACCATCCTGCGTGCGTTTGAGCCGGTCCTCCGGCAGCATCCGGACCAATGGTTTCACTTTGTGCCCCTCTGGCCGGAACCGGACGCGCCGCGATGAAGACGTCGGGAAGTTGGCGACTCGCCGGGTGGCTGGGCCTGCTGTGCCTTGCCGGCAAGCTTTCGGCCGCGCCGGCGGCGGAGACCTTGCTCGGAACCTGGCTGGCCCGGCAGACGAACATCTCCAGTTGGTCCGCCGAGTTCGTGCAGACGCGGCACCTCAAGGCGCTGACCCAGCCGCTGACGACGCCCGGCCGGGTGTGGTTCGTGGCCCCGAACCGTTTCCGCTGGGAACTGGGCGTGCCGGCGCAATCGGTCGCGGTGCGGGCGGAGACGGAACTGCTGGTGCTCGCGCCCCGGCTGAAGCGGGCCGAGCGGTATCCGCTGGCCGCGTTCGCCGCGGGACCGATGGGCGACGCGATGGCCTTGCTCGACACCGGCTTTCCCCGCGATGCCGTAGAATTCACGAACCGCTTCGCCGTGCTGGCGCTGACGCAGACCAACGCGACCTATGACTTCCGGCTGCAGCCCCGCGCCAAGTCCGTGCAGAAACTGCTGACGGAACTGACCGTGAGCGTGACGACCAACGGCTTCCAACTGAGCGCCACCGAATTGGTCTTCCGTGACGGCTCCCGGCTGCGCAACGACTTCATCGCCGCGCGGGAAAACGAGGCGGTGGACGGGGCACTCTTCGCCCCGACGCTGGACGCAACCTGGAAGATTTCGGAACCCCTCAGGGCCAAATGAAGCCGATGGACGAGAACTTGGGCGCGGCGTTGGCCGCCCTGCCGCACGGACCAGAATTTCGCTTCGTGGACCGCCTGCTGGCGCTGGAACCCGGCGTGAGCGGCGTGGGCGAATTCACCCTGCAAGGCGACGAGCCGTTTCTCCGCGGCCATTTCCTCGGCGAACCGCTGCTGCCGGGGGTTCTGCTGGTTGAGGCGGCGGCGCAATTGGCCGGCGTCGTGGCGCAGACCGATCCGCTGCACGCGCCGCTGCACGGGCTCAAGCTCACCGCGATCCGGGGCGCCAAGATTACCGGCACGGCCCGGCCGGGCGAAACGGTCCGGCTCGAGGCGCGAATCGTGGGCCGGATGGGTAACCTAGTTTCCGCCCAGGCCACGGCCCGGGTGGGCGAAACCGTTGTGCTGCACTGTGAAGTGACCTTGGCGGGCACCTGACCCGTCCCACGAATCAAGGCGCTGCCAGCAGCCGCGCACGCCACTCGGCGGGGGAGAGTTTGCCTCGGCCGTTCGGGGTAAGCGTGGCTTCAAGTTGCCAGACCTTGGGCACCTGCCAGGCCGGCAGGTGATGGAGCGGATGGTCGCGGAGCAGGGGACCGGAGAGCCCGGGACCGCCCGCAACACCGCGAGGATGAACTCGGGGCCGGAGCCGCCAGGGTAGGCAAGCTGCGCGGGGCCGTCGTGGCCTGTTTGGTCGGCCGCGGAGGCCAGCCCGGCAAATGTCCACGATCGTCCCGATGCCGCGTCGAGCAGCGCGTTTTCCTGCGAATGGGTCGCGACCACGGCGCGCCGACGGGATTCGAGCATTCCGCGGCTTGTTTGCCTGTGGCGACGGACCCGAAGCAAGACCAAGGGCGGAAGCAGCGCAGGCGTGCCTTGTCAGGGCCGGGGCCGGTTGCGCATGGTTCGCCGCGCACGTGATGGGGACATTCAGGCATCCGGAGGACACTCTCAGCTACCGCAACGAAACGGTCTGGAGCTACGCGCTGGATCCCGCCACCGGCCGGCAGGTGCATCAGCGCCGGGAGTCGCCGCCGGAATACACGCTGCGCTGCTTCGTGTTGGCGCGGGTGGCGAAGCAGTTCCATCTCCACGCTCGCTTCGATCCTGACGGAATACCGCTGTCGGAACCCGAAACACTCCGGCGTCTGCGGCAATTGTTGTCCCGTGACGCCCGCTCCCGCGGAATCGACGCCGACCGCATTGTTTTCCCTGGATTTGCCAATTTGCGGGATTTCAGCCAGGCGCACGAAGCGGTCCTGAAGCGCGAAGCCGGCGGCGCCTGGCAGAGTTACTTCCAGCGGGGCCACTGGCGGATGCTGTTTCCCTTCAGCCGCGCCAGCCAGGCCCGCGAGGCAGAGCGGATGGTGGCGGCGGTCCGGGCCGACACCGCCCCGGTGCTCCACGTGTTCACGATTCCGGCGCTGACCGTGAACCATGCGGTCGTGCTGTTCGAAGTTCGTGAGACGGCGGCAGATTTCCGCTTCCGCGCCTACGATCCGAACGCGCCGGACGACGTGCTGGAGCCGGTCTTCAACCGCGAGCGGCGGGAATTCTGGCTGCCGCCGACCGCCTATTTCATCGGCGGCTGGGTCACGGCCTACGAGGTTTATTGCAGCCTATGGCGCTGAGGCGGACGTAGGGGCGGGCTTCCGGCGCAGCGCGCTGAGGCTCAGGAAGAACCAGCCGAAGAAGACCATTCCGGACAGGTTCACGCCCAAGGAATAGCCCAGCTTGTAAACTCGCCCTTCGTTCAACGCGGCGTAGATCACCTGGTCCTGTCCGGCCAGCAACGTCGGCCAGGCAATGGGCATCATGGCGCCGTGCAGCATGCCGCGGAAGAGGCCCGGGGGGGACGTCAGCCGGGCGTCGGCCCGCATCGCGGCGCCGCACAGCCACGCGAGGATCAGGGCGGTCGCCACCGTCAGCGCGGCGCGGATTGCCCAATGCAGGCGGCGGGGCGAAGGCGGCGGGACTTGTTGCTGGGAATTCATCGAACTAGGCTGGCAACGATGTTTTTGCGCCAGCGGGCAACGCAAGCCGAATACTTCGACCGTCCGGAGCGCAGCCTGGAGGAACTGCGGGCGCACTACGCGATCCTTGGGCGCCTGAACCAAATCACCCGCTTCGAGCGACCGTTCCAGAAGTGGCTCCCGCAACTGCTCGGAGCCGAGGCCTGCCGGGAGGTTTCGGTGCTGGATGTGGGAGCCGGGGACGGCTTGCTCGGGCGGCAATTGACGGCCTGGGCCAAGTCAAACGCCTGGCAGTGGCGGTTCACCAATGTGGACCACTGTCCGCTCACGGGACAATTGGATGCCGAAGGCCGGCACGTCGTGGCCTCGGCCACGGAACTGCCGTTTCCCGACGCCAGCTTTGACGTCGTGGTGGCGACCTCAATGACTCACCACCTGGATTCCGACGCGGACGTGGTGGCCCACTTTCGCGAGGCGAATCGCGTTGCCCGCCGCGCCGCGCTGTTCACCGACCTGCACCGCAATGTCGCTTTCCTGGTGGGGTTGTGGCTTGGCTTGCTGGGGGCGCCGCGGGCATTTCGGGCCGACGCTGTGCTGTCGGTCCGGCGCGGCTGGCGCGTGCCCGAATGGCAACGCCTGGCCGCGGCCGCCGGGCTCACGAGGGCGCGGGTTTGGCAGGAACACGGCACGCGCGTGCTGCTGTCAGTCGCGAAGTGACCGGGTGGCTTCCCGTCGGGCGCGGAGATACCAACGGCACCACCGCCCGTAGTCCCGCAGCGGCGAGATCTTGCTCCGTTCGCCGGCGTAGCGAACCTGCACGGGCACCGAGACGATGCGTTGGCCCGCCCGGGCGAAGCGGACGCACAGCTCGGATTCGATCTCGAAATGCCGGCTGTCCGGGGCGAGCGCCAACAGCGTGGGCAGATGCGCCAGCCGGAATCCGCACTGGGAATCCGGGATCGACACGCCGGCGAGGCCCGATATCCGCGCGCTGAGCCATTGATTGGCCGCCCGTCGCAGCCAAGGCATGGCGGCGGCTTGGGCCATGCGGTTGCCCAGCACCAGCGTCGCGTCCCCGGCGGCGTTGAGGAAGGCCGGGATATCCTCGGCGGCGTGTTGGCCGTCGCCGTCCAGCATCAGGACCCATTGGAAATCCCGCGTGTGGGCCCAGGTCCAGCCCGTGGCCAGTGCGGCGCCCTTGCCCTGGGTGGTCCCGTGGCGGAGCACTGTGGCGCCGGCCGCCGTCGCCGCCGCGGCCGTGTCGTCCCGCGAGCCGTCATCGATGACCAAAGCGTTTGGAAGGTGCCGGCGCACCGCTTGGACCACGTCACCGATGAACGCCGCCTCGTCCCGGCAGGGTATGACGGCGCAGCAAGTGTCGGGCGAGGGCGGCACGGGCCGGAAGTTCGGAAGTCCGCCGGGCATTGTCCACGTCCATCGCCCGCGCGGACTTTAGGCTTTGGGTGCCGGTCACGCGCCGGGTAGCGTTCGCCCGTGTCCGGCACCTGGTTTCCCAGCTCCAACGACTTGTCCGCCCGCGATGGAACGCAGGCGGAGCTGCACGCCCGTGCCAGCGGCGTGGCCCGCGCCCGCTTCGGCCAGCGGGCGTTTGTCCGGGCGGTGGTGGAGGTTTCGAATTTCTGCCGGGAGAACTGCCACTACTGCGGAATGCGCCGGGACAACCGCAGCCTCGACCGGTTCCGGGCCCGCCACGACGAGTTGGCCGAACTGCTGATCCAGCACCGACCGGCCAGCATCACCGACCTCAATCTCCAGTCCGGCGAAGATCCGTTGGCCGCCCGCGAAGTGGTCCTGCCGCTGGTCCGCACATTGCGCCGCGAGACGAATCTCGGGATCAGCGTCTGCCTCGGCACCCTCGACGCCCGGCTGACCGACGAATTGCGGGCCGCCGGCGCGACCACCTACATCGTGAAGTTCGAGCTCGCGGACGCCGGCCTTTACCGCGAGCTGGAAGCCCCCGGCACGCTGGCCGAGCGGACGGCGTTTATCCGCGCCTTGGCCGCGTCGGGTTGGCGGGTGAGTTCCGGCTTCATCGCCGGCTTGCCCGGCCAAACGATCGAATCGGCCCTGGAAAATCTTCGCCTCGCCGCGGACCTGCCGCTGATCGGGTGCAGCGTGAGTCCGTTTGTGCCGGGGGACGAGACGCCGCTGTCCTCCAGTGAAGCCGCCTCATTGGAACTCACGCTGAACTGCATGGCGGCGCTGCGCCTGATGCGGCCCGACTGGATCATTCCGGCAGTCAGCGCGCTGAACCTCGTCGGCGCCGGCCCGGGTTACGCCCGCGGGCTCGCGACCGGCGCGAACTTGGTGACCATCAACCTCACTCCTGACGCCGTGCGCGGCGACTACCTGCTCTACAAACGCGACCGCTTCATCATGACCGAGGAGCGCATCCTCGCCGCCCTCGCGATGAACGGCCTGACCCCGTCCCGCCAAAGCCTCCGGGATTTCTTGGAGACGCCGGCGGAACCGGTGAAGCCGAACTAATGCGGGCCGGACCGGGTCTCGTTCATCGGGATCAGAATGCCCAGGCGCCCGGAGGCGGAAGGTGCGGGAACGCGTCGCCCCGCAACCGTTACAGGTCCGTCGTCTCCCCCTGAAGACGAGGTGGCCAGTCCCATTTCTCCAGCCCGAATTGGAGGGGCGTATCTGGGCTCTGCCCCAGAGATTCCCCCGGTGGACTCCCTCTCCGCGATCTGATGGGGGAGAGGGCCGGGGAGAGGTGGAGCCCTTGCGTGATGGCCTGCCCCTTGTATGTTGCTTTCCATCATCCTTGCGGGGCGAGAGCCTGGCGGGGCGAGGGAGTCCCCCGCGGCCTTCCTGCATTCCTGCTTTCTGATTCAATCCCGGCTTCGTCGCTGGATCCCGCAGTTTCCAGCGTGCCGGGATCATCCTCCTGCGGCCACTGGCTTGAACAATGGTTTGGCCTCGCCTGCCGGCGTGAACCAGGTGCGCCAGCCTTCCGTGAGTTCGAGCCGCAGCCAGCCGAGCAGGCCGAGCAGGGCGGCCTTGCCGGTGGAATTGTCGGGCAGGTAACCGTCGAGCAGCAGGCGCTGGTGCGCGTTCATCGCGCCGAACGTGCCGCGCTCGCGCCGGGCCCGGGCCATGCAGGCGAGACGCCGGTTGTAGAGGCGCATGATCCGGAACGGGATTTCGGACGGCGCCGTGGCGAACACCGGTTGCAGCAGCGCCGCGGGGCCGAACTTGATCGGCTGGGAGACGACGCCGAGGTAGTAGAGCGACAGGTCGAGCCGGAACACCGCGCGCATGAGTTCGTAGTCGCCCATCACGTCGTATTTGTCCCGGTAGATGCCCTCGAACCAGCGCTCGTAGGACTGGGTCAGGATGCGGTTGTGGAGGGCGATCCGTTCCGCTAGCGGGGCGCCGGTTTCGCCGCCGCGTTCGGCGAGGATCAGTTCGGTAATCCGGGTCGCGGTGTAGCTCAGCCAGTCCATGCCGGGACTGTAGAAGGGATCCAGGAAGGCCGCGGCATCGCCCGCCAGCGCAAACCCGTCGCCGGCGAACCGGGTGGAAGAGTAGGGGAGGTTGGCCCGCCATTTGACGTCGCCTTCAACCGGGGTCGCGTCGGCCAGGAGTTCACGGGCGACCGGATGACGCTCGGTGAGGAAGTCCTTGAGGCTCGCACCCACGCCACCGGTTCGGGGCCACTGGACGCGACGTTGGTCGAAGACCACGCCGATGGAAAAGTCGCCGCCGCGGAGCGGAATCCACCAGGACCACCAGCCGTCGCCCATGAGGTGGTTGGTCGCGGTCGCCCGCATCGTGTGGCAGGCGGCAAACCATTCCGGGAAGCGGTCGGCCAGTTCACGGCCGTCCCAGTCCTTGACGCCCTGCCAACGCGCCCAAACGGCGGTGGTGGGGTGCGCCTCGTTGCGCCGCAGCCAACCTTCCTGCCGGGCGAGCAGCGCCGCGAAGCCGCTGGCATCCACGACCCATCGGCCCCGGATTTCCCGGCGCGCGCCGGCCTGCTCGAAAGTGATCGTCTGGGTGCCGCCGGGCTGGAGGGCGATGTGCAGGGCCTTCGCGGGCCGGAACAGGGTCGCGCCGGCGGCCACGGCCCGGCGCAGGACCTCCTCGTCGAGCACGCTCCGGTCCACCTGCCACGAGGGCATCCGGGTGAGGTAACGGCTGCCCAGTTCGGAACAATCCGCGAGCGTGTGGGTCTCGGCGTTGGCAAACCAGAAGCGCATGCCCTGCTTGGCGAGGTGGCATTCGTTGAGGTGCTGGGTGAGTCCCAGCACCTTGCCGAGGAAGTAGGCGCTGATCTCGACGGTGGCTTCGCCCACCCGGCGGGGGAAGTGCTCCGACTTCTCCAGGATCGCGAGGCGCAACCGGGGCCGCGCCCGCAACAACAGCAGGGCGGTCGAAGCGCCGGCCAGCGAGCCGCCGCAGACGACGACGTCGTATTCGGCCGGTTCCGGGCGGGGCGCTTCCATAGGGCGAGGGTCCGCGGGGCGGTCCGGCCATGCAAGCCGGGGGACGCGGGGATTCCGGGTTTGCGTGAACTGCCTGGCCCGGCCATCGTTTCGCCATGGTTGAGGTAAGGACCACTGTAACCATTCGGAATGCCGTCGACGTGGGAATGAGTCGGCGCGGATCCTTGGCCCCGGAACAGATTCGCAGCGTGACCGTCGAAGCCGTCGTGGATACCGGCGCAGTGCGATCCTGCATCCCGGTGGACCTCATGGAACAGCTCGGTCTGGAGACCTTGCGGCATATCAACGCCCAGATGGCCAACGGGCAGGTGGATAGCGTCCCGCTCACCGAAGCCGCCTACATCGACATACTCGGGCGGATCGCCACGGAATCCTTCCTGGTGTTGGGCGGCGAAGTGCTGCTTGGGCAGACCGCGCTCGAAAGCACCGACCTGTTCGTGGACTGCAACCGGCAGCGGGTCATCACCAATCCCGATCATCCGAATTCGGCGATCATCCGGATTCGCTGAATCCGAATCACTCGGCGGCGGGAAACAAAACCCGCGACCCAGGGCTGGAATTCTTCCGGGCCGAGCCCGACGAAGTTGTCAGCCCGCCCGTCCTGCCCCTCGTTGACGCCCCGGGTTTCCTCCCTAGCCTGCGGCCACCAATGCTATTTCCGCCACCGCCCGTCCCCACCGGCCCGATCCGGGTCGCTGTGACCGGGATGGGGCTCGTGACCCCGCTGGGCCTGGGGCAGGCGGTGAACGCCGAGGGATTTCGCACGGGGCGTTCCGCGTTCCGGCCGGTGACCGTGTTCGATGCGTCCCGGCAACGGACCCGGCACGCGGCCGAAGTCGACTTGCCGGGCAACTTGCCACCGACCGGACTGACGCCGCGCCAGGCTGCCCGAATCGGACGGGCAGGCCGAATGCTGCTGCACGCGGCGCACGAGGCGTGGACGGAAGCCGGCTGGGAAAGCGGGGCGGACGGAATTCCCCTCGTGCTCGGCACCACCAGCGGCGGCATGACGTTGGGTGAGGACTATTTCCGGCAGTCCATCGCCGCGCCCGGCAATCGCCGGCGGCAGGCAACCCGGATAACCCATTACCAACCGCAGCGCCAGGCGCTGGACCTCGCGGAGGCGTTTGGCTTTCACGGCCCGGTGACCATTATTGCGAATGCCTGCGCCTCGGGGGCCAACGCGGTTGGGCACGCCTTCCAGCTCGTCCGCTCCGTCCGCGCCGCCCGCGTGCTGGCCGGCGGCTACGACGCCCTGAGCCAACTGGTTTTCGCCGGCTTTGATTCGCTCCAGGCGCTCTCGCCGACCCGTTGCCGGCCGTTCGACGCGACGCGTGACGGCCTGGCGCTGGGCGAGGGTGCGGCCATCTTTTGCCTCGAGTCGCTCACCGCCGCGGAGGCCCGTGGGGCCCGGGTGCTCGGTGAAATCGTCGGTTACGGCACCGCCACCGACGGTCATCACCTGACGCAACCCCAACCGCAGGGCGACGCCGCGCTCGCCGCCATGCGGTCCGCGTGCGCCGACGCGGAAGTCGTCCCGGACCAGATCGGCTACGTGAACGCGCACGGCACGGGCACGCCGGCGAATGACGTCGCGGAAGCCCACGCGATTACCCGCTGGGCTGGCGATCACGCCGCCTCACTGCCCGTCAGCTCGACCAAAGCGGGCATCGGACACCTGCTGGGCGCGGCCGGGGCGGTGGAAGTCGGCGTCTGTCTGCTTGCCTTGCGCGGGCAGTGGCTGCCGCCGGAATTGGAAATCGGGACGGCCGACGCCGCGTGCGGCTTCCCGCTCGTTCGGGCGGCGCAGGAGGCCGCCTTCGATTACGCCCTCACCAACTCGTTCGGCTTCGGCGGAGCCAACGCCAGCCTCGTGCTCCGGAGGTGCCCATGAGCCGAGTTTTCCTTCATGGCGTCGGGGCGGTTTCGCCGGCGGGTTGGGGTGCCGGGGCGCTGTTGGAGGCGGTGAACCGTGGGGAGCCGTTGCCTTTGCAGCCGCTCGTTCGGCCCGGTCAGGAACATCCTCTCATGGTGCGCCGGGTGCCGGCGCCGCAACCGCGTCCCGCCTTCCTGGCGCATCCCCGGCTGCGGCGGACCAGTCCGATCTCCCACTTTGCGGTCGGCGCCGCGCTGGAAGCGCTGGGTTCGGATCAGGCCGCGGTTGCCGCCGGGCAACTTCGGCTGGGCATCCTCTTCTGCGCGTTCACCGGCTGCGTGGGTTATTCGCGGCGGTTCTACGACGAGGTCTTGCGCGACCCGGCGACCGCGAGCCCGCTGATTTTTCCTGAGACCGTCTTCAACGCCCCGGCGTCGCATCTGGCGGCATTCTTCGGCACAACCGCGGTGAATTACACCGTGGTGGGTGACCAAGGCGAATTCGTGAAGTCGCTCGCCCTCGCCGCCGAGTGGCTGAACGCCGGCACTGTCGACGGCTGCCTGGTCGTGGGGGCGGAAGAGGCGGATTGGCTGTCCGCCGAGGCGTTGGAAATGCTCGAACCCAATCTGCCGGCGGCTGAAGGAGCCGGGGCCATCTATCTGCGCCGCGAACCCGCCGCCGTCGAGCTGGTCGCCGTGACGGAACCGCAGCTTTACCTCGGACCGAGCGGCCGGGCGCGCGCACGCGCACGCACCCGGCGGCAGTGGATGGCCCTAGCGGACCCAGCCGGGCTGCTGATCCATGACGGCGAATTCCACGCAGTTGATGCGACCAAGGCGGTTTGTGTGCGGTCCGTCCTCGGTGAAGGACTTGGGGCGGGCGGTGCCTGGCAAGTCGCCTTCGCCGCCGCCCGATTGGCGAACGCGGAGGCGACAACTGCCATCGTGGAAACGCACGGCGTCAACGAGCAGTCGGTCGCGGCGGTGTTCCGGCGGACATAGGTGCGGCTCGACTGCCCCCGGGACCCTACGTCGATTCCCCATCACGGCGCCGCCTCAATCCGCGCAATTTGGGCATCCTTGTTGTTCTCCCAGCCGGTGCCGAATTCGATCACGTAGAGCGCGCCGTCCGGACCGAGCTTCAGGTCGGTCGGATGCTTGAAGATCTGTTCCGGCGCAAACCGACTCAGTTCCACCCGCTCGCCGTTCGCATCGAGCTTCACGGCGACGATCCAGTTGCGCATCCACTCGTAGAGGAACAGGCAGTTGTCGTATTCCGCCGGCAGCTTGGTCGCCGATTTGAGGGCCGCGTCGAAATGGTAGACCGGACCGGCTGCGGCCGAACGTCCGCCGCTGCCGAACTGCGGAAACCGGGACGATTGCCCCGCCGGATAGAACATCCAGGCCGGCTGTGCGGGCGGAAGTTCCTTTGGACCCGTGTTGTGCGGCGACAGGTTGAGCGGCTTGGCCGGGTCCTGCGCCGGGCCGGAGGTCTTGGTGGCGAAGTCGTATTGGCGGTAGGGTTTGTTGTCGCCGAGGAGAAATGGCCAGCCGAAGTTGCCGGCGGTCTTCGTGCGGTTGAATTCGTCGAAACCCGCCGGACCGCGCGCCTCCAACGGCACCGGGGCGTCGGGGCCCACATCGGCGAAGTAGAGCGTGCCGGTCTTGGCATCCGTCGAGAAGCGCCAGGGGTTGCGGCAGCCCATCACGTAGATTTCGGGCCGGGTGTTCGGTGTGCCGGACGGAAAGAGATTCCCGGCGGGAATGGTCGTCGTGCCGTCGGGTTCAGGATGAATCCGCAGAATCTTGCCGCGGAGATCGTTGGCGTTGCCGGCCGACCGGGCGGAATCGAAGAACTTCCGGCCGTCGCGATAGTCGGTCGGGGCGAAGGCGTCGCTCTCGAAGCCAATGGTGTTGTCACCGGTGGCGATCAGGAGGTTGCCCTGGCCGTCGAACCCAAGGCCGCCGGCATAATGGCAGCACACTTCGAGATCCACCGGGATGGTCAGGAGAGTTTTTTCGTCGGTCAGCTCCGCCGGCGTGCCGCCCAATGTCAGGCGGCTGACCCGGAACTCGTGGCCGGCCTTTGGCGAGTAGTAGAGATAGACCCAGTGGTTGCGTTCGAAGGCCGGGTCCACGGCAAGTCCCAACAATCCGGCTTCCCACGCCCCGCCGGTAGCCGGTGTGGAACTGTTGGGGCGAGCCTCGACGTCCCGCTGCCAGACGACAGCCGAGGATTTCGTGTTCGGGTGCCACAGCTTCACCTTGCCCATGCGCTCGGCGTAAAGCAGGCGGCCGTCGGCGAGCACTTCGACCTGCATCGGGTTCTCGCAGTCGGTGACGATCACGGTCTTCTGGAGGCCGGCGGCGGTGGCGTCCGGCAGGCAGAAGGCAGCCAAGACGGCAACGATGGTGTGGCGCAGGCACGGGGCAGGAGAATCCTTGGGGCTGGGAAGTTTCATGCGAATCAGCGGTTACATGGAATGGCGGTCCCGGGCTGGCTACCGCGCGGAGTGAATCTTTCGGGCTTCCGCCAGCACGGCTTGGAAGGCCGGCTTAGGCTGGTTACTGCCGTCAAACAGCAACGGCCTACCGCCGGCCCGCCACGAGACGGCGTCGTTCACGCCCCAGAAGGTAACCATCTTCACCGAGTCGCGGTGCTTGAGAAACGCGCGGAAGACTCCCGCGTAGGCGTCGGCCAGCTTCCGGTCGGCATCGCTGACCAGGCCGCCAGCGGTGGTCGCGGCGTTGGCGGCAATGTCGGCACCCGTGGTGCGCTGGCCACCCTGGGCGCTGTTGATGTCGAGCTCGGTGACATGAATGGGCAGTCCCAGCTTGGCGATCTCGGTCAGGGACCGGTCCATCTGCTCAAATCCGGCGGTGGTGACATTGAGGTGCGCCTGTGTGCCAATGGCGTGGATCGGCACCTTCTGCGCCTGCAACGATTTGATCAGCGTGACGAGCTTCTGGATCTTCACCGGATTCTCCAGCCCGTAGTCGTTGTAGCGAAGGATGGCGTCTGGGTCGGCTTCATGGGCGTATTGAAACGCTTTGGCGATGAAGTCCGGCCCGATGATTTCGGACCAGAGCGAAGAGCGCATGACGTTTTCGGGGCCGCCGTCGGCGAGGGCCTCGTTGATCACGTCCCACACCTTGACCTTGCCCTTGTAGCGGCCGACGACGGTGTGGATGTGATCGCGCATCCGCTGAAGCAGTTCGTCGCGTGAGGCGCGAGGCCCGGTGTAACGGCCGAAGCCGGGCCCAAAGCCCCCGCGCCCGAAACGATTGGTGCCGGGCGCATTGGTGTTCCCCGCCGCGAACGCGGACGGAGGGTTGGTCGCGCCCGGCGGCGGCGGGTTGGTGCCGGCGAAGACCCAGTTCGGCGTCTGGCTGTGCCAGACCAGGGTGTGGCCGACGACCTCCATGCGGTTGCTCAGGCCGAAGTCCACGAAGGCGTCGGCCCCGGCAAAATCGTAACCGTCCTTGCCCTCGCGCGGATGGATAAGCTGCCACTTCATGTCGTTTTCCCCGGTGATCTGGTTGAAGTGGCGTTTCACCAGCGCGACTTCCTGCGCGACCTGTTCCGCGCTTCGGCGTCCACCGCTGCCGGTGGCATGGGAACGGTTGAGGGCCGCGCCGACTTGGAAGTGATCGCGGAAAGTTCCCCCGAGTGCCGGTTCTTCTGCCGCCCGGGCGGTCAGACTGAAGGCAAGCAGCAGCAGCGGAAGCGGCGCGAGGCCGAGTGCGACTTTTGTCTTTGGAAGCTTCATGGAGGAAGGAGTCGGCGGCGGTGTTGTCGGTCCGACAGTCTTGTCAGGGAGACAGCCGAATCTTCACGTTGGTCAGGGATTTTCCGGCTCGGTCCGTCAGCCGCAGGGCACCCTGCCAACTGTTCTGCTGGTTGATGACCTTGAACACAAAGACGTTGGTGCCCTGTTTCAGCGTGAGCTTGCCCTTGTCCGCGTCGAGCATGAGCGGCCTCGCCTCGGTGAAGGAGTAGATGTCCACGCCATTGAAGTAGATCCGGCCCTGATCATTGCTGCCCACCGCAATGATCACGTCGGGGATTTCCCGGTCGCACTCGACGTAGGTCACCATGAAGCCCGCCGACTGGTCGTTCTGGGTTTTCAGGACGGCGTTGAAGTCGAAGTAGTTCGTGGGAGCCGTGACCGCTTTCCAGGTCAGTTGCCGGCCGTTGACGGTCACCATGTCGCCGGCCTTGGGCTTGAGCTTGGCCTCGTCCGGGACCTGGGAACGCAGGAGCAGCTCGCCGGCATCGGCTCCCTCGGACAACGTGATCGGGGCGAGCATGAGCCAGTCGCGGATGTATCCGTCGGCGTCGAGGCCCGAGGCTTCGGCGGCGCGGGTTGGTGAAGCCGCGAGGCCCCACAGCGCCAGCAAGCCGAGGAGTAAAGTCAGTTTCGTCATGTTCATTCGTATTGTTCAGTCTTCCGCACCGGAACGGTGATGCCGTCCTTCGGCGGCGTCTTCAACGTGGCAAGAAACACCAGGATGTCCTCCAACTCCTGCTCCTTGAGCAAGGCGCCCAGCGGCGGCATCGGTGAAATCGGCAAGTTCTCGAAGCCCTTGGCCAGTTTCGCGTTGGGGTCCATGAGGCTTTCCAGAAAGTAGGCCCGGTCTCCGCGGACGGCGATGCCATCGAGGATGGGGCCGATGTCGCCGCCTTTGCCGCCGACCTGATGGCAGGCGGCACACGACGCGGTGGGACTGTTGTGGAACAGGTCTTCGCCACGTTTCGGATCGCCGGCCGTGATCTTCACCTCGTTCTCGCCAACGCCGGACACCCGGTGGATGCGGCCGAGCAGGGTGACGGAGTCGTTCAGGAACGGGTCGCTGCTGTTGACGGGAGTCCGCGACAGTTGCGCGACGACCGTTTGAATCGCCGGGATCGTGGGGAACTCCAGCAGCTTCACGAACGCCGCCTGGCGCGTGATGAGGTCCGGGTCCTGGATCACCGGACTGCTGAAGAACAACTGGCGTCCGGCCTCGTTCGCCGGCAGGGCGCGAATGGCGTTGCGGCGCAGGGCCGCGTCCTTGGACAGGAGCGCCGCCTGGTGGGTGTCCTTGTCGAGCGCGCCGAGTCCTGCGAGGGACCACAGGGCGTGTATCGCCCCTTTTCCGCCGGCGCCGGAGCGCACGCGCTTCTTCAGCGCCGGGGCGGTGTCCGTCAGCTTGTTGTCAATGATCAGGCGCTGGGCGGTGAGGCTCCAGAACTGGTTGCCGCTATCCAGTGCCGCCACGACTTCCGGCGGCTTCGACGCGGCGAGAGACTTGATCGAACTCCCCGGTGCGTCCTTCCAGACCACGCGGTAGATGCGGCCGTGAGATTGGTCGCGAAGGTCGTTCTCCGTTTTGTAGGCGCCGCCGCGCCCGGTCGTGGCCTGGACGCCGGCCGATTGGAGACTCGGCGTGGGGTTGTGCTGGATGATGAAGCTGTAGAAATCAATCACCCAGACCGCGCCGTCCGGCCCGACTTCGGCAAAGATCGGCGACATCCATTCGTCGGTGCTCGCGAGAAGGTTGCCGCCGTCGGTGGCCTTGTAGCCGCCGCCGTCTGGCTGAATGTCCATGATGCCGATGAGCTTGGCGGTCGGCTCCGTGACCAGCGCCTTGCCTTGCAGGCGCGGCGGCAAAGCGTCGCTGACCATGAAGGCGTGTCCGGCCGCGGCCGTGTAGCCGCCGAAGTTGTCCACCATGCGGACGTTCGGCGTGTTCGGATGCATCCTCATGCCGGGGGCCAGCGACTTGGCGGAGGGCAGCCGGCGAACATTGGCAGTCGGCGCAAGTGTGTCGCCCGGCTTGTCGTCGAGCCGGTAGCCGGGACGAAATCCACCACCGCCGCCACCACCGCCTCCACGCCGACCGGGGCCCGGCTGGGTCGGGGTCAGGATATGGGCCGGAAGGTAGCCGTAGAAGGTCGGGTGGCCGTTGGCCGTCGAGCCGAAGACATCGCCGTGGGCGTTGAGGCCGAAGCCCCAGGTGTTGTTGTTGAACTGGTGCAGGAATTCCAGGGCGGAGCCATCGGCCTTGAAACGGAAAACGCCCTGGCCGAACTGGAGGTCCTTTCCGCCGACGTTGCCGCGGAAGTTCGAGTAGCCCACCGCGCCGTAGAGCCAGTTGTCGAAACCGCGGCTCAGGTAGCTCTGCATCGCGTGGGAATCGCCCACGCCCCAGCCCGGCAAGATGGCCTCGCGCACATCGGCCTTGCCGTCGCCGTCGGTGTCCTTGAGGAAGAGCAGGTGGCGCGCTTCCGACACCAGGACGCCGCCGTTCACGAACACGAGTGACGTGGCGAGGTTCAACTTGTCGGCGAAGACGGTGAACTTGTCCGCCCGGCCGTCGCCGTCGGTGTCCTCGCAAATCTTGATGTTGTCATGGCCCGGCTCGCCCTCGGCCCAAAGGCCGTGGGGATAGTCGCGCGCCTCGACCACCCACGCGCGCCCCCGCTCATCCCAAGCCAGGTAGATGGGCTTCACGACGTCGGGCTCCGCCGCGAAGAGCTGGAGGTCGAAATCCGCTGGCACCTGCGTGTAGCGCATGGAGTCCTGCGGCGAGAGCGGCGCCTGGTATTTCACGGGCTCCGCGCGGCGTTCGTAGTTGGGAACCTCGCCCGCAAGGCGTTGGAGGGCTGGCCGGGAGGCGAGCGAGGCTTCCCAAGCCGACTTCGCCTCCTTGCTGACGCCGCCGAGCACGGCTTCGCGGAGCACGCCCTCGGCCGGACGCTGGCCGTCGGCATGCTTTATGAGGCCCTTGCCCGCGCGCTTGAATCTCTCAAGCAACTGCTGCTGGGCCGGTCCCACCGCGGCCTCGGGCAGCACCTGCACCACCGCATCGAAGTGCTTCAAATACGCTTCCGTGAGGTTGGTGACATCGGCGCGATGGTCGAAGTAAATCGCCTCGGGAGCCAGGGTCTGACCCGGCAGGTAAACGTAGTTGGTGCGCGACCCGCCGCCGCCGAACCCGCCGCCCGTGCTGACCGGGCCGAGATAAAGGACATGGAGCGGACGGTCCGGGCCATCGGCCGCCGATGCATTGAGTGCAATCAGCCCGGTCAGCAGTCCGAGAATCGGTTTCAAGTTCTTCATGAATCAATTGCCCGCAGGTTTGAAAATCAGTTGGGAGAACTGGAACAGCGCCTTCTTCCAATGTTGGAAGTCGTGGGCGTGTTCATCCACATGCCAGAGGTGCGACACGTTTTTCTCCTTTAGGTAAGCGTGGACGCCTTGGCTGATGCGGATCAGGCCGTCCTTGTTGCCGCAGGAGAGGTAGAGGAGCCGCAACTGCGCCTTCGCCTTCTCGGGGTCGGGCACGAGTTCCGCGGCCGGCCTCGTGTTCGGCGCGGACGAGAAGCCGCCGACCCAGGCGAAGGTGTCGAGATTGCCCAGGCCGAAGTTCAGCGACTGGCCGCCGCCCATCGAAAGGCCGGCCAAAGCACGGCTTTCACGATCCGACTTCACGGAATACTTGGATTGGATGAACGGGATCAGGCTGCCGAGCAGATCCTGGTCGAACACGCCGAACGCGGGCGCGGTGGCCATGGCGTTGGGACCGGGTCGGTCGTCGGCTTGGGCGCGGCCGTTGGGCATGACGATGATCATCGGCACGGCCTTTTTGTCGGCGAGGAGGTTGTCGAGAATGACGTTGGGCTGGCCGCCGCGGCGCCATTCCTCCTCGTCGCCGCCGATGCCGTGTAGCAGGTAAAGCACGGGATACTTGGTCTCGGCGGAATAGCCGGGCGGCGTATAGACGAGCGCCTTGCGTTTGGAGCCGACCGACTTGGAGTCGTAGACCACCAGCTCCAGCTTGCCGTGCGCGATGCCGTCGCGGGATTGATCAAAGCCCGCCGGCGCGTCCGGGAAGGCCGCCTTGTCGTCGGGGCCAAGCTCGATGGGGCCGCCGAAGCCGCCACGGCGCGGGCGCGTGACATCGCCGGCCGCCTGAGCGGCCGGCGCGGCACCGATGCGCGTGGCGACGAACTCCTGGCTGCCGAAGTCGCCGGCCTTGCGGGTGAACTGGATGCCCCGGTCGCTGAGCTTGCCGGTGTATTCGATGCGGATTTCGTTGTCCTGAATCTGCCGCACCTCCACGAACGTGATCGTGTCGCCGGAAAGGTTCGACTCCTTGAACTCCACGTCGCGCTTTTCCTCGCGGGCCTCCGCGACGGCCTTCGCGGTTAACTTCCCGTCCTGCACCTGAAAGTCGAACAGGTATTTCTGGAGGCCGATCCGCGAATCGAACTCACCCTGCCACTTGCCGGCCGGACTTTTGGCGGCGCTTGCGGCCTTCTCCCGTTTGGCGACGAGTTCCTCGGTGGCGAAGTCGCCAACCTTGCGGGTGAACTTGATCTCGTCGCCCACCAGTTTGCCGGAGTAGGTGATGGTCAGTTCGTTGCCCTGAAATTCGAACGTCTCAACAAACGTGACCGTGTCGCCCGCCCGCTTGCCGTCCTTGATTTCGACCGTGCGTTTGTTTTCGCCGTTGATGTCGCCGGTGGCCCTGCCGGTGACTTTTTCGCCGTCGGCCTTCAGGTCGTAAAGGTAGGTCTGCTTGCCGGGTTGCGTGTCGAACTCGGCCTTCCACTGGCCGGTGAGATCGGCGGCCAGGCAGGGCAGGGCCGCGAGGACAAGGTTGAGGAACGTCTTCATGGTGGGTGCTTTCAAAGTGTCCGTCTCAGTTCTTGAACAGCAGCGGTGCGAACTCGCGCAGGCTGCGCCGCCAGGTCTGCCATTCGTGCGCGGTGTCGGGCGAGACGTAGAAGTGGCTGTTGATGCCGGCCTGCTTGAGTGCCTCGGCGTGGGCCTTGGGATCGCCGCCGCGGTTGCCGCGGTCGCCGCCCAGTTCTTTGCTGCCGTAGCTGACGAAGACGAGCTTGTTCTTGGCCTTGAACGCGGCCATGTCCGTGATGTTCGTCACCGCGATGCTGCCGCCGCTGAACACGCCGATGTGGGAAAAGGTGTCGAGGTTTCGCAGGGTGATCGTCCGCGTCTCCATGCCGCCCATCGAAAGGCCGGCCATGGCGCGGTTGGGTTGGTCCGCGACTGTGCGGAAGTTGGCATCAATGAACGGAATCAGCTCCTTCACCAGCACCGTCTCGAAGGGGACGATGTCGAAGTCCCTCAGGCCGCCCATCCGCGTTTCGTTCGTCATGCCGTAAATCATGACGATGATGAACGGCCGGGTTTTGTTTTCCGCGATCAGGTTATCCATGATCTCCCGGGCGCGGCCCTGGACGCCCCAGCCGTATTCGTTCTCGCCCCAGCCGTGCTGGAGATAGAGGACCGGATACCGCTGGTCCGGGCTCTGGTCATAGCCGGGCGGCGTATAAACGAACGCACGGCGCTGGGAGTCGGTGCTCTTCGAGTAGAAGAAGACTTCCCGGAGCTGCCCGTGCGGCACGTTCTTGAGGGCGTAGGAATCTTGATCTTTGGCCGGCACCTCGACGGCGCTGCCCCAGCGCTGGGCGCCGAAGAACATCAGGCTGTTCGGATCCGGCACCTCGGCTCCGTCAATCTTGATCTGGTAATAGTGGAACCCCTCGTCCAGCGGACGGGTATGGCCATACCAAGCTCCGTCCGGCCCCTTGGTGAACTCGCTGCTGTCCCGGAAGGTCACGCCCACGGTCTGGACATTGGTGGCCACAATCCGGAACTTCACGCGGCCCTCGGAATTCACCTTGGGATAGTCCTTGCCGGGTTGGTTGGAGCTGGCGGGTTTCCAGTCGTCGGCCGGGGCGTTGGTCTGCGCGATGCCGATGTATCCGGCCAGCGCCGACAGCACGAGGAGGGGGAGAATTCTGAGGTTCATGACCTGAGGCACTTGGCGAGTGACCGGGGAGAGATGGGTTTGGTTTCAGTTCCGTGCCTGGACCGGCGGATCAACCTGCGGTATGCCGCCCGCATGCAGGGCCTGGATTTCGGCGGCGTTCAGCGCCCGCCCGAAAAGGCAGAATTCGTCCATGACCCCGCTGAGGTTTCGGATCAGGAACGGGTCGTTGCCCGGGGAACCGACGGCGTTCCAGTTTCCGAGCTCGGCCGTTCCGACCTTGAAAGGGGGGCCAATGCGCACGGAATGCTGGCTGACGGGCGGCCCGTTTACGTAATGGACCGCCTGCTTTGCCCGGCCGTCGAGCACGACGGCGAGGTGCGTCCAGATGCCGAACTGGTCCACCGTCAGAACGGTCAGGCCCAGGACACCATCGTTACGGATCACCCAGTGCACCGTCCCGGGCGTAAAGCCGTCGGACAAGAACAGCGAATTGATCGGCCGGTCGAGGCCCTGCACCCGGACCTAGGCGGCCAGCGTCAGCGAATCCCCCGCGGCGGGCACGCTCAGCCGGACCCGGTCGCTCACGCCCCGGAACTCCCGCGCCGGCTTGGTGGAAAATCTCCCGTTCGCTGCGCAGGAACCGCGAGAGAAACCGCTGTTGCGCGGCGGATTGGTCGTCGGACCGGCATGTTGAGTCGGCAGACATCCGAGAGAATATGTCCCTACTTCCGCCGAGTTGCGCTTTTGGACGCGAAAAATGCTGCGCTTGAACTGGGGGGAAGTGGCCGAGGGTAGGTTCCCCGCCATGCATTGGCCGCTCGAAGCGAGTTGGAGACATCTTGTTCAACTCAGCCTGCATTTACCCCCAGCAAACGCTCCCGCCAGACGCGGCGGGAAAGCTTGCCGCGGCCGTCCGGGGCGAGGTCGTCCACGAACCACCACCGACGCGGCAGTTGCCACGCCGGCAGTCGGGGCACGAGGTGTTCACGCAGCGCGTTTTCGCTCACGTCAGTCCTCCGCACCACGGCGATCCCAACGGCTTCGCCCCGGGCTTCCCCGTCGGGGATTCCAAAGGCCAGGCAATCGACGACGTCGGGATGGTGACAAAGTTCCGCCTCGATCGCGTCGGGGGCGACTTTGCGGCCGGCCACGTTGATGAAGTCGCCGGCGCGTCCTCGCAGCCAAACCCCGCCTGACGGATCCACCTCCACAACGTCGCCCGTGACGAAACGCCCCGGGGTCAACTGTTCGTTGCCGTCGGGCCAATAGCCTTGGCCGGCGGCGGGGCTGTTCACCACGAGGCAACCGTCGTCGCCGCGTGCGAGCCGGACTCCGTCCATGGCGGTGCCCACCCAGGCCGCGTCGGAGCGGGGCAGGGTGGTGCGGTCGTAGGCGATGCCACCGCATTCGGAAGCCCCGAGGAAGTTGTGCAGCTTGAGGCCGCGTTCGCGGAAGACGGTTTCCTCCAACGTGAGCGGCAGCGGCGCTCCGGCGGAAATCGCGAGTCGGACTCCCGCCGGAATCGAGCCGGCTTCATGCCACGTCCGCCACAGCGCCGGCACCGCGGGCAACGTGAAGGCATCGGAAGATTTCGCAGCGGCCAAGAGCGCCACTGGCAGCGCGCTGGGACCAAGGATCAGGGGAATGCCGTGCAGCAGGAGCGGCGTGACCAGATTCGAGAAACCGTAGCTGTGCGCCAGCGAGAGGACGCCGAGGTTGGGCCAGTCGGGCCGCAGTCCCATCGTGCGGACAATCTGGTCGGCGTCGGCGGCGAGCTGGACGGCGGTAAAGGCGACGACCTTGGCTCCGCCCGTGGTGCCGGAAGTCAGTTTGAGATGCACGATGTCCGGCGCTGGCTTTGGCACGGCGGGAACTTCCTGGCCGGCTTCCAGCGGGCACAACACGGCACCGGCCCGCCACGCGCGAAGGACGCAGAGAATGAATTCGACTCCGGTTCCGCGCGGACACGCGAAGCCGCCATCCAACGTGACCGGCCCAGAGTCGGCGAGGGCCGCGAGCTCCGTGAAGGTCCAGGAATGGCCGAGCGCGACGTCCACCAACGCACGGGTGTTCCCGTGCGTCGTGACGATCTGCCGCCAGCGTTCCTCAAGCATTGCGGCGCGTGTTTGCCCGCCGGTAGCGTCCGGGCGCAAGCCGAATGCTTCCGCGCCTCTTTAGTTCCGTCTGGTCCAGCGCCGTTATCCGCCTGCTGGCGGTGGCGTTCGCGGCAGGCTTGCTCTCAGGTTGCGCGTCGCGACGGGTGGTGGCTGCCCGCCCGTTCCGGTTCCCGGCGGATACGCTGAGTTTCACCAACGAGACGTCGTGGGCTTACAACCGCGATCCGGTGACCGGGGAGCAGCGGCATTTACCCAAGGAGCCGCCCCCGGCCTACACGCTCCGGTGCTTCGTCCTCGCCCGGACGGCGAAGCAGTTTCACGCCCACGCGGAGTTTCGCCCGGAGCTGCCGGCCGCGGACGCTGCGGAATGCCGCCGGCTGATTCGGTCCGTTTTGGCGCGCAGTCCCCGCCGCCGGAGCGAGCCGGCCGCGCGGGTGATCATTCCCGGCTTTGCGGACCTGCAATCGTTCAGCGCAGTTGGGATGAAGCCGCTCCAAGAGGAAGCCGGTGGCGCGTGGCAGAGCTATGTGCAGCGGGGAAACTGGCGGATGGTCCTGCCGTTCACCCGACGGGGGCAGGCGGTCGAGGCGCGGCAGTTGGCGGCGGGCGTCGAAGCCGGCCGGGCACCCGTGGTGCACGTCGTGGTTTTTCCGCACCTGCGGATCAACCACGCGATCCTGCCCTATGCCGTGACGCAGACGGACGAGGAGCTCCGGTTCCTTGCCTACGATCCGAACAACCCCGGCACGCCATTGGAGCTGACCTTTGATCGTCAGCGGCGCCAGTTCCGGCTTCCCGCGACGGCCTACTACATCGGCGGCGACGTGAATGCGTATGAAGTTTACCGCAGCCTGTGGCGGTAGGACGCCGGGCGGGCAATGAAACCCGGTGATCGGAGGCTCGACCCGCTTGTCCGTAGCGCAGGTTGCCAACCTGCCGTTTCGCCGACTGGCAGTCGGCTGCTCGCGAAACGGAGCCGGCGCCTGCGGATTGGCAATCCGCGACACGGCAGACTGCCAGTCTGCGCTACTGCCCGGACCCGGCCGGAACCGCGTCGCGTGTTCCCCGAGAAAACTCCTTCCCCGGCGCGCCGTCCCGTTCCCATCCTCCGCGCATGGCTGACCGTCCGATGGACACGTTGAACCGCCCCGATGTCGCGCTCGAACAGACGCTGCGCCCGTCGGCGTTCGACGACTTCACCGGCCAGCCCAAGGTCAAGGAACGCCTCGAGATCGCCGTCGAGGCCGCCCAGCGCCGCAAGGAAGCCCTCGACCACATCCTGCTCAGCGGTCCGCCCGGCCTCGGCAAGACGACCATCGCCAACATCCTCGCGAAGGCCATGGGCGGCAACTTGAAGGCCACCAGCGGCCCGACCATCGAAAAGGCGGCCGACCTCGCGGGCCTGCTGACCAACTTGGAGGAAGGCGACGTCCTGTTCATCGACGAGATTCACCGGATGCAGAAGACCGTGGAGGAATACCTCTACCCGGCGATGGAGGACTTCCGGCTCGACATCATCATCGACCAGGGACCGAACGCCCGGAGCGTCCGGCTCACGTTGCCGCGCTTCACGCTCATCGGCGCGACCACGCGCAGCGGCCTGCTCAGTTCGCCCATGCTCACGCGCTTCGGCATCCGCGAGCGGCTCGACTACTACTCGGCCGAGCAGATCCAGAAGATCGTCCTGCGCGCCGGACGGCTACTGAAGGTGAGCATCGATGACGCGGGTGCGATGGAAGTCGCCCGCCGCAGCCGCGGCACCCCGCGCATCGCCGGCAACCTGCTCCGGCGCGTCCGCGATTACGCCGAGGTCCGGGGCGACGGCCGGATCAATATGGAGCTGGCCGACCGCGCGCTGGGCATCCTGGAGATCGACGAGAACGGCCTCGACGAGATGGACAAGCGCATCCTGGAGACCGTGATCGTGAAGTTCGGCGGCGGCCCCGTGGGCGTGAACTCGCTTGCCGTCGCGGTGGGCGAGGAGGCGGACACCATTGAGGAAGTCCACGAACCGTTCCTGATCATGGAAGGCTACCTGAACCGCACCCCGCAGGGCCGCGTGGCGACCGAGCGCAGCTACCGGAAGCTGGGCTTGAAGCCGTTGGTAGGCGGACAGGCGAAGCTGCTCTGACGCTTTGAGGTGAGCGGAAAAATCCTGCTTGGCACGGCCCTGAAATCACTGGTCAATCAAGCCACTTCCACTGCCCAAAATGAAAGCGACAGCGCCCTTCTTGCGTGTTTGGTTCCTTCTGACGCTGCTTCAGTCGCTAAGCCACGCCGCGGTTGAGCCCAAGCCGGCTCCTTGGCCGTTTCCGCCCCTGGCCCATCCGTCTGCCCCCTCGCGGGAACTTTTGCTCGCCGGCAAAGTGGATGAGGCAATAAAGGATTTACGTGAACGCATCGCGCGTGACCCGGAAGACAGCATCCTCTGGCAGAATTTGTTCACGGCGCGGCTCATGAAAGGCGACCAACCGGGCGCTCTCGAGGCAGGCCGGATGGCCGGGAAATTGGGATATGCTGAATCGTATCCCGCCTTGGTCGGGGTGCTTTTGCAGGCTGGACATCAGCAGGAAGCTAGATCCCTGGCCCCTCACCTCCAGTGGTTGGCTGATTGGCCAGGGTCCGATCCTTCAACTCGAATTGAGGCGGTTACATTTTTGGTTAGCAAGGCACTCGCCGACAAAGACCGGGACGAAGCGCTGAAATTGATCGCTCAGATTGAAAAGCTGAGTTCAGCAGGAGGCCGACTGAGGGGCGATACATTCGTAGGTCTGAAAGGGTTGGCCGAACTCGCAGGGCTACCTGAAGTATCCAAAGCCATGGATGCGAGATTCGGTGGGAGCGTTGCTGGAAAGGCGCAAGGGGAGGTTTCGGTTTCACCTGCCTCTGTTTGGACAGCAGGGAGCGTTGCCTATCTAGGTTTCTCAAACGGCTCCACCGAGGACAAAGAGGGCAACCGGTTGGTGACCAAATATCCCTTTCCGCCGAGTCGAGGTGAGCTGGCCGAGGAACTGGATTTGGCAAGGTCGGGAAAGTTTTTGGAAGCAAGCAGGCGTGCCAAACAGATTGTTGAACGACGTCCTCGGTTCGCTCGCGCGTGGCGCTTTTTGGGAACCTGTTACGACCGGCTCGGTGACAAATCGAATTGTTGGATCTGCACCAGCAACGCCGTGGTTTTGGGCGATGGTCTCGCAGTCAAGAATCTCGTCCTGGATGCCGAAGAGGGAGGCGACGTTGAACTTTGGCGTTCGCTGATTCCCCATTTGCTATTCATCCGAGACGACTGGCAGCAGGAGTATGTGAGCGGTCGGGTTGACGCCTTTACTTCGCTCGCCCGCCTCGCAGATGCTTCCGACGACGTCGAACTGCTGCGGAAGGCAGTGGAGCGTGTTCCGGCCCCGGGTGAAGGCACTCGGCTTGGTCGTGAATCAGTGAGACTGCTCAAAGCGAAATTCGCCGCCGTGCAGGACACGCTCAGGAAGCGGCGCTTGGACAAGGAACTGCAACAAGTGAGCGCCGCCGTGGACAAGATCGTCGGCCCGGGTGAAAAGTGAGCTGCGTCGCGCAAGGCCGTGCGGTTGCCGCGTCAGCGTCCTAGAGTGCGTGCGGCTTGCCGCCGCTTTGTTTGCCGGACGGGTTGGAGCAGGCCGGTAGCTTGTTGCCTGACGTTGGTCGTCGATACTAGCCGGGCGGCAGCGTCCCAATGCGTTCGCCCCGCCGATGGCTTGAGGGCAGGCTTGTTTCCGGGAGCGGGTTCCCTTAACTCCTGCGCAACTTTTTCCGGGCGCGACCGTTAAACCCGCCGGAATCGGCAACTGGCATGGCTTACGTATCGCTCCAATCAGTCCTCGACGGCGCGGGTCTCGCGACCGCGGCGCAGTTGCGTGACTGGAGCGCCGCCTGGCGCAACGCCGCCGAGGGCGGCAGTGCCGAAACGCAGTTGGGCTTCTTCGCCCGGGAGGCGGGCCTGGGCGACGAGGCGTTTCTCCAGAAGCTCAGCGGCACGCTGAACTGGCCGTTCCTCCACCTTGGCCAGATTTCGGTCGAACCGGAGGTGCGGAAGAAGGTTTCCACGAAGGTCGCGTTCCAGTTCACCGTCATCCCGACCAAGTTCGAGGACGGCATCCTGCAGGTGGCCACGCACAATCCGTTCGACGCGGCGATGCAGGCGGCGGTGCAGTTCGACGCCCGTGGTCCGGTCGAGTTTGCGCTGGCGACGAAAATGGAGATCGAGAAGGCGCTGAAGAAGTATTACGGCGTCGGTGCTGAGACCCTCGACGAGATGTCGGAGGACGACCCGATGGAACTGGTGCTCGGCGACGACCGCGAAATCACCGACGACGACCAGGACGCCAGCGTCATCAAGTTCGTCAACCAGGTGATCTGGGAAGCGTTCAAGGAGCGCGCGACGGACATCCATTTCGAGCCCAGTGAGGACGAACTGCGCATCCGCTACCGCATTGACGGCATCCTGCACCAGACGCCGCTGCCGCCGCAGATCAAACGCTTTCAGGCCTCGCTCATCTCGCGCATCAAGGTGATGAGCGGAATGAACATCGCCGAGAAGCGCCTGCCGCAGGACGGCCGCATCAATGTCCGCATCAAGGGCGAGGAAATTGACATCCGCGTTTCCACCGTGCCCACCGTCTATGGCGAATCCGTCTCGCTCCGTCTGCTGACGCGCGGCAAAATTTTCCTGAGCCTCGACAAGCTCGGCTTCGCACCGCAGGACGAATCCGCCCTCCGCGAACTCATCGTCAAGCCGCACGGCATCATCCTCGTCACCGGCCCCACCGGCTCCGGCAAATCCACGTCGCTCTACGCGATGTTGAGCAGCATCAACTC
>JAYUSF010000334.1:0-3345 GCA_043755815.1 Verrucomicrobiota bacterium
CTCGCGCAAAACCGCCTCCGCGCCGACACGCGCATCGAGGATGTGAAGGACGAGGATGTGGCGAAGCTGGACGGCACCGCCGGCCAACAAGGGCTAGTGGCACAGGCGCCCTCGCCTGTGGCCAGTAGAACAGGCGCCCTCGCCTGTTCACCCGAAGTCTCGTTGTTCACCCCCTTCGACAAAGACCGTCCGGCATCCATCTCTCAGCGCAATCTCCCGCACTGGCGTCAGGAAGGCGGCACCTACTTCGTCACCTTCCGCTTGGCCGACTCATTGCCCAAAGAAGTGCTGGAACGTTGGCGTGCCGAGAAGGCCGACTATTTGAAGCGTCTCCCGCAGCCTGTTTCCGAAGCCGCCCTCGAAGAAGCCACCGCGCTCTTCACCGCCAAGTTCGAGGAAGAATCGGATCGCGGTTTCGGCACCTGCCTTCTGCGAAAGTCAGCCGCCGCTGATGAAGTGGAGCGCAGTCTCCGCCACTTCGATGGTGAGCGCTACGCCTTGGGCAGCTACGTCATCATGCCGAACCATGTGCATGTGCTGGTGCGGCCGTTCGGCGATCATTCCTTAAGCGATGTGACCCAGGGTTGGAAATCTGTCAGCGCGCACACCTTCAAGAAACTCGGCCTGAGCGACGGCGTGGTGTGGCAGGACGAATCTTTCGACCACATCGTGCGCGACGAGCGTCAGTTGGAACGGTTTGGCCGCTACATTGCTGAGAACCCGGTGAAGGCCGGACTTAAGGACCCGGACTTCCGGCTCGGTTGCGGGACTGGAGGTCGGCAGGCGGGGGCGCCTGCCGCACTAGCCACAGGCGAGGGCGCCTGTGCCACTATTGCTCTCGGCGAAGCCGCCCTGCGCAACGGCGAACTGGCCGTCGTCACCCTCGCGGCCGGCGCGGGCTCGCGTTGGACCGGCGGCGCCGGCACCTGCAAGGCGCTCCATCCTTACGCCAAGCTCGGCGGACGCCACCGCACCTTCATCGAGACACACCTGGCCAAGTCGCGCCAAGCGGGCCGGACCTACGGTGCGACCGTTCCCCACGTCTTCACCACCAGCTACCTCACCCAGGGACCGACCGCCGCGTTCCTGGAACGGATGAAGCACTACGGCTACGAAGGCCCGCTGCAGCTCTCGCAGGGCAAGAGCGTCGGCCTGCGGATGATCCCAACCGTGCGCGACCTGCGCTTCCAGTGGGAGGAAATGCCCCAGCAGGTGCTCGACGTGCAACAGCAGAAGGTCCGCGACAGCCTGCGCGCCGCGTTGATGAACTGGGCCAAGAACGCCGGCGAAACCCACGACTACACCGACAACGTCCCGCTCCAGTGCCTCCATCCCGTCGGCCACTTCTACGAGCTGCCGAACCTGCTCCGCAACGGCGTCCTCGCGAAGCTGCTCACGGAACGTCCGCAGCTCCGTTGGCTCATGCTGCATAACATCGACACGCTCGGTGCCAGCCCCGACGCCGCGTTGCTCGGCCAGCACATCCAGAGCGGAGCCTGCCTGACCTTCGAGGTCATCACGCGACGGCTGGAAGACCGCGGCGGCGGCCTGGCCCGCGTGAACGGCCGTCCACGTCTGGTCGAAGGTCTCGCCATGCCGCGCGAAGAGGACGAGTTCCGGCTGAGTTATTACAACTCGATGACCACGTGGATCGACCTTGACCAGTTCCTCGCCGCGATGGGACTGACGCGGGAGGACGTGATCGCCGCTGGCAGTGGCTCCGTGGCTAGTGGCACAGGCGCCCCCGCCTGTGTCAGTCCAGCAGGCGCCTCGCCTGCTGAACCCCTGGACCGACAGGCGGGGGCGCCTGTCGGACTAAACCCCGGCGGGGGCGCCGGGGCCACTACGGCTACGGCCGCCCAGGAAAAGATCACCGCCGCCATCCGCACGCTGGCCGCCAAGCTGCCGACCTACGTGACCGTGAAGGACGTGAAGAAGCGCTGGGGCCACGGGCAGGAAGACGTCTTCCCCGTCACCCAGTTCGAGAAGCTCTGGAGCGACCTGACGGCCCTGCCCGAGATCGACACGAAGTTCGTCGTCGTCCCCCGCCTGCGCGGCCAACAGCTCAAGGACCAGGCCCAGCTCGACGGCTGGCTCCGCGACGGCTCGGCGGCGTATGTGGAGGGGCTGTGTGAGTGGAAGTGACAAGAGGGGAAGTTTTCTAATCAGGAAGACAAGAATGCAGGAACGACGGTTCACTTCCTGACTTCCTGCTTTCCTCATTCAATTCAGGACAACACCTGACGATAGCCTGCGTTGACGCCCCATCCCCGTCGGCCTAAGGCTATGCCCATGCTCGCGCAGACCTACCGCCACATCGTCAGTCGCCCCGGCGTGCGCTCGGGCAATCCGATCGTCGAAGGCACCCGCATCGGCGTGCATGACGTGGTTGGCCTGGTGCTGAACGGCGCGTCGGTGGACGACGTGGTGCGCAGCTTCCCGGCTCTCACACGGGCGCAAGTTTACGAGTGCCTCGCCTATTACGAGGACAACAAGGCCGAGATCGAAACCTTGGTCGCCCGGCAGATGGCCAGTGAATGAAGTTCCTGCTGGACCATGACGTTCCCACCGAGGCCGCCCGGGTGCTGAGTCAGGGCGGACACGAAGTCGTTGAATTGAGGAACGTCCTGCCCCGGGACACATCCGATGCGGAGGTATTCCGCTACGCCCGCGTCAACCGGCTCCTGCTCGTGACCTGCAACCGCGACGACTTCCTCGCACTTGCGGCGCAGGAACCGACCTTCGGTCTGATCATTCTGATTCGGCGGCGAAGCCGGATGGCCGAGTGCGGCGAACTGCTCCGGCTGATTGACCGTGCCGGGGAATCGGGCTTGCGGGGCAACATCAACTACGCGTGAACTCCCGTATCCAACCGCTCAAGGACCAAGCCCAGCTCGACGGCTGGCTCCGCGACGGCTCGGCGGCGTATGTGGAGAGCTTGCGTGCGTGGCAATGAGCGAACCCACCGCCAACTCGAAGGTCAGCAAACCGCCCATCCGGTGGTTGGGGCGAAGTTTGGCTGGGTGTGCATGCTTGCTGGTTGTCACCGGTGCGGTGGCTTGGTGGTCAGGCGCAATGCTGCTGCCATTGACGCTGATAGTCCTCGCGCCCTCCGGAACACTGTTGCAGCTAGTGATTTCCTGGATCGGCCGCGAACGCCCGCAAGTGATGCGAATGGGAACGCCCGTATTGTGGCTGTTGCCGGCCCTGTGGATTGCATGGATGGGATTTGAGTGGCAACGGCCGAAAGGCCGCGCAATGCTCTTTCTGTAAATTCGGTGAGCATCAGTTGGTGAGTGGGGTTTTGGGGACGAGGCTGAGGTAGATTTTCCCGGTTTCCCAATC
>JAYUSF010000335.1:0-10210 GCA_043755815.1 Verrucomicrobiota bacterium
CCCGATTGCAGTGGTCCCTGTCCGGGCCGCGCGGAACCTTGGTGGACCGGCGGGGCTTCAACAGCAGCGACTCGATTCGCACCGATGCAAGCAACGTGCTGTTCCCCTTGGTGCCCGGCGACTACACCCTCACGTTGCAGGCCGGCAGCGGGGAAACCCCGGCGTATGGATTCCGCTGGGTAGACCTGACGGAGGCCACGCCCCTGACGCTGGGCAGCACGAGCACCAATGTCCTGACGCCGGCGACCGCGACCGCGCTGTATCAGTTTCCCGCCACGGCCGGCGACCAAGTCCGTTTCAACCTGGTGGCCCGGACCAATTTCAACGGCCGAATCCGGCTGTTCGGCCCCGGCGGCGGTGAAATTCTCGATGCCGGTGCCGCCACCTCGGCGGTCCTGAACCTGCCGACGACCGGCAACCAGACGCTGCTGATCGAAGGAGACATCCACACCACCGGGGGCAGCACGGTGATCTTCAACCTGGAGAGTCTCGGGAATGTGCCACCGCCGGTGCCGGCGGGAACGCCGATCCTGCTGGGGGCCACCGTGACCGGCACCACCGCGGCGGACACGACCAACGCCTACACGCTCAACCTGCCGGCCCCGGCCCGGTTGGTGATGGATTCGCTGGAGCCGGCCGCCGGGGTGCGCTGGAGCCTGTCGGGGCCGGATGGCCTGGTTGTCAGCCAGCGGCCGTTTGCCAGCACCGACGGATACAACGGCCAGTCGCTGCTGCGCCTTTCCGCCGGCGTGCATCAGATCCGCGTGTCCGGGACTGCCGGCCGGAACTTCGGCTTCCGCCTGCTCGATTGGGTGGCGGCCACGGAACTGATGCCGTCAACGCGGACCACCAACACCTTCGCGACCGGCCGCGAGACCCTGGCGTATCGCTTCAATGCCACCGCCGGTTCCCGCTGGTTTCACAATTTCCTGGGCGGAGACGTCTCCGGATCGGCCCTGCTGCGGATCGTCGATCCGTATGGCGGAGTCGCCTTCGAAACAACGGTCCGGGACCAATATGGTCCGTTTACCCTGAACTTCGCCGGTCAGTGGACGGTGCTGCTGGAGGGCTACGTCGCTGACGCGATTTCCGAGCGGGACGTCGTCTTCCAATGGTTGCCGGTCGTGGATGGATTCCAGCCCCTGACGTTGGGGTCCGTCGTTTCCAGGGCCGTCGCGAGCCCGGGTCAGACCCAGCGGCACACCTTCACGCTGCCGACGCCCCGCAGCCTGTTCATGGATTCCCGGCAGCAATCTCCTTCGTTGAGCTGGAGCCTGTCCGGGCCCGGAGTCAACCTGGCCTCGCAATCCTTCCAGGCCGACGAACCCGGACTCAGCGAGAGCCTGCGCGACCTCCCGGCGGGCGACTACACGCTGGCGATCAGCGGAAGCAACAACCGGACAAACTCCTATGCCTTCCGGCTCTCGGACCTCGCGACCGCAACGACGGTGACCGCCGACACAACGGTGACGGACGAACTCAGCCCCGGCACCGAAGCGCGGCTGTATCGGTTCACCGCCGCGGCCGGCACCCGGATGTTCTTCGATGCGCTTACGGCCAACACCCGCAACGCTTACTGGGTGCTGGAGGATCGCCTCGGCAACCAAATGTTCTACGCAGGGCTGCGCCAGGACCAGTTCCTCACCCTGTCGGCGGGCGGCGAATATTCGCTGTGGATCATCGGCTATCTCTACGAGACGGAGTCCGTGCCGTTTTCCTTCGTCCTCCGGCCGGTGTCCGACACCACGGAAACCATGTCGTTGGGGACCACGATTACCCGCTCGCTGGCCATTCCCGGACAGACGAAACGCTTCACCTTCAGCCTGCCGACAGCGCGCCGGGTCTACTTCGATTCCTTAACCAACCTCTCGACGGCCCGCTGGCGGCTGGACGGCCCCGCCGGATGGTTTTCGGACTGGAAGAACTTTAACGGCAGCGACAGTCCCAACGGTCTTTCGCTCATGAGCCTCGCCGCCGGCGACTACACGCTGGCCGTCAACAGCCCCACCGACGACCTGCCGGAGTTCAGTTTCCGGTTGCTGGATCTGGCCACGGCGGTCCCGTTGGCCTTGGGCGAAGCGGTTGCCGGCGAATTGAGCCCGCCCAACGGCACCGAACTGCGCCGTTTCGAGGCCGCGGCCGGTGACCGAATCTACTTCGACTCCACCGGCGGCACGGCCCACAACGCCACCTGGCGGCTGCTGGACCCGGCCGGCCAGTCGGTCTTTTTCGCCGGCCTGCGCCAGGATCAATTCGTCACGCTGCCCACGACCGGCATCTACACGCTGCTGCTGGAAGGTTACGTGGCGGAAACGTTGACCCCGTCGTATGCCTTCACGGTATTCCCTGTGACCGACGGCGCCCATCCGCTGGCCCTCGACGCAACGATCGCCGGCGACATTACCACCCCGGGCCAGGCTCACCGCTACACGTTCACGCTGCCCACGGAGCGCCGGGTTTACTTCGACGCGCTCACCTATTCCTCCAACCTCCGTTGGAGCCTTTCCGGGCCGACCGGGGAAATGGTCAATGAATTGCCGCTGACCAGCTCCGACGCGCTTTCCGCCTTCGCGGTGCGCACCCTGCCGGCCGGCGCCTACGTGCTGACGGTGGATGGCAGCGGCGACGCGGTGGGGGCGTTCAGCTTCCGCCTGCTCGACCTGGCGAACGCCGCGCCGTTGAACTTCGCCGCGGAAACGACTGGCCGCCTGGAACCCTTTGCCAAGACGGACCTGTATCAGTTCACCGCCGCCGCGGGCGACCGGTTTACCTTCGACTCGCAGACTGTCACGCCGCGCAATGCTTACTGGCGACTCGTGGGCCCCCACTCCGACCTCATCTTCACCCACAATCTCGGAACCGATTCGGCGCTCATCACCCTCGGCTACGCAGGCACCTACACACTCATGGTGGAAGGTTACATCGCGGAAACGGCCGCGGTGGATTACCGCTTTCAGGTCGTGCCGCAGGGCAACGTGCCCATCGAACCGTTCGCCGGCAGTCCGCTGACGTTCGGCGCCGTGGGCAGCGGCACATTCGGCGGGGCCGCGGGCACCTCGAACTACGTTTTCACGGTGGCGTCGCCGGTGATCGTCCACCTGGACTCCCTGTTGAACTCGACCCACCGCGTCACGCTGCGCCGGCGGGACGACGGCAACGAGACCGACACGCTGATCAACAACCGCACCCTGGACTCGGTAGATTATCCCTTTGACGGCTCGAACCTCCGCCGACTGATCGCAGGCGACTACCAGCTCACCGTTTCCGGCACCGGCGGCGAATACCGTTTCCGGCTGCTGAACGCGGACGCGGCCCCCCTGCTCGTCGCCGGCAACGAAGTCCTCGGCACGAATCAACCGGCCGCCGCCAGCGCCCTGTATCGCCTGAACGGAACGGCCGGCGACCGTTTCTTCACCACCGGCGGCCCAACGGCCGGGTTTGCGGGCACCCTCTACGGCACGCTTTGGCTGCCGACCGCCGCGCGCTCCAGCCTCGCAGACATGAACCTCGCCTCCTATCGGGACGTCTTCACGTTGCCGCTGACCGGCACCTACTACTGGCTCGTCAGTTCCGTGAACGGCGAGGCGGGGCCGGAAGGAACTTTCCGGTTCAACTTCGTCCCGGTCACCCAGCCGACCAACACGATCGCGCTGGGAGAAACGGTCACGAGCCAGATCGCGACCGCCGGGCAGACCCGACATTTCCGGTTCACCGTGCCGACGGCCACGGTCCTCCAATTCGACGCGCTGACCTATGAGGACAACCTGAGGTTCAGTTTGGCCGGGCCGAACGGGACGGTCTTCCAAAACCGCGCCTTTTCGACAGCCGACTACTACCTCACGCCGGCCCAGCGGCCGATCCCGGCGTCCGCGGGCGAATACCTGCTATCGTTCGACGCGAGCCGCGAGTTTACGCCGACCTTCAGCTTCCGGGTGCTGGATACGGCGGTCGCCCTCCCGCTGGTCCCGGGTGTGACGCTGCTTGGCACCAACACGCCGGCCGCCGCCACGGTGGTCGCCGCGTTCAATGCGACGGCGGGTGACAAGTTCTATCTCCGCACCCGGCGCGGGGCGGGCTGGCAGCGTTCGCCCGCCGTGACCCTGCACCAACCGTCCGGGGCAGTGCTCGCCAACGTCAGCCTCGGCGGCGACGCCAACACGTTCACGACGCCTGAGACCGGTCGTCATGTGGTCACCGTCATTTCCACCGCGGATGATCCGACGGAGAACGGGACCTTCGAGCTGACCTTGCTGCCGGTCGTGGATACTACCGCGGCCCTCGCGCTCGGGGAAACCGTCTCCGGCGACATCACCTCGCCGGGGCAGTCCTACCGCTACAGCTTCAGCCTGGCCGAGGCCAAGCGGGTGCACCTCGACATCCTGGACGGCGAAGGATCGTTCACGTTGAACCTCACCGGTCCGACCGGCAGCCGGAACGTCAGTTACTCGGACTACTACTCGGGCATACCGTGGCTGAATCTGGCGGCCGGCGACCATCAACTCAGCCTGCGCCGCAACGGCGACGACACCGGGCCGTTCACCTTCCGGCTGTTGGATTTTTCGGCCGCGCCGGCGCTGACCTTGGGTGAAGTGGTCACCCTGCCGATCACACCGGTCCGCGGCACCGTCCTGCGACGGTTCAGCGGCAACCTCGGCGACCGGCTTTACTTCGACGGCCGCGGTTACACCGGAGCCATCCGCCAACCGATCGCCCAACTCGTTTCTCCCACGGGAGACTCGATCTTCCGCACCGGGGTGAATGGCGACGTGGACACCTTCACGCTGACCGAGTCCGGATCCTACACGCTGCTGGTGGAAGGTGAACCGGGCGAAACCGCGGCGAACAGCACCGTCACGTTCCGGCTCGTGCCAAATCTCCCGCAGCCCACCCTCCCGATCTTCGAGCAGAACGTCGTGCCCGACCTCGTCGTGTCCGCGGTCACCAGCGCCCCCGCAGCGACCACCCAAACCGGCGCCTCCCTGCGGGTGGACTGGACGGTCCGCAACGAGGGCACGGCGCCGGTGACCCGGTCCTTCACCGACCGCGTGACGCTGCGGAACCGCGCCAGCGGCCTGCTGCTGGACACCCGGCTGGCCTTCGACGACTTCGCGGCCAACGGCCCGCTCGCCCCCGGCGCCACCCGCAGCCGGTCCGTGACGCTGCGCATTCCCGACGGTCCCTCCGCGGCCGGACTCGCCGACGTCAGCGTCACGACCGACACGCTGAACAACGTCGCGGAAGGAAACGAGACCGGCACCGCCGAGGCGAACAACACGACCACGCCCGCCGGCCTCACGGTCGAACTCGCCGCCTACCCGAACCTCCAGGTGGCCGGCCTCCGCGCGACGCCGCCGGGCGAATGGGCCCCGGGCGCGGCGTTGACCCTGAACTGGTCCACGACCAACTCCGCGACCGTCGCCGCCACCGCGCCGTGGAGCGAACGGGTGACAGTTCGCAACCTCAGCTCGGGCCGGGTTCTCGCCAACTTCACCACCAACGTCCTGGAATCATTGCCGGGCCTGGGAGCAGTGGCCCGGACCGCGGAATTCATCCTGCCCAACAGCGCGGACGCCTACGGACAAATCGAAATCCGGGTCGCCACCGACGAGGCGGAGCAGGTCTTCGAATACCAGGCGGGCCTTGAAGCCGAGGCCAACAACGCCACGACGTTGGCAGTCCTGAACGAAGCCCCGGCCCTCAGCCTCAGCGCGCCAACCAACCGCCTTACCGAAGGCCAGACCCTCACGGTGACGTTGGCCCGCCGGCCCGTGGGCGCGGGACCGCTGATCGTCCAGCTCACCAGTTCTTCCGAGGACCAGTTCACGGTCCCCGGAACGATCATCATCCCGGCCGGGGCGCCAGCCGTCACGTTTGACGCCACGGCCGTGGACGATGCCTTCGTCGAGCGCACCAACACCTACGTGCTCACGGCCCGCAGCGCCGGCTTCCGCGACGCCGCGGTCACCGTCACGGTTGAGGACAACGACCGCCCCACGGTCTCCCTCAGCCTGGCCGCCACCACCGTCAGCGAAGGCGCCGGCCCGAACGCCACCAGCGGCACCGTGACCCGCTCGCCGGTTTCGCCCCGGCCGCTGTCCATCGGCCTGACCAGCGGCAACCCCGGCGCCGCCCGCGTGCCGAACAGCGTGACCATTCCGGCAAACCAGGCTTCGGTCAGCTTCCCGATCGCGGCCGTGGACAACGCCACCGTAGACGGCACCCGCAACGTTGCCCTTGGCGGTTTCGTGCTCGACGCCTTCACCTCGCAGCAACTCTACGAAATCGCCCCCGCCCTGCTGGCCGTGACGGACAACGACGGCGCGACCCTCACGCTCCGCATCGCCGCCGACCTCGTCGGCGAGGGCCGAACGCCGGCCACGACCGCAACCGTCTCGCGCAATACCGCCACGGCCGCCGCGCTGGTGGTCAGCCTCGTTTCGAGTGATCCCGGCGAAGCCACTGTGCCCGTTTCGGTGACCATTTCCGCCGGGGAACTTTCGGCCCAGTTTCCGATCAATTCGCTGAACGACGGCGTGACGGACGGGAACCAGACCGTGACGGTCACCGCGACGGCGGACGGCTTCACGGCGGGCACCGACACGCTGGTCGTCAGCGACGCCGACCTGCCCGACTTGGTGGTCAATTCGATCGCCTTCCCCGCCACGGGTGTGACCGACGGCAATTTGGCCATCTCCTTCCGCCTGGAGAACCGCGGGCTCCGCGACGCGCCCGCCGCGGTGACCCAGCGCGTTTACCTCTCGGCGGACAACCTCGCCGGCAACGACACGCTCGTGGCGCAGGCCATGTTCGACGGGCCGTTGCCGGTCGGCCAAACGGTCGGCCAGACCGTCAACATCCGGCTGCCCGAGGCGCCGGGAACCTTCTACGTCGTCGTGCAGGCCGATGCGACCAATGCGCAGGCCGAGGCGTTGGAGAACAACAACACGCTGGTCTCCGCCACTTCGGTCACCACCGCACCCGCCTACGCCGCCACGGTCAGCACCGACGTGACGACCGCGCTCGCCGGCACGCCGGTGGCCCTGCGCGGTTCGGCCACCCGCGGCGACGGGAGCCGGGCGCCCAATGAACACGTCACGGTCCACGTCCAGGTCCGCGGCACGCACCGCCAAATCGAGGTCGTGACCGATGCGAACGGCGACTTCACCGGCACCTTCACCCCGCTGCCGCGAGAGGCGGGCCGGTTCCGGATCGCGGCGGCCTACCCAGGCCTCCCGATGCCGGCGGCGCAGGACGAGTTTTCGCTGCTCGGCCTCGACCTCGTGAGCCCGGGCTTCGTCACCGTGACGGAAGGCTCAACCTTCAACGGCACGACCCGCATCCGGAACCTGAGCGACGTGGCCCTGACCGGGCTGGTGCTGGAAGTGGTCGAACACGATCCGAGCCTGACCGTGTCGGCAAACCTCGAAACCAACCGCCTCGCCGGCGACGAGGAGATTCTGGTCAACTACGCCATCACCCCGGTCAACCGCAGCGTCGTCCAAAGCGGCGTGAAGCTGCGGATCACCACCGCCGAGGGCGCGACCGACGTGCAGGTGTTCACGATTCGACAGGAATTCCTGCGGCCGGCGCTGGTCACCACGCCGGGCCGGCTGAGTTCCAGCATGCTGCGCGGCGGCCAAACTTTGGTGAACTTCGAGGTCGCGAACAACGGCGGCCTCGCCACGGGTCCGCTGGACGTGCTGCTGCCGAATCTGCCGTGGCTGAGCGTCAGCACGCCGGCCCGCATGGAACCGCTCGCGCCAGGCGCCCGGACCACCGTGTCGCTGTTGCTGACCCCGGCGGCGGACCTCGCGCTGGGTGATTACCCGGGCAACCTCGTCCTGAGCGGCGGGAACACGGCGCTGACCGTGCCTTTCGAATTCCGCGCCATCTCCGACAATCGCGGCAGCCTGGTGCTGACCGCCGAGGACGAATACACCTACTTCGCCGCCGGCGGCCCCAAGGTCACCAACGCGCTGGTCGTGCTCACCGATGCGCTCAGCGGCGTGAACGTCAGCACCAACGTCACCGGGGCCGACGGCACGGCGCGCTTCAGCAACATCACGGAGGCGCAATACATCGTGAGCGTGAAGGCCGACAAACACGGCCCATTCCGCCAGACCGCCTTCGTGCCGGCCGGCGGCGTGACCAACGTGGTGGCTTTCCTGCCGCGGGAGACGGTCCGCTACAGCTTCACGGTCACACCCACCACGGTCGAGGACCGCTACGCGTTCACCGTGGAGAGCACCTTCGAGACGCAGGTGCCGATCCCCGTGGTGACCATCGAGCCGGCTTCGCTCGACATTGCCAGCCGGCCCGAGGACGAGTTCCAGGTCAACTACACGATCCGCAACCACGGCCTCATCGCCGCGAACAACGTGAAGCTGCCCACCAAGACGGGCGGCAGCATCGAGTGGATTCCGCTCGTCGGCGAAATCGGCCGCCTGGAAGCCAATGCGACCATCACGGTGCCCGTCACCATCCGGCGCATCCGGCCCGCCCAGGTGGCTCGGAACGACTTCCGCGACGGCCGTTGTTCCGTCACCGCCGGCACGATCTGGGATTACCTGTGCGGTCCCAACGTGGTGAACCGCGAGACCGCGACCTACACGTTCGACTCCACGGGCTGCGACCTGGTGGATCTCTATCGCCAGGTCATGGATGTGGTGCCCGACCCCGCCTTCGGCCCGCCAACGCCGAACGACCATCCCTGCCGGGACCCCGCTACCTTCTACGACTGCCTCGACCAGTTCCAGCCCGTCGTCGGGTTTGAGCCGCCCCCGGGCTTCAAGTTCGAGTGCAAGGCCACGCGGCCTCCGGGCTCCGTCGGTCCGGCCCCCGCCGGCATCCGCGCCGCCCGGGCCGGCCTGCCGCGGCGGTCCGCCGACGCCGCGAACGAAGTGTGCGCGAAGGTGAAGCTCAAGCTCGACCAGCGCGCGGTGCTCACCCGCGACGCCTTCAATGCGCTGCTCGAAATCGACAACGATACCACCTCGCCCATCGAGGACATCCTCGTGACGCTCAACATCACCGGTGAGGACGGCGCGACCGCCACCGCGAAGTTTGGCCTCCGCGAACCGATCCTCGGCGGCCTCAGCGCCGTCAACGGCACCGGCGTCATCCAGCCCAAGACCGTCGGCAGCGCGAGCTGGATCCTCATCCCGTCGCTCGACGCCGCCCCGACCAACGGCGTGGCCCTGTTTCTCGTGGGCGGGACGCTCAGCTACTCGCAGGACGGCTCGGAGCTGACCATCCCGCTGGCCCCGGCGCCGATCCAAGTCCATCCGCAGCCCGAACTGCTCGTGCGTTACTTCCACCAGCGCGACGTGTTCGCCGATGACCCGTTCACGCCGGAGGTCGAGCCCAGCCTCCCCTACTCGTTGGCCGTGCAGATCCTCAACCAAGGCTACGGCGCCGCGCGGAACCTGAAGCTCCAGTCCGGCAAACCCCAGATCGTCGAGAACGAGAAGGGGCTGCTCATCGAGTTCAAGACCGTCGGCACCCAGTTGGAGAACCAAGCCCTCACGCCGGCGCTCGACGTGGACTTCGGCGAAATCGGAATCGGCACCAACCGGATTGCCCGCTGGCTCTTCACCTCGTCCTTGCAGGGCAGCTTCACGGACTACAAGGCGAGCTTCGAACACCTCGACGCGCTCGGCACCAAACGACTCTCGCTCGTGAAGGGCGTGGAGATCCACGAGCTCACGCGCATCGTGAACGCCGACCGGCAGCTCAACGACGCCCGCCCGGACTTCCTCGTCAGCCCGACCAACGACGTGGACCACCTGCCGAACGCGCTGTTCCTGAGCGACGGCAGCACCAACGCGGTGACCTCCCACACCAACGCGGGCGTCAGCGGCGTGCTGTCCGCCGCCAACAAGCGCGTCACGCTCACCGCCACGCTCGGGCCCGGCTGGAGTTATCTTCGCGTGCCGGATCCGGCCGGGACGGAAGCCTTCACGCTCCGGCACGTCCTGCGCGCCGACGGCTCGGAGATCGCCTTCGGGACCAACGCCTGGACCAGCGACCGTATCTTCCGCGGCGGTGACAAGCGTCCGACGGTCATCAACCTCGTCCACATCCTCGACCACAACAGCACCGGCACCTACACGCTGGTCTACGACGAGGACGCGGTCGTGACGCCCGACAACACCGCGCCCGGCAGCGCGGTCGCCGCCCTGCCGGCGGCGAGCGGCGGCACCTTCTCGGT
>JAYUSF010000336.1:0-10186 GCA_043755815.1 Verrucomicrobiota bacterium
GTCGGCGATCGTCCGGAACGCATTCCTGCAGCGGTCCGGAAAGCAACCACCACCGTCCTGCCCACCGCCTTGAGCCAAGTCCGACAGGCTGCTAGGGAATGGCCCAGTTACTCCCCCGTTTTCTTCAGCTCCAGCTTCATTTCAGGCGGTAGGCTGCTGGTCTCGATGGCCAACGCCGCGGCCTTGGGATCAAGCCGCATCCATTCGCGGGCCGCGTTCGACAGCGCGTTGTTGCGGGCATTCTCATCTCCCAGCGTGGCGGCCCAAGTCCAGGCAGTTGCCGGCTCCAACGAGCCCAGGTTGCTGACGAACTGCTGCACCGCGCTGTCCCGGGGCGCACCGGGCTGCAATTCATTGAGCCAGTCGGCCGCGGCGGCCGGGTCCTCCCGGGTCCAGTTGCCAATGAGCATGCTGGTGGCCTGTTCCCTCATGGGGCCTTCGGGAAAGTCCCCAATCCACTTGGCCGTGTAGGCGGGATCATTGCGGGACAGGTTGGCGATCAGGTTGTTCATCCCCCGTTCCTGTTGTTCCGCCGGCAGCTTCACGAGGTAGGCCGCCGCCTCGTGGGGCGCAGAGGTCGACCATTGGGCTAAGATGGCGTTCAAGGCCTCGTTCCGCCCCTTGCCGGCAGGGAGGTTTTCGGCCCACGCGAGCGCGGCCGTCGTGTCGGTCCCGGCCCAGCTCGACGCCACGCGGTTGAGGGCGGCTTCGCGACCCGGCCCAGCCGGGAGCCCGAGCGCAAAGGCCGCCGCCTCGTCCGGATTTCGGGTGGCCCAAGTCCCCGCCAGGCTTTCAAGCATGCGCGCGCGGGACGCGTCCGCCGGCAGGGCCAGGAAGTATTCCGAGGCTTCGGTCGGATTCTTCTGGCCCCAATTGCTGGCGAGGTTTTCAAACAGCTGGTTGCGCTGCTCGCCGGGCGGGAGTTGCCCGCCAAATGCGGCGGCGGCCTTGGGGTCGGCGTCGATCCAGCTGCGGCTGATCTGCTGCAACGCCTCCTTCTTGGCGCGTCCTTCGGGCAGGTTCTTGAACCAGGCGAGGGCTCCGTCGAGATCCTGCTCGGCCCACCGGCCCGCCAACTGCCCAATGGCCTGGCTCTGCCCTTCCCCCGGCGGCAACAGTTTCACGAGGTCCGCCGCCGCCTGCGGATCGTGCTCGACGAAGTTCCAGATGAGGCCCTGCACGGTTTCGCGCTGAAGCGAGCCCTTGGGAAGCTGTTTGATCCACTCCATCGCCGCCTCCGGATCGGCCTCAGTCCATTGCCGGGAGAGGTTCGCCACCGCGTTGTTCCGCGTCGGCCCGCTGGGCAGTGTGAGCGCATATTTGGCCGCCGCTTGGGGATCGGTCGTGGACCAGCCACCGAGCGCGCCGGACAGTGCATTTTCGCGGGCGGGTCCTGGGGGCAGGCTGCGCGCCCAGGCCAGGGCCGCCTGCGGATCACGCTGGGCATATTCGCTCGCCACGTTGGAATAGGCCCACATCCGGTTGTCATCGAGCTTTGCGCCGGCGAGCGCCTGGGCCGCCGCCGCCGGGTCGCTGGCGGCCAATCCCTGGGCGAGGGCCGCTTGGCCGAAGGCCTTCTCCTTGGAATCGGTGCGGCTCGCCACCCATTCCCGGAGCGCGTCGGGGTCCCGCTGACCCCAAGTGTTCAGCAAACTGTTCAGCCCGTCGTCACGCTGGCGACCGGGCGGAAGCAGGTCGATCAGCTTGGAAGCGGCCTCCGGATTGTTCCACACCACCTGCCCGGCCGCTTGGGCCACCGACCGCCGCCGGCGAACGCTGTCGGGTTGGGCCTTGAGCCACTCCATCGCCGCCGTGGAATCGGAGTTCAGCCAGATTTGGAGCACGCCCTGCAATCCCTCACCTCCGTTGTTCCACCGGGTGTTGTGATCATGCTTCAGCGCCAGTTCAGCCGCCTGACGCGGATGCGTCTGGGCCATCGCGTTGATGACTTCATTGCGTAACCAGCGCCGCTGCTGGCCGGGGACGTTGTCCACCATCGCGAGCGCCCGGTCCGGGTCGCTTTCCGCCAGTCCGGCAATGGCGGCGCGGAGTCCGTTTCGCCGCTCGTTGCCCGCAGGAAGTTTCTCCACCCAGGCCAAGGCCGTCGCGGGATCCCGACGGGTCCACTCCGTGAGGGCCAGATTGGTCGCCTGCTCCCGCTCTTGGCGGTTCTTCAGGGCGCGACCATACGCCAGCAGCGCCTGCGGATCGGCCTCGGACCAGCGTTGGAACAGGCCCCAGCGGAAGGATTGCCGGAGGTCCATCGGCAGCATTCGATCAATCAGGAGCAACGCTTCCGGCGTGAAGCGCGGCTCAACGCTGCGGGCCGCTTCATCCGCCTCGCGCCAACGTCGCGCCGGGGGCAGGAGCAATATCCCCTTAAGCCGCGCCTCGAACGTCCCTGCGTCGAAGCCGCCCTTCGGATCGGCCACCGGCTTCGGTCGCCCGCCGACATTGACCTTTCTTTCCGTCGGCGCGGGCGACGCCGCCGTCACGGTCGGGGCGGTTGCAGTCGAGGATTGGGACGGGGTCGCCCGGCCCGCGCCCACGAAATAGCCGCCGGCCAGGCCGACGCCCAAGGCAACCGCAAGAAGCAGGAGAGAATCGGGTTTCATCATGCACGTTGGACTCGCACCCCACCGGCTCGCTTAGGCGTAGCTGCCGGCGGGGTTTCCGTCCAGAAGCCAGTCACCGATCTCTTCGCCGACCGGTCATCAGGCCCAGCTTCATGGGGCCGCCTTCTGGGCCGGCGCCAGCCGCGGGTCATCCAAGTCGAGACGATACAGGATTTGGTTGTAGTCGTAACGCGGCGTGGGCTGCGGGTTCCCGGCAAACTCCTTGGTATAGGTGCCTTCAAAGAGGAGCACGGGGGAATCGGCCGGCGTGAAGTCCAAGTGAAGACAGGGATTGTAGAACGTGTAGTTTCGGTGACTCAGCACCTTCACCGCCGGTCCCCACGGCCCGGTCGGTGAACTGGCTTCCGCATACCAGAGTTCTCCCAGAGGCGAGGGCCTGCCGCCGGCCTGCATGAACACGGTCACCCAGCGTTGCCGCCACGGATGCCAGCCCATGCCACCGCTGTGGACTCCGTCATGCGGTCGAATCCTCTCGCCCGTTCCGGCGGCTTCAACGGTCTCCGGTGCTGGAATCACCATCCACGATCCTGGATCCTGCCAGGCCTCAAAACTGGCCGGGCAGCGCAGCGTGGGGAAAGGATGCGCAAAGAGCATCCACGCCGTGCCCGAAGCGTCTTGCCACGGCACGGCGTGGCCGCGGGGGATGGGTGGTGGCTGGGGTGCCACAACGGACTTGTTCCAGAGAACCTTCAGCCGTTCGAACCGGCGGTCGGCCTCGCTCCAGACCGCCAGTCCCCATTCGTAGTCCTCCAAATGATTCCGCACCTTCATGTAACTGCAGACGAGGTGAGCCGTGCCCTGCCGGTCCGGCAGGCTGACCATCGCGGTGGCCCAGGTCGGACCGCTTCCCGGCATCGGAGTAACCCCGCGCAGCCGGCCCCGGTCGTTTCTAACGAAATCAAACTCCACGCGCAGTGGCGGTTCGAAGGACTTCAAGGGAAGCCGGGCCGACGTGGCTCCAAGGCTGTCGAAGATGCCCAGCGGATACTCGGGCAACGTGGTGTCGCCCCAGAGCCAGTAGCGGCGGCCCCGGTGCAGCGCCGTCTGCACGCTGTCACAACCGAAAACTCCCGACTCCAGCCAACCGGCGTCGCGCCCGGTTTGCTGGCTTTCGGCGAAGAGACCGCCGCCCGTCAGCCTTCCCAGCCGTCGCGCTATCATCGTGCGGGTCACCTCGATCCGTAGCGTCTTGCCCGGCTCCGGTTTCAGCCGCACGCCGCGATGGCCAAAGCGGTCTTCCGGCACCTCGTAGCCATCGCTGCTGACATGGAAGAACGTTTCGCTTCCCATCACTTCCGGCAGGTTCAGCGCGACCACCCCGGCGTTGTCGGTGATGAAGCGGACCTGGTGGGTGGTCCGCAGTTCCACAAGTGGCACCGGCCAGCCGCTGCCCCGCTCCACGACTTCGATGCGACACGGTTCAAAGGCCATCCCGGCCAACGCCGCGAGGACCGAACCGAAGAAAAAGAGGAGCGTTCGCATGGCGGCTCGGCTCAGTTCCAGCGCATCGCCTTCTCCACTTCACGACGCCAGATTACGTAGGCGGGTTCAGTGAGGTGAAGTCCGTCGTTGGTGAACTCCGTCCTGAGCCGCCCCTCGGCGTCACCCATCAACGGGTGCAGATCAATGAAGCCGCAGTGAAACTCCGCGGTGAGTTTGCGGAGCCGGCCATTAATCTGGCGCACCGGCTCGTTTTGCTTGTCGTGTTCACCCCGGGTAGGCAGCACGGACTGCACGTGAACCCGCAAATCAGGTCGACGCCCACGGATTCGACTCAAGAGCTCGCGGTAACCCGCTTCCATCGTGTCGATGTCTCGACCGGAATTGAGGTCGTTGATCCCGATCAGCAGGAAGACATCGGTCGGCGCACAATCGAAGACGGAGTTGTCGAGGCGCTGCAGAACTCCGCGCGGATCGCCGGCGGGCAGGGCATTGCCAATGACGTCGGCGCCGATCCCACGGTTGAGCACCCGGCGACCGGGGAAGTGTTTCGCGACCTCGAACCCCTCGGTAATGCTGTCGCCGACCAGCACCACGTTTTGCCAGGATTCATTCTGCTCCTTGAAGGCGCGCACGCGGTTCTGCCAATGAATCTTGAACACCGCCCCCCAGTCTACGGGCGCCGCTTTCGCCGGCTCCGTCGCTGCGGCCCGCGGTGGGGTGACCTCGGGCGGCACCGCGGTCTCCGCCACCGCCCACAGGCAACAGACCAGGGCCGCCGGAATCCGGAAGCGAGAAATGCTCGCTTTCACGGCTCAGAACCTCCGGTTGCGGTGGCCGTTTCCGGCCGAGCGGTCACCGCGCGAAAGCGATCCTCGTAGTCGGGCAGATTCGTCCCCAACAGCCGGTCCCACAGGTTGAAGTAGAGCCCGTAGTTTCCCTTCATTCTCTCGTGGTGCATGATGTGGTTGGTCGGAGTGTTCAGGACGTAGCGCAGCGGGCTGTCCATCAGCCAGCGCGGGTGAAATTCGTAGCCGGCATGCCCCAGCACGTTGAAGATGATCTGCCAGAGCATCACTACCCCGAAGGCCAGCGGGTGCATCGGCATGACACAGACGGCGAGCGGAAAAATCCCGGCCTCGACCACGGCTTCAAGCGGGGCGAAGGAATACGCGGCCCACGGGGTGGGGTTGGTGGAAAGATGATGCACCCGGTGGAACGCGCCAAACAACCGCGGGTGGTGCATCAGCCGATGGGTCCAATAGAAATAGGCGTCGTGCAGGAAGATGCCGCAGACGGCGCTGCCCCAGAACCAACCCCAGCCGTATTCGCCCACCTCCCAATACATCTGCGTCCACCCCTGGCGCGACGCCACGACCGTAGCCGCCCCCATCGCGCCAAAGATCAAAAGGGTCAGCAGCGAATACCCGAGCTCGCGCCGCACGTCGGCGGACTGCGGCAATCGCGCGATGATCTTGCGGTGAAACCAGCGCTTCCGAAACAGCCGGTAGCCCAGCAGCCAGGCCAGGCCGGCAAACACAAAGTAGCGCAGCGCCACCTCCACGGTCGTGCCGGCCGTGAGCTGGAAAAATCCCACCGACCGAAGTGAAAACGCGGCGAACAGCGGCATAAGCGTGCTCCCGGAATGCCAGCGTCCGTCCCAAAACGCAACCCAGCCGCCGGAGTTACTTCCGGCGGCCGGACATGGCGGCATCCGTGGCCGAACTGCTTACGGAACCACTTCGACGCGGTAGAATTTCACATTTCCAGACGGGTTGTTGACCGTCGCGCGAACCGCCTTGCCCCCGACCGGCGCGAACAGAGCGCCCGTCACCGGAGCCCAGGTCTTCAGGTCGGCGCTTTCGCGGAGCAGGTGCTGGCCGTTGGGCTTGGGCGAATCGAAGTCGATGGTCACGCTCGTCCCCTCGTGGCGCAGGCGGCCGAGCGAAAACGGCCCGAGCGGCAGCTCGTCGGCGACCAACTGCAGCCCGTCCAACGCGCCGATCAGCGCCCACTTGTCGGTATCCCCGTCCTCCACAAACTCACCCTCCGCGGCGTAAACCTCCACGAAGGCGCCACCCACGCGTTGGAACTGGATGAACTCGACCAGGTAGTCACCCGCCTGCACGCCCTTGAGCACGCCGCGGGTGTTGCTGTCGGCTGTGCCCACGGCAAACGAAATGAATTCCGGAAAATCCTCATCGATCGTCCCCACGCCGAAAACACTGGCGAAGGGATGCCCGGCGAAGCGGAGCGCAAAGCCGTCGTCGGAATGCACCCCGATCGTCCAGTCACCCGCCCGGGGAATGCGAACTTTCGCGCGTGCCAGCGTCACCCAATCCAGCGCCGGCAATTCCTTCGCTTCGGCGGGGAACGGTTCGTCGCCCTGGATGAGGCCGCCATTGCCGGGGCCGGCGGTGAAGTTGAAATTGATCACCGGCACCTGCACGTCGAGCGACTTTCCGGAAAAACCAGCCGTGCCCACGGCTTTTGCCAGCTCAACGGCGGTCACCACGGCGTCCGCCCGGCCAGCGCTCCAGATCTGCCGGACGCTCCAGTTGCCCGCGGTGGCCGCGGGTTCGCCCATGCCTGAGAGCGGGAACGGCGGCGCCGGCACGGTGAAGGTCGCTTCGATGCCGACCGCATTTCCCAGCACGTCCTTCGCCTCAACCTTGAACGGATGGACTGACCCCGGGACGAACGGCGTCGGGGAACTGAACAGCACGGTGGTCACCGTGTTGGTCTTGGTCACCGAAACCGGCACGGCCGACCCATCAATCTTCAGCGTGACCGTGTTCGTATCCACGCGGCTGCCGCCGAGGTCCTCCAGGCTGAGCGTGAGGCGGGACAGGGTCGCGTCCCATTTTTTCACGGTGGCGCGGTCATCCGATGGGGTGTCGGACTGCGTGACGTCGAAGCGGTCGGCCGTCACCACGCCGGTCCCCAGAACGCTGACCTTGAGCGTATGTTCCCGGTTGGGCAGCAGCGGACTGCTCCAGATCAGTTTCTGTTCGCCGCGCTGGGCGGCCTTGTAGTTGATGACGTAGCGAGTGCCGCCATCGATGACGGCACTCGCCGTTCCGTGATGACTGGCCACCGTGGCAAAGATGTCGATCTTCACTCCGACGAACTTCACCTCGAAATAGGCCCCCGACGCATCCGAGTAGTGATCGTTGTTCAGAAAGCGCGGATCGTTGGCGTTGCCCGGCGCCAGGGTCCAAGTGCCGGTGTAGCGGATCTGGTTCGTCTTGGTGCCAATGTCCCGGTTGTCGTCGATCTGGATGATGGTGCCAGGAACGACCTCCCGGACGGACACATCTACAGTCGCAAAGGCGCTCATGCCGGTCGCGTCCGTCGCCACCACCCGCAGCGTGTGATCCCCCTTGGCCAACGCCTTGAGCGAGGTGGTATAGGGTGCCTTGTTGGTCTCGCTCAGCTTGGTTGAACCGTCGAAGAACTCGACCTTGGCCAGGTTGGAATCCTTGTCGGAGACCGTCGCCAGCAGGGAGAAGTCACTGCCGAACGGAACCGTGTCGCCGTCCTTTAGCCCGGTGATGGCCACGACCGGCACGTTGCCCGTGATGTCGCCGGCCTCGAACCTCACCTCGGCCAGGCCAATCGCGTAGCCGTTGCCCCAGTTACCCGTGTTGCGGAGCTTGACCAGACGCACATCGGTGCCCACCAAGTTGAACGCCTGAGCGGCCGTTCCGCCCTCGGTCAGCGTGAAGGTCGCGATGCCGGTAAACTTCGCGGTCGCGGGGTTGACGTCGGGCGACACAAAGATCTGCACGTCCTTCATGCCGCGGTCGGTATCCACGCCGGCATTGTAGTTCCAGATGTAAACCTTGGTCAGATCCACCAGCTTGCCCAGATCGAACACCGCTTCCGCCCGGATCGAACCGATCGAATTCCACATTTCGGAGCCAGCCGTAACATGGACCGATTCCGGCGAGCCCACTCCGGGGTCTTCAAACCCTTGGCCGTCGATCAGCGCGTCTTTGACCTCCTCACCGTTGGAGACGGTGACCCCAACCGGCTGAATGAACTCCGCCTGCAGCGACCCGACGGCCGCCAGACTGAAGATGGCCTTGGAAAGCCGTTCTATCCACCGGGACTGAGGTCGGACAAGGAAGGTGAAAGCCTTCGTAAAACATTTCATGGGTAAAGGCTGAGGCTCCGTGTGCGCCCGACAGGCGGCAAGCTCAAAGGCGGTGCCGTCCGTATGATTCGGCCTTGTCGGAGCGTGCCCTCCCCCTAGGCTGCGGCGATGGCGAACAAGCCCGGGAAAAAAGCAAAGCAAGCGCTGCTCGTGGGAGTCGGGTTGGATTCTGACGGCCACAAGCGTGTGACGACGGGCAAGAATTTCGCCTTGCTCGGCGGTTCCAAGGAAACCCACGAGGAAATGACCGAGAAGGCGATCAAGATTAACGAAAAGCTCGCCCATCGCGGGAAGGAACTCCACCAGGTCAGCCGCGAGGAATTCGACGACATCGCCCATGAGGTGGGTCTGAAGCGCAACGCCCCGGAGAAAAACTAATAATCCGGCAATAAGATAGAGCCGTCAGGCGGCGTATTGGGTGGCGGCGGCGGTGAAGCAGCCACAGCTCAGGCCGGGTCGTTCGTGGCACGAACGCAACTGGCCCAGGGTCTGCCGGTGGAGGGGCCGCTCGTCCCGGGCGGCAGGCAGCTGCCCCAGCTTGCTCTTGAGCGACCGGTTCAGGCGCTCGTCGGGGTTGAGCTCCGGCCTGTAGCCGGGCAGATGATGCACCGCGATCGCGTCCGGATGTGCGGCAAGCCACGCCTTTGCCGGGGCGCTTTGATGCACCCGCAGGTTGTCCAGGATCAGATACACCTTGCGGCCCTTCATCTGGCGCACCAGCCGTTCCAGGAACCGGAGGAGCAGCGCCGCATTTAGCGCTCCATTGTAGACCATCCACCGTCGTCTCATCGAGCTGCACGTAGCCGCCGGCGAGCACGCCGGCTTTGATTTCCTGATAGACCGGCCGCAGCCAGCCGGCGGCCAGTTCGACCCAGCGGGCCAGCGTCTGACGCGGAAAGTTCGCGCCGTGGCGGGTGGCGTGGATGCGTTCCTGGCGGTAGAGCGGGAGATGGTCGCAGTATTTGCTGACCAGGACGTGGGCCAGCAATCCCGACGCGGGCAGGCTGCGGTCCTGCAGGCGCGCGGGCAGCGGGGCGATGACGGGGGCCGCTTCCCGGTCCGCTTTGCGGACATACTTGGGCCGGATCAGCCGGCGGCGCAGCAAGCGGCCGGGCTCGTAGTCGAGCTGTTCGCTGACCTCTTCGCCGATCTTGCGCCACTCCGTGGGCGCAGCCTGCACGGCGGCGGGTTCCAGCACTTCCTCGATCACCGGGAGGTTTTCGGGGAGGCGCGGAGCGCGTTTCTTCCGTGAGCGCACCGGGGCGGGCGTGGGCACCGGCGGTTCGTTCACCACGGGTGTCGTCGCGGGCAGCGCGAGGAGCAGTTCCAACTGGCCGGGTGAAGGCCGCTCACTCGTCGCGCCGAAGACCCGCTGGACCAGCCGGTCCACCTTCTGGCGCAGCAGTGCGTTCTCCGCCTGCAAGGTCGCCACGGCCGCCAACGCCGCTTCGAGCTGGCGGGTGAGTTTGGCTTCGCGGGGCGTCATGCGGCGGTGCGTTCGCAAAAGCAAACGACGTGCCGTCATCACGCCTGCGAACGCTTATTCCCGCTGATACCAAGCCCGCAGCTTCGCGTCGCGCAGATCGACCCCGCCGGTCAGCAGCGTCAACGCCTCCGGGGTCAGGGACAGCTTGGCGGCACCGGCCGTGGCCGAAGCCGGCCAGGAGAACGTGCCCTGTTCCAGCCGCTGGGTGCACCCACAGGCCGGTGCGGTCCCAGAAGAGGATCTTGAGCCGGTTGCGCCGCCGGTTGGTGAACACGAACAGGGCGCCGGTCTGCGGGCTTTCCTGCAACCGCTCCGTCACCAGCGCGTGCCGGCCGTCAAAGCTCTTGCGCAGGTCGCACGGGTCCACCGCCACGAACACCTTCAGAGCCTGTCTGAAAAGTCGTGATTCCTGAGCAATCATGCCAACCGGCGGAGTTGAATGCGTATCATCGCAAGGTATACGAA
>JAYUSF010000337.1:0-32519 GCA_043755815.1 Verrucomicrobiota bacterium
ACCCTGGCCGTGAGCCAGCGCCGACACGCCGGGTATTCGTGCAGGGCCGGAGCCCTGCGCTCCACCGCCGGTCAGCTTACCCGGTTGGCAGACGCAGCGCCCAGCGCAGTCGAGCATCAACCACGGTGTCCAGATGCTCGCGGACACGACCGCGAACCGACTTGCGGCAAGCTGCCGCCCAAAACCCAAAGGCGGGGATGCTTGCGCTACGCCGGCCCGCGGTCGGTTTCACCGGCGGATGGATGGTTCCGGCGCCATGCGATCCACGCGCCCAGACCGAACAGCGCGAAGCTCGCGAGCAGCGACAGCAGTCCGGCGGAGGCGTGTTCAACGAGCCAGCGAACCGGAGGTGCCAGCTCACCGGCGAGCCCCGTGAGGAACAGGCACACGCCGGCCGCCCGCCGGTTCAGCCGCCACGCGAGCCCGGCCGCCACCAGCAGCGCGGCCGCCTCAACGAGTCCGTGGAGCGGCACGGGTGAACCGACATAGAGCGTGAACAGCCAAACGCTCGCGGCCATCCAGCGCAGGCGGACGGCGTCGGTGGAGTCGTTCCAACGCAGGCTGTGGCCCAGCATCTGAAGCAGCGCGAGCTGGGTGATCAGGCGGGCGGGCAGATCGTCGGCCACCTTGGCGAGGCCGAATCCGAGCGTCAGGCCGGCCGCAATGCCGATGGCCGGATGGCGCGAAGTCCAGCTGGCCGCCAGGCCGTAGAGGGCGAGCACCGCGATGACGAGTTCCGGCCGGCCCCAGCCGGGACGGATCAGTGCGATCCATTCCACGGGAACGGCGACGAGGCAGATTCCCAGGCTGGCCATGACGAGTTGACGGACAAATCCCCGCAAGGCCACGGGCCCGAATCCGGCCAGCGCGGTGAAGCCGATGACGTTGATCGCCGCCAAAACCAGCAGGACGAGGGGTTCCGCGAAGGCACCCAGCGGAACCGCGGCGGCGGCGGCCAGCGTGAGGCGTTGGGCCAGCGGACTGACCTTCGGCGTAAGATCGCCCAACCGGTTCAGCAGGGTCCAGGCGCTCACCAGCAGGGTGGGCGCCAGCAATGCCAGCGTGAGGGAGGATCCCTTGCCGAGGTAACCGACGCTCGCCGCGTGGACGCCGCTGCCGCCAAGCCAGAGCGCGTAGATGAACAGCGGGAGCCAGGGGCGTTCGGGGTTGATGCCGTCGTGGCGGACGGGACGCGGAAGGAGGTTGGCCGCGGCGGCCAGCGCCGGCAGGAACGCGAGCCACACGAGGCGGTTTCGTTGAGCCCAGTCATAAACGGATTCGTGCTCCACGACGGAGCGGAACCACAGCGGCAGCGTGACGTTCAGGGCGAGGATTCCCACCCCGAGCAGCAACGCGCGCGGGGGCAGGTTGAAGCGCGGATACCAGCGGCGGATGGACCAGGCCCGCAGCGCAACTGCGACGGCCCCGGCCGCAATCAGCGCGGCGGCCAGGTCCCGGCCGATCAGCGCCGCCTGGCCGATTAGGATGAACGGGACCAGCACCAGGCCATGTTCCAGCACGACCAGCAGCGCGGAGTCATACCAGACGCGCCGCCGGGCCAGCAGGACCGCGGTCAGGGCGAGCAGCCCGCCGTAGAGCTGAAGCGTGCCGAAGTTGAACAACAGCTTCGGCTCCTCGCCGCCGAGGAAGGTGGGATCGGTCGAGAGCCGGTTGACGCCGAAGAGCAGCAACGCGGCGCTGACGAGGAAGAACGGATTGCAGACCAGCAGACGTTGCGCCCACCAGCGCCAGTCGGGCGGCGCGGTTGGCTGGGTGAGGGAAGGGGACGGGGAATCCGGCGAAGTGTATGCATCCATGGGGACCTCCTGCGGGTTGAAGGCTGGCGGACATTGCCGATTGCTTAGCCGGTCCTGTGCCGAGTTTTCCGGGCGCCTGAAGTCGTGCCCGGCGTGGCATTTTTGAACTGGCTTGGTAGTTTGACCGCGTGACCGACACTCCGTTCCGCTGCTGCTGGGCGCTGTTGCTTGCGACCGTCGCCCTCGCGGAGACGGTCCGGCTGCGGGAGCCGGGCCGGCGGGATTACGACCTCCTCCCGGAGGCGCCGGTGGCCCGGGCGGTCGTGCCGCAAACGAAGGAGTGGCTAACGGTCCAGCCCCGCGGTGGCGGCCGGCCGGTCGAATTTGGCCGGCGCCTGGTCGTGCGGTTTCGCAGGGCGGACGGCGCCTCGGCCTACCTGAAGCTGACCGGCGGAGATGCCCGTCTGCTCGTCGATGACCGGACGGTCGTCGTCAGCTTGCCCACGCCACTTGAGGCGCTCCGCGCCGCTGGGTCGCTGGCGGCCGAGCCGGAAGTTGAATTTGCCCGGCCATCCGCCCGCAGCGCGGCGCGCCGGCACTTTGCGTATGCGGCGGCGCCGAACGACCGCTTCTACCCACAGCAGGATCACCTGGATCCGACTGAGCCGGCCATCGGCGCGTTTGCCCCGGCGGCCACGCTCAACGCCCGCGGGGCCTGGGCGGTCACCCGCGGTGAGGGCGTGGTGGTCGGCGTCGGCGACGACGGGATTGATCAGATCCACGCCGACCTCGTCGCGAACCTCACGGCCCTGAGCCACAATTTCTTCAACGGGTCCGGCTCCGGGGCTCACATGCGCACCGACTTCAATCACGGCACGGCGGTGGCCGGGCTCATCGCGGCGCGGGGGGGCAACGGCGTTGGCATCAGCGGCGTGGCCCCGCACGCGGGCTTGGCCTCGCTGGTCCTGTGGAACGCCAGCGACGTGCAACCGGACGACGCGGGACTCGCGTCGGTGTTTGCGTTTCGAGGCGACGCGATCGCCGTGCAGAACCACTCATGGGGCAATTCGGATTTCCTCTTCCTCGAAATGCCGGCCGTGCAGTCGGTGGCGATTTCGAACGCGGTTACCGGAGGACGCGAAGGCCGTGGCGTTGTCTTGGTTCGCTCCGCCGGGAACACGCGCGTCGAGGACTACAACTTCATGACCGGAGTCGGTGACGCCAACCTGGATGCCTACGCCAATGACCTGCTCCAAATCACGGTAGGCGCAGTGCGCTCCGACGGGCGGGTGGCCAGCTACAGCAATCCCGGCGCCTGCCTGCTCGTGGCGGCGCCGGGCGGCGACGATACGGCGGGCTTCGATGGCCTGTTCACCACCGATCCGACCGGGGCCAAGGGGGAAAACCGCTTCGTGGATCCGGACGATCCGCAACTCGCCGATTACATTTCGGGCGCCAACGGCTTCGTCGGGACGTCGGCCGCCGCGCCCCTGGTTTCCGGAGTGGCGGCGCTGGTGTTGTCCGCCAATCCGCAACTCGGCTGGCGCGACGTGCAGCAGGTGCTCGCACTGTCGGCCCGGCAGGTGGACCGCACCGACCCGGACCTGGCGACGAACGGCGCCGGCTGGTGGGTCAGCCACAACGCGGGTTTTGGCGTGGTGAACGCCGGCACGGCCGTCCGGCTGGCGCAGACCTGGAGCAACCGTCCGCCGGCGGCCCGGCACCGCTACCTGGACACGAACAGCACGCCGATTCCGGACGAAGGCTTCCGGGTGCTGATCTCCGGCGAAGGCGTGCCGGAGGCATTGCGCAGCCTGCCGGCCACGGGCGGCACCGGGCGTTATCCGGATGCGCCCACGGCGGAGGTATCGCTGGTGGACGTGGGTTCGGCCGACACGGCGTTGGCTCCGCTGGCCGGGGCGGCGGCCTTGGTCCGGCGAGGCGGGGAAACCTTCGCCAAGAAACTCGGCAACTGCGCGAATGCCGGCGCGCCGTTGGCCGTGATCGCGAACAACACCGGCACCGGCGAACGGGTGCTGATGCTCGACACGGACTTTACACGGATCCCGGCCGCGACCATCGGAGCCAACCACGGCGCGGCCTTGCGGGCGCTCGTGGCCACCAACGCCAACGTCCGGGTGCGGCTGGCCCTTGATTCGGCCACGCGCACGTTTGTGGTGAGCGATCCCCTGGTGGTGGAGCACGTCCGCCTGCGGCTGCGCTGGCACCATGCGCGCCAGGGCGATCTGCGGGTGACGCTGCGTTCCCCGGCCGGCACCCTCAGTCTGCTCCATCGGCCGGGCAGCGTGAACGACGCGCCGCTCACGGACTGGACCTATGGCTCCACTCATCACCTCGGCGAAAGCAGTTTGGGCGAATGGACACTCGCGGTCACCGACATCGGTGTGAGTGCGGGCTCAACCGGCACTCTGGACGACGCCGAACTGCTGCTCGACGGCGTGCCGATCGCGGACGGAGACGGCGACGGACTGGACGATGCGTGGGAACAGAAATGGTTCGCCGGGCTGGGTGCCGGACCGCGTGAAGATCCCGACGGCGATGGTTGGAACAACGCCGCCGAGCAACTGCGGGGCAGTGACCCCACGCGGGTGGAGGATGCATTTGGCGTGGGATTGACCCTGTTGCCGCGGTCGGTCCGGGTGAGCTGGCCGGCGGTGGAGGGCATCGGGTATCAGCTCCTTTCCAGCGACGCTGTGGACGGTCCGTGGAAGCGTGTCGGCAACGTGCCGGCGCAGTTCCCCGAGGCGGCGTTCCATTTGGCGCCGAACACCAACGGCTACTTCCGCGTTCTGCGCGAGCCCTGAGCGGCCAGACCTCAGGAAGGCGGGGCGATGGCAACCGGTTCGGCGCGCGGCTTGCGGGAGCGGTTGCGACGAGGCCGGGCTTGCCTCAGGGGCGCGGGCTGGTTCACTAGGCTCACTTCATGAAGAAACTTTTGTTCAGCCTGCTCTTCGCCGGCGCCGTGGGCCTGGCGGCCGATCTGGCCAGCTTCAACGGCACTTGGGTGGTCGACACCGCGGAAATGAATGGCCAGCCGATGGCGGCGGGCGACCTGCAACTCGTCGGTCTCGATCTCAAGGACGGCGCCTATGTGTATCACGGCAACGACAGCACGGCCAAAGGCAAGTTCACCGTGGACACGGCCAAGACACCCATGGTCATGGACGTCGAGGAGGTCGAGGGCCAGAACCCCGGCAACAAGATCCTGGCCATTGCCGAGCTGACCGCCACCGGCTGGCGGGCGGCCTATGCTTTTCAGGGTTCGCGCCCAAGTGCGTTCAAGACGAGCGACGGCGATGGCGTGGTGGTCGTCAGCTACAAGCGCAAGCCCGGGTCCGAGCCCGCTGTGAAGCCTCTGCGCGCCCTGCTCCTGCTGGGCGGCTGCTGCCACGATTACGCCAAGCAAAAGGACATCCTGAAGGCGGGCCTGGAGGCCCGGGCCAACGTCCAGGTGGACATCATCTATTCGCCGGATGGTAGCACGAAGCCGCCGCTGCCGATCTACGGGAAACCCGACTACGCCCAGGGCTACGACGTGGTGGTCCACGACGAATGCGCGGCCGACCAGAACGACGACGCGGTCGTCCAAGGTGTGCTCAAGCCGCACCGCGACGGTCTTCCCGGCGTCAACCTGCACTGCGCGATGCATTCCTACCGGATTGGCAATCCGGGCGAATCGGCCAAGCCCGGAACCCCGCACGCCTACTGGTTCGACTACCTTGGCCTGCAATCCAGCGGCCATGGCCCGCAGAAGCCCATCAGCATCTCCTACGTGGACGCCTCTCACGCCGTCACGAAGGGGTTGGAAAACTGGGTGACGGTCAACGAGGAACTCTACAACAACATCATGATCTGGGGTTCGGCCAAACCGCTGGCGCGGGGCGTTCAGGGCGACGGCAGCCGGGTCGGCACAACCGACAGCGTGGTCGTCTGGACCCACGAATACGGCCCGAAGAAGGCCCGCGTCTTCTCGACCACCATCGGTCACAACAACGAGACCGTGAACGATCCCCGCTACCTCGACCTCGTCGCGCGAGGGCTCCTGTGGTCCTGCGGCAAGCTGACCGAGGCGGGCAAGCCGGTGTCTGGGTTTGGTGCAGGAGGCAAGTAGTGCTTCGCTTCCATTGCTTCGTAACGCCACCGGCTCTCCGGTGGCGTTGCTGTCGCAAAGTGTCCGTTTCTGAACCGCGGGGCCGCTTGACTTGGCCTGACTCGCCGCGAGTCTCGCGCAGCCTCGCTCATGCATTCCGCACCCTCAACTTTGCCTGAAACAAACCCGCCTCCGGTCGGGTCATCAGCCCAGACAATGACCGCCGGCCCAAAGAAGAAACGCAGCCTGACGTGGCTGTGGGTGACCCTTGCAATCCTCCTCGTGGCCGGTGGCGCGGGCGGCTATTGGGGTTACCAGAAATTCTCCAAGAAACCCCTGACGGTGCAGACCGACAAGGCCATGCGCCGGAACCTGACCGAGCTGGTCACGGCGACCGGCAAGGTGCAGCCCGTCCTGGCCGTGAAGATCAGCCCGGAAGTGTCCGGCGAGATCATCGATCTGCCGGTGAAGGAGGGGCAGTCCGTGAAGAAGGGTGACCTGCTCGTGCGGATCAAGCCCGACTTCTACATCGCCAGCCGGAATTCGGCCGAGGCCAGTTTCAAGTCGGCGGAGGCGAGCCGAACCACGGCCATCGCCCAGGCGGCCAAGGCGGAGTCGGAGTTCAGGCGGAACAAGGAGCTGTTTGAGAAGAAGCTGGTCAGCGAATCGGTTTACGATGAGTTCCGCACCGCCTTTGACGTGGCCAAATCGCAGGCCAACAGCGCCGGCCACCAGATCGAAATGGCCAGGCAATCGCTCAAGAAGGCCGAGGAAGATCTGCTCAAGTGCACGATCTACAGCCCGGTGGACGGCACCATCAGCAAGCTGATCTCCGAGAAGGGAGAACGCGTCGTGGGCACCGGCATGATGGCCGGCACGGAGATCATGACGGTGGCCGACCTGAATGAGATGGAAGCCCGGGTCGAAGTGGGCGAGGTGGACGTCGTGCTCATCCAGTTGGGGCAGCGCGCGCGACTGGAGGTGGATTCGTTCCGGGACCGCAAGTTCGGAGGCACGGTCACTCAGATTGCCAATTCGGCGCGGACGAGCGGCATCAACAGCCAGCAAGAGGCCACCAAGTTTGAAGTCCGCATCCGCCTCACGGACAAGGACCGGTTTCTGCCCGGCATGAGCGTCACAGCCGAGGTCGAGACACGTTACCGCACCAACGTGCTGACGGTGCCGATCCAGTCGGTGACCACGCGTCTGCCGAAGGGCGTCAAAAAGGATGACGAGAAGAAGCCCGTCATGGCCAAGGCCGAAGACAAGGAGTTGGACCAGGAATTGGCCGACCTGACGAAGAGAAAGGACAAGTCCGGGCCGAAGCCGATTGACGTCGTCTTCACCGTCGCGGGGGACAAGGCGAAGATGATTCCGGTAAAACGCGGCATCAGCGACGAGTCCCACTACGAAATCCTCGAAGGCATCAGTGAAGGGCAGGAGATCGTCACCGGCAGCTACAAGGCCATCGCCCGGGAACTGGAGGACGAGAAGCTGGCCAAGGTGGACAACTCCAAGAAGGACGCGAAGCCGGAGGAGAAGAAGTAGGCAGCTTGGGGTCGGCACTTGGCCCCTGAAACCGGCGATTCCCCATGCCTCTCATTCAAATCCACGACCTGACCCGACGCTACGTGATGGGCACGGAAACGGTCCACGCGCTGCGCGGCGTGTCGCTGTCCATTGAGCGTGGCGAATACATCGCCATCATGGGGCCGTCCGGTTCCGGCAAATCCACGCTCATGAACCTGCTCGGCTGCCTCGATTCGCCGAGCAGCGGTTACTATGAGCTGAACGGCGTGAACGTCGCCCACATGGACGACAACGAACTCGCCGAGATCCGGAACCGCGAGATCGGGTTCGTCTTCCAGAGCTTCAACCTGCTGCCGCGCTCGGACTCGCTCCACAACGTCGAGCTGCCGCTCATCTATGCCGGCGTGCCCTCCGACGAGCGACGGGAGAAGGCGATCCAGACCCTGACCCACGTCGGTTTGGGCGACCGGATGCACCACAAGCCGAACGAACTTTCCGGCGGCCAGCGCCAGCGGGTGGCCGTGGCCCGGGCGCTGGTGAACAACCCCAGCATCGTCCTGGCCGACGAACCGACCGGCAACCTCGACTCCCGAACCGGTGAGGAAATCCTCGGCCTGTTCGAGACGTTGTCGCGCAAGGGCAACACGATCATCGTGGTCACGCACGAGGAGGAAGTGGCCCAACACGCCCGCCGCATCATCCGGATCCGCGACGGCCTGATCGCGGCGGACGAGGTGAACCCGAATCCAAGGGCGGCGATGAAGTTCGCCGAATCTTCAGCGCCCCCGGTTACGGCATGACCCTCCTCTCCGAGTTCAAGGAGTCCGTGATCATCGCCTGGGCCGCGCTCCGGGCGAACAAGCTGCGCGCCGGTCTGACGACGCTCGGCATCGTCATCGGCATCGTCTCGGTCACGCTCATGGGCACGGCCATCACGGGCCTGAACGCCGCTTTCAAGAAGAGCCTCGCCGGCATCAGCGCCGACACGCTGTTCATCCAGCGTTTCTCCTGGATGACCGGTGAAACGGACTGGCGGCTGTCCCGGAATCGCCGCGAATTCACGCTGCAAAATGCCAAGGATTTGGAACGTCTGGTCACCCTGTGCTCCGCGATCAGCGTGGAATCGGAGGGCAGCGGCACGGTTTCCGTCGGAAAGAAGCAGGCGCGGGGCGTTTGGATTCAGGGCAACGACGAGAACAGCCTGATCGTCCGCGGGTTGGGGCTGTCTTCGGGTCGATGGCTGACGCCTTCCGACATTCAGTCCGGCCGGCCGGTCTGCGTGTTAGGCAGCTACCTGGCGGAACGGTTCTTTCCGTATGGCGGTGCCGTCGGCGGCAAAGTGAAACTGAACGACGTGAACCTGGAGGTGGTAGGGATCATGGAGAAGCAGGGCAGCTTCTTCACCGGCTTCAACCTGGACAATCAGATCGTCATCCCGATCACGCGCTTCAGCCGGGACTTCAACCGCTGGCCGGACCTGACGATCCAGGCCAAGGTGCGCGACCTGAGCGTGATGGAGGATGCCAAGGAGGAAATCCGCGGCATCATGCGCAAGCTGCGCCGCGTGCCCCCGGACAAGCCCGACGACTTCGCCATCAATCAGCAGGATGCGCTGTTGAACTTCTTCAACGCCGTGGGCGGTTCCATCGCCGCCGTCGGACTGTTCATCAGTGGCCTGTCGCTGTTCGTCGGCGGCATCGGCATCATGAACATCATGTTCGTGAGCGTCGCCGAGCGGACGAAGGAGATCGGCATCCGCAAGGCCATCGGTGCCAAACGCCGGACCATCCTGGTGCAATTCCTGGTCGAGGCCGCGACCATCACGCTGGGCGCCGGTATCCTGGGCCTGCTCATCGCGTGGCCGCTCACGCTGGTGGTGGACAAGTTCCTGGCCGCCTCGATGCCTTGGTGGTTGGTCGCGCTGGCCTTGGTCGTGTCGGTGATGACCGGGGTGGTCAGCGGCTTCCTGCCAGCCTGGCGGGCCGCGCGGATGAACCCGGTGGATGCCTTGCGGGCCGAATGAAGAACGAAGCGGCATGAAACGGCTTTCCCTCCTCACCGAACTCCGCGAGGCCTTCACGATGGCGTTGAACGCCATCGCCGCGCACAAGCTGCGCTCGTCGCTCACGCTGCTCGGCATCCTGATCGGCGTGTTCAGCATCATCGTCGTGATGACGGCGATCCGGGCGCTGCAGGGGAACATCGAGAGCAACATGCAGCAGTTGGGCAGCGACACCTTCCAGATGCAGCGCTTCCCGGCGATCCAGGTCGACGATGACCTCGGGGCGCGGGAGAAATACTTCCGGCGAAAGCGTTTCTATTACCCGAACGCCGCCTACATCCGGGAACGCGCCACCTTGGCGAAGAATGTCAGCGTCAGTTCCGAGGTGGACCTCGGCGAGGTGTCGTCCCGCTTCCGCAAGACCAATCCCACCATCAGCTTCCGGGGCATGAGCCCGGAGTCCTTCGAGACGCGCAATCTGGTCGTCGCCGAGGGGCGGCCCTTCGTGGAAACCGACCTGTCCGGCGCACGGCATGTCGCCGTCCTGGGAGCGGACGTCGCCAAACGCCTGTTTCCGTTCGGTTCGCCATTGGGTGAGTGGGTTCAGTTCAAGGGCATCAAATACACGGTGGTGGGCGTGCTGGAGCCCAAGGGCAGCATCTTCGGCCGAAGCCAGGATGAGTTCATCGTCGTGCCCATGACGACGGTCCTGAACCGCTACGGCCGGGAGACGTCGCTGAGCATCCAGGTGCAGGCCCACAACCAGGCGGTTTACGAGGACACGGTGGAACAGGTCCGGGGCATCCTGCGGGCCATGCGCAAGGTTCCACCCGGCGAAGGTGACGACTTCGAAATCGTCTCGAACGATTCTCTCATCAAACAGTTCCGGACGATCACCTTGGCCGTCCGGGCCGGGGCGGGAATTATCGCCAGCATCGCCCTGGTCGCCGCCGGCATTGGCATCATGAACATCATGCTGGTGAGCGTGACCGAGCGCACGAAGGAGATCGGCATCCGTCGAGCTATCGGGGCGAAAAAACGGAACATCATGACCCAGTTCATCCTGGAAGCCATCGTGCTGAGTGAGTTTGGCGGAGTTTTGGGGATCGTCCTCGGCATTGGCGCCGGCAACGTTGCGGCCATGGCCTTGAACACGCCGGCGGTGTTTCCGTGGGACTGGGCGCTGATCGGCCTGGTGGTCTGCTCGATTGTCGGCATCGCCTTCGGCACCTACCCGGCTTGGAAGGCGGCGAACCTCGATCCGATCGAGTCGCTGCGCTACGAGTAGCGGTCACTGCCATGGACCCGCATGCGGCGGCGCTCGGGCAGCGCCAACTCGACCGGCTGTTTGCGGCCTTCCGCGAGTGGTGTGTGCTCTGGGGTCTTTCCCGTCTGGCCCGCGACGCGACGATCGAGTTCTCCGATTCCCTCTACGCCGCCCTGGGACAATGCGACCTGCGGGCCGGTCGGATAACCCTCAACGCCGTGCTGTTGCTGCCGCCGAACGAATCTTTGCTGCGCGAAACGCTGTGCCACGAAGCGGCCCACTTGGTGGCGTTTGTCCGGTTCGGCCCCGGGATCGAGGAGCACGGTCCGGAATGGCAGGACTTCATGAGGCGTGCCGGGTATTCGCCGCGGTCGGTGATTCCGCGAAGTCAGGTTGCCGGCCTGGGCCGAGGGTGAGCCGCGGGTTGCATCGCCGCCTCCATCGTGCATGCTGCGCTCGGCCGGTGAGCAAAAAACCGCAAACCAGCCATCCCCAATGTCCGGACCTTGCACCGTTCCACCGCGGGTCCGAACCGGATAACCCTTATGAAGACCGGCTACCTGATCGACATGGACGGAGTGATCTACCGTGAGAACCAGCTCATTCCCGGGGCGACGGAGTTTGTGGCGGCCCTCCTGGGAACCGGCACCCCGTTCCTGTTTCTCACCAACAACTCCGCGCCGACCGCGGAGGATTTGGCGGTCCGGTTGCGACATCTCGGTGTGCAGGGGCTTTCCGGGCGGCATTTTTACACTTCGGCGATGAACACGGCCGACTTCCTGAGCGAGACCCACCCGAACTGCACGGTGTTTGTCGTCGGGGAAGGGGGCTTGGTGACGGCGTTGCACGAACACAAGATCGCCAATGACGCCATCGAACCCGACTACGTGGTCGTCGGCGAAGGTGCCGCCACGACCGACAAGCTCGCCAAGGCGCATGAACTGATCGAAAAGGGCGCCCGCCTGCTCGCGACGAATCCGGACAACTGGTGCCCGGTCTCCAGCCAGAAAACGCGCCCTGGTGCCGGCGCCCTGGCCGCCTTCCTCGAAGCCAGCACGGGCCGGCGCGCTTACTACCTGGGCAAGCCGAACGGCTACATGTTCCAGCGCGCCCGGCGCAAGCTGGCGGAGTCCGCCCGGGCTACGGTCGAGCAGGTCATCATGATCGGCGATACCATGGAAACGGATATCCGCGGCGCCGTGGAATCGGGCCTGCTGGGTTACCTCGTCCTGACTGGGTCAACCAAACTGGAGGATGTCGGCGACTATGTTTACCAGCCGACCCGAATTCTTCAGAGCGTGGCGGAACTCACTGCGGAAGTCATTTCGGGGAGAGTGGGTGACGGGGGGGTGGTTACCGGCGGAGCAGGACGTGGACCGACGTCCCGTTCGGGGATGCGGCACCAGACCGATGTGCTCGCCCTGCACAAGCCCCGCCCGCGGCCGGCCATGACCAAGTAAAGGCGCGCCTACGAAGGGGCTAAAGCGCGTTCGGGGTTCTTCCGATGACTGGGTTGGCCGCCGTCCCGGCTCACTTGGTTAACGGAATACCCTATGAAGCGCGCACCTTTGGCAGTCCTGACCCTGGCGATGACCACCGTGCCTGTGGTCCACGCCGGTCTGATCTTTCAATTCGACTACAGCTACGACGCCAACAATTTCTTCACCGCATCCCGCAAGACCGTGTTGGAAGCGGCGGCTTCGTATCTGGAGGCGCGAATTGAGGATAACCTGCTCGCGATTCCGGTGAACTCGGGCGCCCAGACTTGGAAGGAGGTCTTCAGTAACCCGGCAAACGGAAACCAAGTCCAGCTTACCGGAGTGTCCGTTCCAGCCCAGACGATGGTGATTTATGCGGGTGGTCGTTCCATCGGTGGCGGAACACTGGCGACTTCGACCGCGGCAACTGCGGTGACGGCATTTGCGGGTGCGAGCGGCGAGCCGTGGCGATCCACAGTGTTCGGCCGGGGACAAACCGGCGTCGACATTTACCCAGAGGTTTCCCCCAACACGAGCACCGAGTTCGGCCCTTGGGGAGGCTCGGTCTCGTTCGATTCCGCCACCAGTTGGTATTTCGATTCCGACGTCTCCACCGTGGATGTTCCCGGCAACAAATACGACTTCTACTCGGTCGCCGTCCATGAACTCGGACATCTGCTGGGAATTGGCCTCGCGCATTCCTGGACCCGCCAGGTCTCGGGCTCGGGCGCGAGCACCGTCTTTACCGGAGCAAATTCAACGGCGGCTAACGGCGGCACCAACCCCTCTCTCCAGTCCGGCGGTGGACACTGGGCCAACAACACGTCGAGTGACCTTCCGGGCACGATCACTCCACAGGAGACCGCGCTCGATCCGGACATCACGACCGGCACGCGCAAGTGGTTTACCGAGCTGGACTGGGCCGCCCTTGAAGACATCGGCTGGCAGGTAACCCCGGTTCCCGAACCCGCGGAGACCGCCATCTTTATCGGATTTGGCCTGGGCGTTTTCGGCTGGATCCGGCGTCGCCGTCGGGCGGCCGTGCAATCGGTATGGAACCCCTGACCGTCGCCGGCCAGTCCCATTGGAGAAATTGCCGGGCAAATCCTTGGCCTTTTCCGCCCTTGTCCGCATGTTTCAACCATGCGGTTCGCGAGTTCTGATGCTACCGACGGCCCGGCTGGTCCGGTCGGTTTCGATGGGTCAGAGGGTGAATTGGACGAGCACCTGACCCGTCCGTCGCCCGCACTCCTTGCCGCCATCCGGCATTGGTCCAGTCCCCTGGTGTTAATCGGGGCCGGCGGCAAGATGGGACCGACTTTGGCCGTCCTTGCGCAGCGCGCTGCCGCAGCGGCCGGACACCCGCTTGAAGTCATCGCCGCCAGCCGCTTCAGCAACCCGGCGGCGCGTGACTGGCTGGAAGCGCGCGGCGTCCGCACGATGGCGTGTGACCTGTTTGATCCGAAGGCCGCCGCTCAGTTGCCGGACACCGCGAATCTCGTTTATCTGGTTGGCCTCAAGTTCGGCACTTCCAACAATGCCGGGGCGACCTGGGCTGCCAACACCCTGGTGCCCGCCCGGGTTTGCGAGCGGTTCGCGAACGCGCGGATCGTCGCCCTGTCGACGGCCAACGTGTATCCAGCCACGCCGGTGGATTCAGACGGCGCCGAGGAGTCGGCGACGCTGGAGCCGGTCGGGGAATACGGCAGCGCCGCCGTCGCGCGGGAACGCATCTTTGAGTTTCAGTCGCACCGGCACGGCACGCCGGTCGTTCAACTGCGGCTGTGCTACGCGGTGGCGTTGCGTTACGGGATCCTTTCGGACATCGCGCGCCGCGTCGTTACCGGTGAACCGGTTCCGCTCGCCAATGGCTGGTTCAATTGCATCTGGCAGGGCGACGCAAATGAGGCAGCCCTCCGCGCGCTGCCACTGGCGAGTTCGCCCCCCACGGCTTTGAACCTGTCCCGGCCGGAGCGGATCTCAGTGCGCGCCGTGGCGAACCGGTTCGGTGAACTCCTGGGGCGGCGGCCGGTGTTCTCCGGAACCGAGTCCGACACCGCGCTGCTGATCAACTCGGGGCGGCTTTGCCGGGAACTCGGCGAACCTGGGATCCGTGTCGAGCAGATGATCGAATGGACCGCGCATTGGATACGAAGTGACGGTCGTGATCTGGGACGGCCGACGCATTTCGAGACCCGCGATGGCCGCTACTGACCTGGTTCGGGCCCGACTGGGGGATGGATTGGTCATTCCGGCCTGCCCGCTGGCGCTGACGCCGGAACGGCGGTTTGACGAACGGCGTCAGCGGGCGCTGCTGCGTTACTATCGGGCGGCGGGGGCAGGGGGGATTGCGGTGGGAGTCCACACCACCCAATTCGCAATTCACAATCCCGTGGTCGGACTGTTGCGTCCGCTGTGGGAACTGACGTCGGCCGAACTTGGGCGGGCGGGCAGCGGGGGCGGTCTGTTGCCGCTGGGCATTGCTGGGATCTGCGGCGACACGCGCCAGGCGGTGGGCGAGGCCGGGTTGGCCCGTGACCTTGGTTTCGCTGCCGGACTGCTTTCCCTGGCGGCGCTCGGCCAAAGTCCGGAAAGCAAACTGCTCGACCATTGCCGCGCAGTGGCCGCCGAACTTCCGTTGGTCGGCTTTTACCTTCAGCCCGCGGTGGGAGGACGCCTTCTGCCGTTCCGGTTCTGGCGCGAGTTTGCGGCAATTGAAAACGTGGTCGCGATCAAGATCGCTCCGTTCAACCGCTACCAGACGCTCGACGTCGTCAGGGCGGTGGCCGAATCGGGCCGCGAAGACATCGCCCTCTACACCGGCAACGATGACACGATTGTGCCGGATCTACTGACGCCGTTCCGGTTCCGCGTGAACGGGCGAGAGGTCGAGCGGCGGATCGTCGGCGGTCTGTTGGGGCACTGGTCGGTGTGGACTCAGCAGGCGGTGCAACTGCATCGCGAATGCCGCCGACTGGTCCTCACCCACGCGCCGATCCCGGCCGAACTTCTCCGCCTTGGCGCTGAAATCACCGATGCGAACGGCGCCTTCTTCGATGCGGCCAACGGGTTCGCAGGCTGCCTGCCTGGCATTCACGAAGTGCTGAAGCGGCAAGGCCTGCTGACGGGAACCGAGTGCCTTGATCCGCAAGAAACTCTCAGCCCTGGGCAGGGGGCGGAGATCGAACGGGTTCTCGCGGCCTACCCGCATCTGGCCGACGACGAGTTCGTGCACACGCATCTCGACCGCTGGCTTTCCTGAAGTGGGCTTGTCAGATCCGACGTCGGACGACCGTGGCGACGCAGGTCAGGTGGTGGCGTTTGGCCCATTGCAGGACAAACTCTACCATGGCCTGTTCCCGGAACTCCAACCATGCGTCGCCCAAACCGAAATGCGCGAGCGCGGCCTTGAACTGGCGAAACGCTCCGCGGGACTTGATTGCCTGGTGCAGTTCGAAGGCGACCGTTCGGTCCTGCAGGGAGACGATGAAGCTCTGGACCGTTTTGTATTCCGGAAAATCTTCGGGTTTGGGCGCGGGAAGGAACCGCTTGGCCGGGTCCCCGACGATTGCGCGGGCCTCTTCGAGGGCCTGAATTTGCTCAGCAGTCAGAGCTTCCCCGGGCGGCTTGCGGGACTTCAGGGCGGCGACCAGCGCGGTATCCAGCCGGATCACCCGGCCGGTCAGCAGATTGATGTAAGCCGTCTGTTCTGCGGACCGGATCTTGAGCGCGTCGACGAGGTCTTTCGTTTTGACGGACGGATTCATGAAGGAAGCGGGGCGAACTGGAACGGAGGGCGAGCGCAGGAAACGTCCTGCGAGACAAGCCTAGTCCCGCGCATGGGTGACGGGCGAGCCCCGATTCTCCCGCGGCAAAAGACTCTGAGGAATCGAGATGAGAGTTGCCCCGCTGACGCGGTCGGCGCCCGCGAGTTTCAGTTTGGGACAGTGATCAGGCTTGTGGATCTGGGTAAGGCACAACAGCCCCTCTCGGGGCATTTCAGCCGATTCTTTCGAACTCCCGTCGGCTAATTTGGCGGTCCTAACGCGACTCCTGAACTACCGTGCGCCGATCCAGTTCCGGGCTGGTGACCAGTTGCTTGTTTCCACCCGGCCAGGTGATTTCGAGGCTGTCCACTTTGGTGACGGGGCCGACGCCAAAGGTGATTTCCAGTTCGCTGCTGCTGAGGTAGCTCTTGGAGGGCATCACCTGACGCCACTGCGATTCGCCGCCGGCAGTGAGCTTCACCCAGGCGCCGATGGCGTCGCGGTTGGACTGGGAGCCGACCAGCTTCAGACGGACGAAATGGTGCCCGAGCGATTGGTCATTGCGGAGGAGAACCGGCGGGCTGCCCACGGCGGTGAGCACCACGTCAAGGTCGCCATCGCCATCCATGTCGGCAAAGGCGCTGCCCCGGCCGACGATCGGTTTGAACAGATCCGCGCCGGCCTGAGTGGGTGTGACGTTGACGAAGCCCGCATCGCCCGCATTCCAGAAAAGCTGCGCTGGTTGGCGGTAGGATTGGCTGGCCTGGACCTTGGTAATTTCCTCCTCCAGGTGTCCGTTGCTCGTGAGCACGTCGAGGCGGCCGTCGAGATCATAGTCGAAGAAGAAGAGGCCGAACTTCAGCAGCAGGCGGCTCGCCGGGCCGATGCCCCAGGAGATGGATTCGTCGGTAAAGAGCGAACCGTCTCCTTGGGCGACGTAGAAGGCCGTCATCTCGTTGGCGAAGTTGCCGATTCCGATGGCGGCCTTGCCGTCCTTGGTGAAACGGGCGGAGTCCACCCCCATGGCGCCGCGGGTGTTGCCATAGCTGTCGAACGCCACGCCGGTCAGCGCGCCGACTTCCTTGAACGTGCCATTCTTCTGGTTCTCAAGGAGGAGGTTCTGGGTCGTGTCGTTGGCGACGATGAGGTCCATCCAACCATCACCGTCGTAGTCGAGGGGTGCGATGCCCAAGGACTTGGCCAGCGGGACGCCGGTGGAGGAGTTCTTCACCTGCACCCCGGAGACGGCCGAAATGTCCGTGAACTTGCCGTTGCCGTCGTTGCGGTAGAGGTGCGGGAAAGCGCCCTGAAAGTTCATCGGTGGTCCATAGGCCCGGCCAACGCCCACCAGGGTGTAGCCGACCTCCCGGTCGATCGCAGGGGACCAGCGGACGTAGTTGGCCACGTAGAGGTCAAGGTCACCGTCGTTGTCCAGGTCGAAGAAGGCGCAGGCGGTGCTCCAGTCCTCCGGGGCTCCCGCCACGCCTGCGATGGCGGTGACTTCGCGGAACTTTAGGCCGCCTTCGTTGTGGAAAAGATGGCCGCCACCGACGGACGAGATGAAGACATCGGGCTTGCCATCGTTGTCGTAGTCGCCGAGGGCAACGCCCATGCCGTAGAGCGGCACGTCCAGGCCCGAGCCGGCGGTGGCGTCAGCGAACCGGCCCTTGCCGTCGTTTCGGTAGAGGGCGGACGTCGCCGCTTTTCCGCCGGGCGGCAGCTTGCCGGGCCACTGGGTCGAGTTGACGAAGAGGAGTTCCGGCGCGCCGTCTCCGTCCAGGTCGGCAAAGGCGACTCCGCTGCCCATGGTTTCGGGCAGCAGCTTGTCACCGTAGGCCCCGTTCTCGTGCCGGAAGCCGATGCCGGCGGCCTTGGTTATCTCGGTGAAGCGGGCTGCCGGAACTTGGGCGACTGAATTGGTCGCGGCAGCTACCGGCGCGGCGAGTTGGGTCACCTTGACGGGGCCGGAAACCTTTGGAGTGCGCAGGAAGAAAAAGGCGCCGCCGGCAACAATGAGGGTGAGCGCGACGATCAGGGAAACGCGGAGTCCGCGGCCGATCGCGGCGTCATCCTGCTGGCCGATTTCATCCGGATCTTCCGGCGAAGGGGAGTGGGGCTCGTTCATGGATCAGTTTTGGGCAAGACCGGATTGGCTGCGACCCCGCCGCTTCCGGACGGGCTAAGTCCGAAGGCGCCCGGTCGCTGGAGATCGTAGATCACGATGGCCTGCGCGGCATGATCGGCCGCCGGATCGCGTCGGCGGGCGGCCGAGACCGCATGGTCACGCGCGTTGTCGTCCGGGCGGTATTTCTCATGGAGGCGGCGGTGCTCCTCCGACTTCGCCTTGTCACCGAGGGAGGCGTAGATGAGGCCGAGGTTGTAGTGGGCCGTCATGTTCTCGGTGTCGATGGCAAGCGTGTCCAAGAAGCGCTTTGCGGCGGCCCTCAGGAACTCATCGCGCTTGGCTGGATTCGCCCGCTCCATCTTGGCCCGCTCGAAGAGCGTCTGCCCGAGCTCGTTGATCACCTCGTAGTCGCGGCTGAAATCGAAGCCGCGCTGTTCCAGCTCCGGATACCGGTCCTCCAGGATGCTGGTGAATTCACGGATCGCCTCATCGAGGAATCCATTCTGCTTGTTCACGAGGCCGTTGAGCCACGCGACGGTCCAGCGATTGCCCGGCGGGTTGAAGCGGTTGGTGTCGTTGGCCCGTTGGAGGGCGAGGACCGCGTCGTTGAGGCGGCCTTCCTTGAAGAACACGCGGGCCTGGTTGAGTGGGCCGTCGGCGCGCCCCAGCTTCTCCACCTGCTCGAAGGCCTGGGCCGCCTGGATGAGCTCGCCCTTCTCGCTGCCCTTGTCGCCCTTGAGAAACAGGCCGATGCCGTAGTCATTCCATCGCTGCCACGGGGGGATGTCGCGGGTCTGGTTGGCCAATTCCGGAGGCAGGGGGTCGCCGCCCTCGATCGGAAACGTGACCCGGTCGGAACACATCAGGGTGATGGGCAGGGGATTGGTCAGCAGGAGGGCTGAGTCGCGCGTGTAGCCCTTCCCGAAGGTGTAGTTGTAGTAGATGGTGTCGAACTTCCGGTAGTTCAGCTTCACCTCGACGGTCAGCGGGGACTTCTGGCCCGCCGGCACCGTGAAGCGGTAGTGGACGACGTTCGCCGCGCCGGGAGGAATCTGGTTGTTGTAAAGCGGCACGAAGATGTCCTGCGCGTTTCGGCGGTCGATGCGGTAGCCGTCGCGGTCGAGCATGTAGACGTTGACGAAATGCGACCAGGGATCGGTCTCCTTGAAGGGCCCGAGCGCACCGCTGCGGCCCAGCACGTCGCCCGCCCGGTCCGTCACGTTGGCGTCCACCCAGAGCTCGTTGGAATCCACCGTGCCCTGGGTGAGCGGATGCCCCAGCTTCACGGTGCGGACGACGGTCTCGAGCAGGTAGGTCTTGCCGGGCTTCAGCTTGGGCAGCGAGGGGCGGATGGGGCCGATGAAGGGCGCGTCAATCGTGCCGCCCTCCTTCAGGCCGAATACGTCGAGGCGCACCGTGTCCTTCATGAACTCCTGATGCTTCCGGATGATGTCGGCCTTCACCTCCTCGGGTTGGTCACGCACGTAGGCGACGCCCGTGTTGGCGCTCGGGAAGAGATGATTGTGAACGGCCGTGAACTCGTTTGTGCCATATTTCTTGGCGGAAAAATCGTCCGACTTCTGGAGCGGCATGTGGCACTCGGAGCAGTTGGCCTTGGCCTTGTCCGGGAAGTAAAACGCGCGGGCGTTGATGCCCGAGACCCCGGAAAGGAGGAACGAGTCGTAGTGGTTCTGCCCGCGGAGCCAGTCTTTGTAGTCGTTGACCGTCTTCGGGATGCTGACCTTGTGGCAGGTGGAACAGAACTCGGTCGTCTTGTGGAAGTCCTTCAGGAACGTCTTCTTGTGGAAGGCCGGTTTGCCCCTTACGAGCTGCTTGTTGAGGTAGAACGCAAACGAGTTTGTGGGCGCGTAGGCGAAGGGATAGTGGACCGGCTCCTCGATCGTGTAGTTGCCGTTGCCAATGTGGCCCCTGTCCCCGCCCTCGAGCGAGGTGATCGAGTGGCACGAGACACACGTGATGCCGGCCAATGCCGTGGGGTGTTTCTCAAAGTCAAAGTTCGGGTCGTCGAAGGCCCCGCTGAGGAAGGGCACCGGGTCGTGGCACCCGGCGCACCAGCGGGACATCTTCACGTTGCCGTCGCGCTTCATCGCCAGCTCCCGGGTGCCCTTGATCGAAGCGAGGTAAAAGGGGTTGTTGAACGAACTGAAGCGGTGCGCGGAATGGAACCAGCCATCGTAGGAATCCCTGTGACATTCGAGGCAATACTCGTTGTTCATCAGCTTCTCCGCCGGAATGAAATTGCCCGTGGCCGTGCGCGCGCTGCTGGGATGGAAATATTTTTCCCCTTCCTTCGGACCCCGGGCGTTCCAGATCCGTGGGTCGTGCCGATGCAGCAACACCATGGCCAGCACGAGGGTCGCCATTCCGGCCGCCCAACCGATGCCGGCCTTCCACTTGATCCGTGGGCCGGCCAGCCGGTGGAGGATGTAGAGCCAGACACAGAGCAGGGGCGCAACCACATGGGCCCAGTAGGCCAGGCTGCGGCCGGTCTGGTGACGCACTTCCAGCCACTCCAGACCTTCCACGCGCATCAGCACAAAGCCGGTCGCCAGCACGACCAGGCTGGCGGCGAAGAGGAAGTAACCGACCCAGACGGCCTTCCGGTTGGGACGGCTGGCCGTGTTGAGAATGTGGACGAGGTTGAAGCCGAGAAACGGTGCGATGAACAGGATCCCCAGCACCAGGTGCCCCAGGAACTGGAACTGGTAAAAGTAGTTCTGGTAGCTGACCCCCTTGGCCCGGTCGAGCCACTCGAAGAACGTGACCGCGGCGAGATAGGCGGAATTGACCCCCAAGATCGCCAGCAACGCCCAGACGACGTTCAGAACGATCCGGAGCTTGGGGCCGATCGCCCGGACGTATTTCTTCTTCGCCGGCGGGGAGGCCGGGCTGGACGCATTGGAGGCATTTTGGTCGGCCATGGTCGGGAGGCGATTTCGCGGGAGAGTGCCGACTGAGCGGCGGGATGTAACCAGTGAGGGGTGGAGTGCTGGTTTTGAGGGGTGAAATCGAGTGGGGCGCGGTTGGCGACCGGAGAGGTTGCGCCGCTTGCGCGCCCGGCGGATCCGGCGAAGATAGGCCGACTTGGTCGGCGATCTCTCAGATTCCACGCTCGTGCTGATCGGGCACGGCTCCACGCTGAATGGCGATTCGGCGGCCCCGACGCTTCAACATGCGGAGGAACTGCGCCGCCGGGGCGTGTTCGGCCAGGTGGTCGAAGGCTTTTGGAAGGAGCAACCGTCGGTGGCTGCGGTCTTGCGAGGGGCGTTCGGCCGGCGGGTTTTCATCGTTCCGCTGTTCGTCAGCGAGGGTTACTTCACCGAACAGGTCATCCCCCGGGAACTGGGGTTGGTGCAAACCGGAACCGGCGAGTTTGGTCGCCAACAGCAGCGGGGCCACCAGACGCTCCACTACTGCGGGCCGGTGGGAAGCCACCCAAGCATGACCGGGGTCATCCTGGCGCGGGCCGCCGAAGTGTTGGCCGAAAACCCGCCGCCGGGTTCGCCGCCGCCCCAGCCGGCGGAAATCAGCCTTTTCATCGCCGGGCATGGCACCGGCAACAGCGAAAACTCGCGCCGGGCCATTGAATGGCAGAGCGAATTGATCGGCAGCCTCGGTCGCTACGCTTCGACCCAGGCCGTCTTCATGGAGGAGGCCCCGTTCATCCGTGACTTCCACGCGCTGGCGACCACGCGCGACGTCGTGGTCGTGCCCTTCTTCATCAGCGACGGGTTGCACAGCCTCGAGGACATACCGCAGCTGCTCGGCGAATCCGAAGCCGCGGTGCGTGAACGGTTGCGCCGCGGAGCACCGACGTTTCCGAACCCGACGGAACGGCACGGGCACCGGGTGTGGTATGCCCGCAGCATCGGCCGGGAACCCCTCCTGGCCGAGGTGATACTGGAGCGCGTCCGGGAGAGCATTGTTTCCGGCGGCGGCTAGCCGACAGCCGCACTCGTGCCGGAGCGGAGGGGCCGCCCGCCTCCAGGCATTTTTTGGCGGTGGCACTTCCTTGCCGAGCATTTTTGGATTCGCCCCGCGTGCCGGCCGGGGCTTAATCCGCGCGTGCGTTTCCAAAAAGTGACCCTCGTGGGCGTCGGCCTTTTGGGCGGTTCGCTGGGCATGGCGATCCGGCAACGGGGGCTGGCCGAAAGCGTCTGCGGCGTGGTCCGGCGTGCCACCCTCATCGCCGACTGTGAGCGCCTCGGCGCGGTGGATGTGGCCACGCGCAACCTGGGTCCGGCGGTGCGCGGAGCCGACCTGGTGGTGCTGTGTTCGCCGATCGGCCAGATGGGGCCGCTGACGCGCGAGCTGCTCCCGTTCCTCGAACCGGAGGCGTTGGTCACGGACGTCGGCAGCGTCAAGGGCCCGATCGTCGAGGAGTTGGAGAGCCTGATTGCCAAGGCCGGCGGACACTTCGTGGGCAGTCATCCGATGGCCGGCTCTGAGAAGACCGGCGTGCAGGCCGCCCGGGCCGACCTTTTTGAGGGGGCCCTGTGCGCCATCACGCCGACGCCGCGTTCACACCCGGGCGCCACGCAGCGGATCCGCCAGCTTTGGGAGGCGATTGGCGCGCGGGTGGTTTCCCTGAGTCCGGGCCAACACGATGATCTCGTCAGCCGTTCGAGCCATCTGCCCCACGTGGTGGCGGCGGCGCTGGCGAACTACGTGCTGAGTCCGGCGCACCCGAAGGAGCAGGCCTCGCTCTGTGCCGGCGGTTTTCGCGACACGACGCGCATCGCGGGCGGCTCGCCGGAAATGTGGCGGGACATCGCCCTGGCCAACCGGGAACACCTCGGCCGCGTGCTGGGCGTGCTGATCGAGGACCTCCGGGAATTTCAGCATTCGCTCCAGGACGCGGATGCCGCCGCGATCACGGAATTCTTCGAGTCTGCCAAACGGCGACGGGACGCCTGGGCCAATCCCTCCGCGACGGCCACGGCGGAGTAGGGCACCTGCGGGCGCCGGCCTCGGACCTCATCCGCGGCGCGGGCGGCGTTCCGGCGGTCACGCGAGCAACTTCAGCGGCTCAAACCTGCGTCCCAAGACGGGCTCGCTCGGCGTTTTCAGCCAACCTTCCAACACGCCGGCATAGACCGAACGGAAGTCGGTGCTGAAACGGACGTCTCCGTTGACCAGATCGGCCGGCCGGAGCGAAGGCGATGGGCCATGAACGCCGGGCTTCACCGGGGAGCCCAACAGGAACAGTGGGGCCGCCGCGCCGTGGTCGGTGCCGGCGCTGCCATTTTCGGAAACGCGGCGACCGAATTCGCTGAACGTCAGGACCAGCACCCGTTCCAGTTGCCCGGAAGCCTTCATGTCGGCGAGGAACGCCTTCAGTGAATCTCCCAGCTCCCCCAGCAGCCGCTGGTGGGCGGACAATTGTCCGGCATGGGTGTCGTAGCCGCCCTGGCTCACGTAATAGACGCGCGTCGCCATGCCGCCGGCAATGAGCCGGGCCACGAGTTTGAGGTCGTTGGCCAGCCGCCCGGCCGGATAAGGCGCCTGGTTTTGTCCCTTGCTGGCCACGGCGCGGATCTGGTCGCTGCTGATCTGGGCGTCGAGCGCGGTCCGCTCCAGGAAGTCCAGCGGCGAAACCACGGAGGCACTGCCACTGACCATGCTGATGCTGCCGCCGGAGTTGTTTGCGTCCGTGAGCGCCGCCGGATCGTTCGCCGCGTTCATCTGCCGGTAGAACTTTTCGCCGCCGGCCATTTCGCCTCCGCCAGGGACATCGTTGTCCACGTAGCGGTAGGAATCCGGGTTTTCGACGGCGACGCCCGTGGGTTTTCCGGCGGCGAAAGCCAGCGGCGCCTGTCTGCCGACGCAAAGGCCGACGGTGGGATCACTGCCGGCACAGGCGTGGTCGAAGTAACGCCCGAGCCAGCCCTTGTTGGCGAAGCGGTCACTGTCGCTCGCCGTCATCCAGATGTCCGTGCTGCGAAAATGGGAACGGTTCGGATTCGGGTAGCCTACTCCCTGCACGACCGCGAGCTGACCGGCGTCGTGCAGCGCCTTGAAGCCGGCCAGCGCGGGATGGAGTCCGTGTTCATCGCTGAGCCGCAGCACTTGGTTCGCTTTGAGGCCCAGCCTGGGGCGCGCGCGGTGGTAGTCGTCGTTGGCGAACGGCACGAGCGTGTTCAAACCGTCGTTGCCGCCGGCGAGCTGGAGCACGACGAGGATCGGCGCGTCCTTGCCGGTCACCGCTTGGGTGGTTTTGCCTGCCTCCGCGGCTTGCAGTTGGGCGAAGGTGGCCGCCAGGAATGACGGCACGGTGCAACTGAGCGCACCACCGAGGGCGGACGATTGCAGAAACGAGCGGCGCGTGTGGAATGATTTCATGGGAGGGCAATAGGAATGGGTTCCGGGCGTCGGATTTTCAGGTGAGCTGGTATTCCGGGGTGCACATGGCAAGACGGAGGGCACCTTCGAGATCATGACGGTCGATCCGTCCCTGGGCCTTCAGGTAGTCGAGCAGCGAAGTCCGGCTGAGTTCCGAGAGAGAGCCATTGATCAGTCGACGTTCCAGTTCGGCTACGATCGACGAAACGTCCCTGCGGGTGGGCTCCGGCAAGATCGTTTCCGGATTCACCGCACCGGGGCGGCTAAGCTGTTTGAGTCGTTCGAGGCGGCGCTTCTGCTCCGGTTTCGCGTTCTTGCCGCCGATCACGGGCAGGCTGTTCTCACCGGTCACCAGCAGCAGGGCCAGGTTGTGGCGGTTGAGCAGCGTGTTCGTGTTGATCCAGGCCGCCCCGCCGTCCCACCCCTTCACGTTGGGCGGATTGAACAGCTCCTGACCCAGATTCCGCTGGATCTGCACGCAGAGGAGCGGCGGGGGCAGGGGACGCTCCAATTGGCGGCACGCCTGCACGAGCAACTGCACCGGCGACTTGATCTGCTGGCGCTGCACGTTCGGTGCGTAGAACTCTTCGCTGAGAAACAGCGTGCGCAGGAGTGGACGAAACTCGCCCCCGTGGCGGCGAAATTCGGCTGCAAGCGCGTCGTGCAAGGCGGCCTCCAGCGGCACGCCAGCGAAGAAGGTCCAGAGCCGGGCCGTGATGAACCGGGCGCTCTGCGGGTGGTCGGCGATCAGTTGCAGCAGGTCCGAGGCATCAAGGTTGCCGGTCTTTCCGAGGATCGTCTTGGAACCGGCATCGCGAAGCCGGCGGCGTTCGGCGGGCTCCAGCCTTTCGCGGTCCAAGGTGAGGCCGGTGAGCGCCCGGGCGGCCTCGGTGACGTCCTGTTCCGTGTAGATTCCCTCGCCGAGCGCGAAGAGTTCCATGAGTTCGCGGGCGTAATTCTCATTGGGGTGATTCGGCCGGCTTTGGGCCTGGTCCAGCCAGATCAGCATCGCGGGATCGCGGGTCACCTCCGAAAGCAGCACCGGCCAGCGGCCGGCACCGAGCCGGCGGAAGAGATCGTTCTGCCGCCACATGAGGTGCGGTTCCTTCACCTTCAGCACGCTCGTGGCGAAGTGCCCGTGCCAGAACAGGGTCAGCTTCTCCTGCAACGCATGCTCTCCGGCGGCCATCCGGGCGAGCCACCAATGCTGCAATTCCAGCATCTGCTCGCGGTGCAGTCGGTTTCGTTCCTGCTGCAGGCGTTTCCGCTCCTCGGTGTCCGCCTTGCGGTAGGCCCGCAGGCGGCTGATGCGTTCAGGATCGGGAGCGGCGCAGGCCGGAACCGGTGCGTTCGCGGTGTTGGCCGGGAACGCAATCAGGCGATCCACTGCGGCCGCGGGCGTGAGCCGGGAAAACTCCTCGATCAACGCCGGCGGACCGCCGAAGCCGGCGCGGTTCAAAAGGTGCGCAGCCGTGCCGAAAGTCCATTGGGTCGCAGGGAGCGCGGACAACATACGCCGCGTGAGACGTCAGGCCGGGCCGGAAGGTTGCATTGAAATGGGCACCGGCTTGCGACCGGGCGTGGCCACGGTCATGTTCACAGCCGTTGATGCGCCTCCCCCTACTGTTCGCCGCGCTGGCATGCCTCGGTGCCATGCTTTCCACCGTGGCGGCGCCTGACCCGGTGCCCCGTGAGTTTCGCGGCATGTGGATCGCCACGGTGGGCAACATCGACTGGCCGTCGAAACCGGGACTTCCCGTCGCGCAGCAACAGGCCGAGCTGTGCGCGCTGCTCGACGGCGCGAAAAAGCTGAACCTGAACGCGGTGGTCTTCCAGGTGCGGACTTCGGCCGACGCGCTCTACGAATCCTCCCTGGAACCCTGGTCAGAATACCTGACCGGCCGGATGGGCCAGGCACCGGTTCCGCGGTGGGACCCCCTCAAGTTCGCCTGCGACGAGGCGCACGCCCGGGCCCTTGAACTCCATGCATGGGTGAATCCGTTTCGGGCGCGCTATCACGGCGCCCGTTCCCCGTCGGCCGCGAGCCACGTTTCCCGGGCCCGCCCGGAATGGACCGTCTCCTACGGCCGTTACCAATGGCTCGATCCCAGCAATGCCGAGGCGCAGGCCCACACGCTCAGGGTGGTGGCCGACCTCGTGCGGCGTTACGACCTCGATGGACTGCACATCGACGACTATTTTTATCCGTATCCTGAGAAGGGTGGCCCCGGCGGCTCCCCATTGCCCTTTCCCGACTTGGCGTCGTTCGCCCGCTATCAGAAGGGCGGCGGCCGGCTCGCGCTGGACGACTGGCGGCGCGACGGCGTGAACCGGTTCGTGGAACGGTTGGCGGCGACCGTCCACGGGGAGAAAGCGTGGGTGAAGTTCGGCATCAGTCCGTTTGGCATCTGGCGGCCGGGCAACCCGGCGGGCATCCAGGGATTGGATCAATTTGCCGTGCTCTACGCGGATGCCCGGCTCTGGCTCAACCAAGGCTGGGCCGACTATTTTGCCCCGCAGCTCTACTGGCCGCTCAGCCGGCGGGAACAGAGTTTTCCGGAACTGCTCCGGTGGTGGAATTCCCAGAACCAGCGTGATCGCCTGATGATTCCGGGGATTGCCAGCGCCAGCATTGGCAAGGATCGCCAGGCCGTGGACGTCGCCAGCCAGGTTCAGCTGGCCCGCGAGCTCAAGGCCGACGGCGTGCTGTTCTGGAACGCCAGCAGCCTTCGCGGCAACAAGGGCGGAATCGCCGACGGACTGGTGGCTGAACTTTTCAAAGCACCCGCCCTTCCGCCGCCGACTCCCTGGCTGGGCACCAACGCCCCCCCGGCTCCGTTGCTGAAGGCCGATCTTCTGGCGTCGGGTGCGCGGCTGGATCTTTCCTGGACCGTGAAGGGCGGCGGCGAACCGGCGCGGACCCTTGTGCTCCAACGCCGGATCGCCCGCGGCTGGCAGACAGAACTGCTCCCCGCGGTGGCGGGAGCGCGCAGCTTCGACGTGCGGCGCGGCGGTGCCGTTCCCGATGAGGTATGGCTCTACGCCATCGGGCGAACCGGCATCGCCGGGGACGCGGCGACCTGGGTGAAGCCTGCGCCAACCGGACGGTGATTCCCGATCGCCGGGTTACGGCAGCGAGAGCCGGAAGAAACCGGCCGTGCTGCCTGCGGGAACGGTCAGAACGTTGCGTCCATCTCGGATTGTAACGAGGCCCGGAACGAGTTTCCAACTGCCGGACAACGTGTCGCCGCTGGACTGGAGCGAGGCGCCGGTCAACGCGGCAGGCCAGCTCAGTTCAATCGAGGTTCCCAGCGCGGTTTCCACCCGGTTCACCCCGAGGGACGGAGTGACCACCGCGATCGCGGCCGCCTGCCAGCCGGAGGGCAGCACTTCGGCCGCCGGACTGGCCACCTCGCGCACGACCGGAGCATCGGCAAACGCCAGGCCCGTCGGTCCGGGGTCGCCGCTGGCCGGCACGAATTGCAGCCGCGCGAGTTCGCGGTCGCCCGCGGCAAACTTGTTGGGCACCGGCAGTGCAAAGGCCAGTCCAACGCGACCGGCCGCCGCCAGTTTGCCGTTCAGGTTAAACGTGGCCGAGCCGGCACCGGTTCCGGCGGTTGCACCAACAAAACGCAGGACGGCCGGGTCGAACTGCACGCTGAAGGCGAGTGCATTTTCCTCGCCGCTGGCCGCCATGACGACGGCCACCTGGCCGGTCTTGCCGGCCAGAAAATCAATTCCCGTCATCCGGACGATCCGCTCCGGCAGTCCATGGCGGACGACCCCGGCGCCATTGGGCGGCGTGACGGGTGGTGGCGCCAACGGGCCGGCAGCCTGCACCGCAGCATCCAGCCCCACGGCGAAACGGCCGGCCTGCACCCAGTCGCTGACGGTCAGCAGCCCGTTGCCGAAGGTGGACAACGGCGCGCAGTCGGCCCGCTGAAATTCCGTGGTCGCCGTCGAGGGTTCGTCCAAGGCCGCCACAAAACGGCCCACCTGGACCCAGTCGGCCACGGCTAGGCGGCGGTCACCATTGGGCCGCGGGCCGACATCGCCCTCGTAGTCGGCCGGGGCGATGCTCACCGCGCCATTGGCCCAGACCACTTCCAGCGGCTTGGCGGAGGCATCCGCCAGTTCCCGTTCGGACGGGTTGTCACCGAACTGCAACGCGCTGGTGCGGGCAGCGTTGGTCAGCGCGGCACGGAAGGTCAGGTTTAGCAACTGATTGGTTCCCTCCGGGAACGTGGTGCCTGCCGGCAGCGCGATGGCCACGCCCACATAGCCGTTCGCGGTGGCCGAAGTGTTGGCGAGAATCTGGGCTCCGCCCGCGTCCTGGCCGGCCGCGAGGCCCTCGAAGGTCAGCAGTTGTGGATTGTAGCGCAGGCTGAAGCTGACCGCGTTCTCGTCGCCGTTGCCCACGAGGTTTACCGGCACGGTGACCGACTCGGTCGATTTCACTGGGGAGTTCCGCACCTGAACCAAGGCCGCCACGGGAGTCGCAGTCAACGTCGCGGGGTCGCTGTTGGCGCAGCCGAGCGGGTTGCAGACGGTCACGCGATATTCCCCAGCAGCGGGTTTGCGCGCCCCGACCACCACCAACTGGGCATTGGTCGCGCCCTCGATGTTAGTGCCCTTGAACTGCCATTGGTAGGACAACGGCTTGGAGCCCGTGGCCGCGACGCTGAAGGTCGCGTCGGTTCCTGCCAACACGGTTGTGTTTGCGGGCTGGGCGACGATGGCGACCGGGAACGGTTGGACGCATTTGCCGGAAGCACCCGCTTGGAAGGCGGAGGTGATTTCGGCGGCAGACAGGGCGCGGGCATAGAAGCTGAACTCGTCGATGCGGCCGTTGAAACGGTCCTGCGGACGGGTTTGAGTGACGTAAATGGTGGAGCGGCTGCCGATCTTCAGCGGCCAGTTGTTCATGACCGGCGAGCCGGTGAGTCCGGTCACGCTGAGCGCCACCGCCCCGTTGACGTAGGCCGTCACCGTGCCGGGGGTCACCGTGAGCGCGACGTGGGTCCATTGGTTCAGGGGGATGGCCGCCTTCGCATCGGTCCACCCGCCGTAGTTGTTGGGCAGCCCGCTGATGCCGCTGAGGAAGAAGGCTAGGTTTCCAACCGGGATCGTGCTGGGCGCGTCATTCAGGGGGCCCTTGATGCCGAGTTCAAACTGGATGTCGGTCAGCAGGTTCGGATAGGAAGTCTCCTTGTTGGCGATGATGTCCACGGTGCCGTCCACCGTCGTGGGATAGACCCAGCTCTCGAGGGTGAAGTTGCTCTGGTTCAACTCCGGAGAGTCGGCGATCACGATCTCGCTCGCACCATCGAGGTCGAAGGCGTGGCCCGCGCGGCCCGCGGCGTAACGAAGCGCGCCGGCGGAGCTCGTGGTGTGTTGCAGTTCGTCGGTCGTGTCGCCTTCCGCGCGCAGCCAGGCCACCAGGCCGGCGGGGGCGGGGACGCAGGGCCCCAACACTTCCACGCCCGTGTCGCGTTCGTTGTCGGTCAGCAACTCTTCGCTGCCTTCCCGGGTGACTTTGCCGTGGAAGACCAGGTTCCCCGGCACCGAACCGTGGCCGGTCACCGTGACGGTTGCGTTGCTGCCGCCGGGCAGGGTGCCGAGCACGGTGACCAAGGTGCCTCCGGCGCCGGCGCTGGCCCCTTGCGAGGCGGTGTTCGTGACCAGGACAAAGCCCACGGGCAACGGTGTGGCAAGCACGACCCCGGTCGCCGCCTGGTTGCCCTGGTTTTCGACCGTAAAGGTGACGGTGAAATCCGTGTTGGGCTGGGCCGTCGCGGGGGCGCTGGCCGTGAGGGCCAGGTTTTCCACGATGGGCGATTCGACCGTCAGCCGCACGTTGTCGAAGTCGGTCTGGTCGGGCTTGAAGCTCGGGATGCCCAGCCGGATCTCAATCGGCGCGCCGACGGCCGGCGATCCGGCCGCCAACGCCGCGGTCACCGTTGCCGTGGCAAAGCTGCCCGCGGCAATGTTCTTGGTGTTATTGTCCTCCGCCACCGCCTGGCCGTTGGCGTAAAGTCCGATGACGTAGCCGGGGAACTGGAGTCCGGCGGGCGCACCGACATCCACGCTGAGCTGGTAAACGCGGCCCGGCTGAAACGTGTCCGCCAGGGTTTGGCGGAGGTGCCCCTGCACGTTGATCCAGGCCGTGTTTTGGCCGTCGGTGACCCCGCCGGGGAACAGGTTGCTGGGCGGATTGAAGGTGCCGGCCGCGCCGGTGCCGGACCAGCCTGGAAGCGCATCCGCGGTGTTAAAGCCGGTCGGGGTGGCGAAATTGAAGGCCGAGTAGTGGTTGTCCAGCAGGTGGCCGGTCGCATCGAAATGAGCGGGGTCCGCCCCGGTCAACGCCTCAAAGCTCGGGTTGACCACCGGTAGGCTGACCAGCCGGGTTGGGCCCGCGCATTTTCCCGCGCCGCCGGCATTCGCAAGCGCGGTGATTTCGGTCTCGGCGAGCGCCCGTCCATAGACGGCAAGTTCATCAATGCTGCCAAGGAAACCGTAGGAGACTCCTGCAAAAGGTGTCCCCAAACCGCCGATGGCAAAGGGTCCATTCAGGTCGAACACCACGGAGCAGGCGCCTGTGGTGGCGAGGATGCCATCGGCGTAGAAACGCAGGTTGCTGCCCTCCCGCGTGACGGCCACATGGTGCCAGTTGGTGTCGGTGATGGACGTTGTGCTGAAGAAATTGACCACGCCGATGTGGCTTAGGTAGAGACGCCCCTGATGGGTAATCCCAAATGAAAACCCGTTGGCACTGCCCGCGAACAGTTGGCTGCCCTCGGCATCCAGACCGCTCCGGGCCGCCTCACCCCGTTTGATCCACGTCTCAACGCTGAATTCCTGGCTGGAAAGCTTGAAGGAAGGAGGCAGCGCCAAAGCATCATGCGCCCCGCCAAAGACAAAACCGGAGCCGGCATATCCGACGCCGCTCTTTCCGGCAGCGCGAAATGTGCCGCCGATCGTCCCGGTTGAATCTGCGACGGAATCGCCGCGCCACCACGCCAGAGATCCGGCGGGTGGCGGAACGCAGGCTGCAGCTGCCCGGAACCTTCCGGGAAGTCCGAGCAGAAGGAACAGAACCAGGGGACGCCAGCGCAGGATGTTCATGTTGAAACGGAGGTGGATTAAATACGTCCGTAATAAATCGGCCCTACTCCCCGGTGTCGAGAGCGAAAACCATCCTGGCAGGTGGTGATATTCTCTTGGTGACAGGCCGCGTCCCTGCCTAGTTTCGTCCACCAATCACGCGATGAAAGTCGTCATCCTCTGCGGTGGTCTCGGCACGCGCCTGCGTGAAGAAACCGAATACCGGCCCAAACCCATGGTGCCGGTCGGCGGCCGACCCATCCTGTGGCACATCATGAAGACCTATGCCCACCACGGGCATCGCGATTTCGTGCTGTGCCTCGGCTACAAGGGCGAGGTCATCAAGGACTACTTCCGCAACTACCTGTGGAACACCTCCGACGTCACCCTGAAGCTGGGGCGCCATCCGCAGATCAAGTATCATTCCACCCACGACGAGGAGGACTGGACCGTGACGCTGCTCGAAACGGGCGCCGAGACGCAGACCGGGGGCCGGCTCCGGCGCGCGCTGGCCCACGTCCCGGACGACACGTTCTTGTTCACCTATGGCGACGGCCTCACCGACAGTGACATCAACGCCAGCATCGCCTTCCACCGCGAGCATGGGGCCGTCGCCACGATGACGGCCGTGAAACCCAGCGGCCGCTTCGGCGAACTGGCGATGGATGGGCGCACGATCACCGCCTTCCGCGAGAAGCCCGAACAGGAGAGCGCCTACATCAACGGCGGGTTCATGGTCTTGAACCGGAGCATTGCCGACTACCTCGACCCCGACGACGGCTGCGTATTTGAACGGAAGCCGCTGGAACGGCTGGCGCAGTCGTCGCAGCTCAAGGCCCACTGCCACGACGGCTTCTGGCAGTGCATGGACACCTACCGCGAGCAGCAGCTCTTGGAAAAGCTGTGGCAAACGGGGCAGGCACCTTGGAGGTGCTGGTGAACGACGCTGGCGATGACCTTGCCTGGGCGGTGTTCGCCAAGGTGGCGCGAGGCTCCCGCCGAGCGAGTTGGCCCA
>JAYUSF010000338.1:0-10176 GCA_043755815.1 Verrucomicrobiota bacterium
TGGCCCCGAAGACGGCGTGCTCCGCCTCGGATTCGCCCTGGTCTTCCGTGCGGATCCGGCGGATGACTTCGGCGTATTCCGCGGGAAAGTTGGAGGCGAGGACCAGTTGCCCGGCGTCGTGCAGCATCCCGGCGGTGAAGGAGGTGCTGGCCACGGTGGCGTCGGCGCTCTCCCGGCGGGCGAGTTCGCGGGCTCCGGTCGCGACCTTCAGGCTGTGGCGCCAGAGTTCGGCCGCGGAAAAGCCGGGAACCGGGGTGACGTCAAACTGCGAAAAAACGTTCAACGACAGGGCCAGTGCCTTGAGGATTTCCACGCCCAGGTAGCCGGCGGCTTCGGCCGGGGTCGCCAGTTCGTGCCGCAGGCCGAAGAACGCGGAGTTCACCAGCTTGAGGATCTGGGCCGTCATCGCGATGTCGCGGCTGATGACGTCGCCGACCTGCTCCAGCGTCGCGTCCGGATCGGCGAGCAGGCGCGTCAGCTCCAGATAGAGCGACGGCATGCTGGGCAACCGTTCGACGCGCGAGACCAGGGCGCGCACCCGTTCGCTGGCCTCCCGGAAATCGAGCGACGTGGCGCGCGCGATGGTGGCCTTCAATGCGTCCGGTTCGCACGGCTTGGCCAGGTATTGGTGGGTCGCCCCGACGCACTTCATGATGAGGTCCTGCTCCGCCTGACCGGAGAGGATGAGGCGCACCGTCCCCGGATGGCGCGCCATGACCTCTCCGAGCAGCTCCGCGCCGCTCATGCCCGGCATGCGCATGTCGGAGACGACCACGTCGAAGGGCTGCTCCGCCATGCGTTCGAGGGCGAGGGCCGCGCTGGCGACGAAATCCATGTCCCACTCCCCGCGCAACGGACGGAGCATCCGCCGCAGGCCCTGCAGCACATTGTCCTCGTCGTCCACGAACAGGATGCGCTTTTTCATGGCGCCTTCCGCTCCTTGCCGGCCGCCGCCACGAGCGGCAGGCGGAGGATGAAGGTGGTGCCCATGCCCGTCTCCGTCTCGAAGTGAATCGTGCCGCCGTGTTTCTCCACGACCACGTTGTGCGCGATCGCCAGGCCCTGACCGGTGCCCTTGCCGACCCCCTTGGTCGTGAAGAACGGATCGAAGACCTTCGTGCGCACGCCCTCGGGAATGCCCGTGCCGGTGTCGCGGATCCGGATCTCGGCCCAGTCCCCGTCCCGGCGGGTGCTGATCGTGAGGGTGCCCTTGCCCTTGCTCCCGTCGCCCACCACGTCGGCGATGGCGTGGGCGGCGTTGACGACGAGGTTCAGGATGATCTGGTTGAACTCGCCGGCCAGCACCGGCACGGGCGGCAGCGCGGGATCGAAGTCGGTGACCAGCTCGGCCAGATACTTCCACTCATTGTGACAGACCGTGACCGTCGTCTCGATCGCCCGGTCGAGCTGGGTCGGGGATTTCTGGCCGGTGCCGGGATGGGAAAACTCCTTCATCGCCCGCACGATCCGGTTTACCCGGTCCACCCCGTCCAGCGACTGGGCGAGGGCGCGCGGAATCTCCGCCGTGAGGTATTCCACCTCTTCGGCCATCCCCGCGGCCTCGAGGGCGGCGGTCAGTTCGGCCGCGGGCGCCCCGGCGCAGGCGGCGGTGAGCAGTTTGCCCTGCTGGTCGATCACCTTGAAGAGGTCGCCGCAGGCGTCGCGAAAGAAGCGGGTGTTGTCCCCGATGTATTGGGTCGGCGTGTTGATCTCGTGGGCGATGCCGGCGGCCAGTTGTCCGATGGATTCCATCTTCTGGGCGTGGCGGAGCTGGACTTCCATCCGGTTGCGTTCCGCGATCTCGGCCTGGAGCGTGGCGTTGGCGCTTTCGAGCGCCCGGGTGCGCTCGCTGATCCGCCGTTCGAGTTCATCGACGTGCGCGCGCGTCTGCTGGAGCAGGGCCCATTTTTCGGTCAGCGCGTTGGCCAGTTGCCGCACCTCCGAATTGTCGAACGGCTTCTTGAGCAGGACGAAGCGGTCCGTCCGGCCCAGCTTGGCGATCATGTCCTCCAGGGTGTAGTCCGAGTAGGCGGTGCAGATGACCACCTGCAGGTCGGGATCGACGGCCCAGATCTTCGCGATGGTCTCCACGCCGTCCCAGCCCGGGGGCATCCGCATGTCGACAAACGCCATCGCATAGGGGTGCCCCTCGGCGCACCCCGCCTCCACGCACTTCAGTCCTTCCTCCCCTTGAAAGGCCGATTCGATGACGAACTCGTCCAGACTCGGGACGTGGACGGTGTCGCCGAAAAGGTCGGCCCGCGACGAGTGCAGTTCTTGGTCGTCTTCACCCGCGAAGATCTTTTTGAAATCCCCGTGGATGGACGGGTTGTCGTCGATCAGCAGGATGCGGTGGTTGCGGCAGGAAGTGTTCATGCGTTTGCGGGGACTGCGGATTCTGAGACTGCCGGGTCCGGTGCCGGCTGCACTTGGGCGGGCAGTTCCAGCGTGAAGCTGGCGCCCTGGCCCGATCCGTCGCTGTGCGCCACAAGGCTGCCGCCCATCGCCTTCGCGGCGTTGGCGGCGCTGTGCAGGCCGAAGCCGTGGCCGGACTTCTTGGTGGTGAAGCCGTGGTTGAAGATGCGGTTCAGGTTCTCCGGCGGAATGCCGACGCCGTTGTCGGTCACCGTGATGCGGACGCAGCCGTTCGCACGGCTGCCGCGCACCCGGATGCATTTTTTGACGCGGCCGGCCTCGTTGCAGGCGTGTTTGGCGTTGCTAAGGAGGTTGACGAGGATCTGCAGCACCTGGTGTTTGTCCACCCGCACCGGCGGCAGCCCGGCATCCAGTTCGCGCACCACCTCGACCTCGTGTTTCTGGAAGGAGCCGGCGTTGAGCCGCACCGCGTCGTCCACCAGTCCGGCCGGGTTGAGGTCCTCCGTCAGGCCGGACACCTTGGCGAAGCTCTGCTGCATGGCCACGATGTCCTTGATGTGCTCGATGTTGTTCCGGAGCGCGGCCACTTCCTCGAGCTGCCTCGCCTGCTGGCGGTTGAAGGTTTCGGCCAGTTGGGCGAGGAACCCCGGCACTTTCGGCCCGCGCGGGTCGTTGGCAAAGAACTCGCCTAGGTTCGCGCCCTGTTCGCGCAGGAGCGCGACCACGCGCCCTAGGTCGGCCACCGGGGCTTTGCGAACTTGATCCGCGAGCAGGTTGGCCGAGACGTTCACGCTGGTGAGCACGTTGCCCACGTTGTGCAGGACCCCGGTGGCGACCTCGGCCATGCCGGCCCGCCGGGACGTGTCGTGCAGGCGCCGGTTCAGTTCGGAGAGCTTCGCGTCGGCCTCGTTTTGCTCCGTGATGTCCTCCGCAATGCCAAGCAGGAACGTCGCCTCCCCTGCGTCGTTGAAAACCGGCACCTTGGTCACATGGACGGTGCGCATGCCCTTGTGGCGGGTCTGGAGCCGTTCCTCGGCGATCTCCAGTTTTTCCCCGCTCGCAAGCACCTGGCGGTCGATGGCGATGAATTTGTCGGCCTCGTCCGCGGGGAAGAAATCATGGTCGTTCCGGCCGACCATCTCCTCGTTGGGGATGCCGGTGAGCGCCTCGCCGGCCCTGTTCCAAAGCACGAACCGCAGCTCCTTCGCCTCCTTGATGAAGACCGGAACCGGCAGGTTCTCGATCACCGAGTTCAGGAACGACTGAGCCCGTCGGAGCTCCTCGTCGGCCCGTTTCCGCGCCGTGATGTCCGTGCGGATGACCACGTGCTGCGTGACGGCGCCGGCCTCGTCCTTGAACGGAACGATGGTCGTGTCCACCCAGTAGGGAGATCCGTCCTTGGCCCGGTTGCAGACTTCGCCCCGCCAAACTTCTCCGCGGCTGACGGTGGCCCAGACATTCCGGAAGAACTCCTTCGGGTGGTGGCCGGAGTTGAGCAGCCGGTGATCCTGGCCCAAGAGCTCCTCGCGGGAATACTGGCTGAGCGTGCAGAAGCGGTCGTTCGCATGGGTGATGCGCCCCTGCGGGTCGCTGATGTCCACGATGCACGACTCGTTGAGCGCGAACTGCTGGCTCTGGACCTCGTGAAGCGCCGCGCGCAGACGCACCTCGCCCTGCTTGCGCTCGGTAATGTTCTCGTGGGCGATGACCACGCGCCGCGCATCTCCGTCAGCGAAGCGGGTGACCCGCACGATGAACCACCGCTGCACCTGCGGGCTGTGACAGGGGTATTCGAGGTGAAACTCCTCGGCCTCGCCGGCGAGCACCGCCCGGATGCCGCGCGCGACGGCGGGCGCCTCGTCCGCGCATTCGCCCCGGCTGCCGTCGCAGACGGCCAGATAGTCTCCGCCCGCACCCAGTCCGCCGAGCGTCTGTTCGTTGGCTTGGGCAAAGCGGTTCCACGCGGCGTTGACCGCGACGATGACGCCGTTCCGGTCGAGGATGGCGATGTGGGAGGAGAGCGCGTCGAGCGCGGACTGCAGAAACACCCCCGATTCCCTGAGCGATTGTTCGGATCGGCGCCGTTCGGCGGCCTCAGCACGGGTCAGCGCATGCGCTGCCGCTTCGGCTCGCGCCAGTCTCCGGCCATAGATTGGCAGCAGGAAAACCATCAGGACCACGGCCCCGCCGACGGCGAGGAAGTATCGGCGCAATCCGTCCGATTCGGCCTGATGCCGCTGGAAGAGTTCCGCCTGAATCTGGCGGACATGGGCGCGCAGGCGTTCGACGGCGAGGGTGAACGCCGCGAACTTCCGGTCCATCGCGGCCATCCGCTCCGCCGCCTTTTGGGGGTCGTTCTGCCGGAACTGGAGAAAGATCAGTTCGGCCTCGCCCGCCATCGCCTGCATCGGCTGGGTGACTGCTTCCAGCTCCTCCAGGATCAGCCGGGTCCCCGCCGAAGGAGTTTGGTTCGTGAGCGCGGCTTTGGTGCGGGCCACCGCCGTATGGAAGCGCGCGAGGGCCTCGTGGAGGCGATCCGATTCCGCTGCCACGTCATGGGAATCGAAGACGTCATTGCCCGGGGCGTTGATCGCGCCGCCCAAGGAGGCGAGGAGGGCGAACTCGTCGAGTCGCTGAGCCCAGGTCCGGTTGGCCGCCAGGGCCCGATCCTGGGAAACCGTCAGTCGCCAATCGAGGTAGAGGCTCGCGGAAAGCGTCAGCATGCTGAACGTGGCAAGGGCGACGTAAAGCCGCAGCAGGGGCAGGCGGAACGGGCGGGTTTGAGGCGGTGCCACGGGGCACGCGCTCGGAAGGCCCTCGGCGGGGATCGGGGCGGAAGTGTTCACGGTCTCGGAGAGTGGGTTTGAGTTCGGGCGCCAGTGGGGGCGGGCCGTCGGTGGCGGCATCTCACCCGTGGGGCCGGGGCATGTATGGACTTCGTTTTCATCACGTCTTCGCCGGTGGAAAAACAGGAAGACACCGCTCCCGCATCAAGCGCGATGCGGCGCCTAGGTCTCCGACTTGTGGGACCGTTGACCCGCCCGGGGAAGCTGCCTCGGTTAACCCAACGGACCCGATCGAACCCGCTGTTCCTAAATATCGGCTCATCGGTTCACGCGCTGAAGAGAATGTTCGATGGGTGCCCCGTCATTTGGTCTCGGAGTTTCACCCGAAGGGACCGGAGGGAGGATTCCGGCTCCGTCTCCACCCGCTGCCAGCGTGGCGCGAACCCGGCACGCTCCAGATGCCGGACCATCAGCTCCGCGTCGGCCGGCTGGTCTTCGAGGATCAGCAGCCGCAGCGGCGTGGACGCAGCGGCGGCGGTCGGCGCCCCGGTGACAGCGGCTTCGTGGGTCACGGCGTTCCTCCGGCGGGGAGCGTGAAATGGAAGGTCGCACCTGCGTTCACTTTGGATTCCGCCCAGATCTTCCCGCCGTGCCGGTGGATGATGCGTTGGGCCGTGGCCAGTCCGATGCCCGTGCCCTCGAACTCCGCCGCCGAGTGGAGCCGCTGGAACGCGCCGAACAGCCGGTGGGCATACCGCGGATCGAAGCCGACGCCGTTGTCGCGGACAAAAAACGACGCGTCGCCGTTGACCCCGGACTGGCCGAATTCCACCTCGGGTTCGGCGGTCTTCCCGGTAAATTTCCAGGCGTTCCCCAGCAGGTTCATCAATACCACGCGGACCAACCGCGCATCGCTCCGGCCCTGCAGGCCGGCCGCGCAGGTGAACCGGACCTGGCGGGAGGCTCCGGCCGGTTGCAGTTCGCGGGCGATCCCTTGGGCCAGCGCGCTCAGGTCCACCGGCTGGCGGCGCAGTTCGAGCCGCGAGGCGCGGGCAAACTGCAGCAGGTCGTCGATCAGCGCATTCATCTGCGTGGCGGCTTCCCGGATGCGCGACAGGTAGACGCGCCCGCGGTCGTCGAGTTGCGCGCCGTTTTCTTCCGCGAGGAACTGGCCGAAGCCGGAGATCGCGCGCAAGGGCGCCCGGAGATCGTGCGAGACGGAGTGGGCAAAGGCGTCCAGCTCCTCGTTGGCCTTCGCCAGTTCGGCGGTCCGCTCGGCCAGCCGCGCCTCCAGCGTTTCGTTGAGGCGGCGCAGCTCAGCGGCTTCCGGATTTCGGCCGGCGCGGTCGGCCGCCGCGTTCATCGCGCCCGGGTCCGGCCCGGCGCTGAATGCCGGAGCCCTCGTTTCAGCCGGGGTCCGGGCGAATGGAGATGCGTTGTTCATCGCCTCGCAGGCGCCTCGGTGACGATCCGGGACGCGGCCGGAAGTTGGGAGAATCCCGGCGACCACTCAACGGCTCCAGGGTCCGATTGCGCGGGTCTTTTTTGACCGGCAGCCGCCCCGCCGGGGGGCCGTTCCGCCACCCGCCGCGCCCCGGCTGAGGCCAGGATTTTGTGCACCAGCCGCAGCAGCGTTTCGGCTTGATAGGGCTTCTGCAGGAACGAGGCGACGCCAAGCGCGGCGAGCTCCCTGCGGGGTCCGTCGGCGCCGTCCTTCAAGTCGAGCCCGCTGGACGCGATGATCCGAACATCCTGGTCGATCCGGCGGATCGACCGGACCATGCCCACCCCGTCGAGGAAAGGCATGTTCACATCGGTCACGACGAGGCGCACGTCATGGCGGTGCTCGAGGAACGTTGCCAGGCCCTCCGTTCCGTCGCCCGCGGCGAGCACGGTGTAGCCGTGGGTCTCCAGGGTTCGCCGCATCACCTCGCGCAGGGGCCCCTCGTCGTCGACGACGAGCACCGTTTCCCCGGCACCGGTCGGGACCGACTCGGCTTCGGGGTCCGGTCCCACCGCCTCCAAGCCGGGCTTGGCGGGGAAAAAGACCCGGAACTCCGTGCCGGACCCCATCGTCGACTGCACCTGCACGAACCCGCCATGGCTCCGGACGATCGACAGCACCGTCGCCAGGCCGAGCCCGGTCCCCCGGCCCAATTCCTTGGTGGTGAAGAAGGGTTCAAAGATCTTTTCGAGATGTTCCGCGGGGATCCCCGTCCCCGTGTCGGTGACCTTGAGGCACACGTGGGGTCCGGGACGGGCTCCCGGCTGCATGGCGGCAAAGGCCTCGTCGATCTGGGCATTGCTCGCCACGAGCGACAGATCGCCGCCCTGGGGCATCGCGTCGCGGGCGTTGACACAGAGGTTCAGGACGACCTGGTGCAACTGGGTGGCGTCGCCTTCCATGGCCCAGAGGGTCGCCGGGAAGCTGGTGCCGACCTTGCACGTCTTCGGGAGCAGCGTCGGAAACAACGCGACCACTTCCCGCAGCAGGTGGCGGGGTTGAAGCAGCACGCGCTGGCCGTCGCCCCCGCGGGCGAAAGTGAGCAACTGCTTGACGAGGTCCGATCCGCGGCGCGCACAGGTCTCCATCGTGGTGAGCAGAAGCCGGGCGTCCTCGCCGGCGACTTCGTCACGCAGCAGTTCGCCCGACATCAGGATGGGCGTGAGGATGTTGTTCAGGTCGTGCGCGACGCCGCCGGCCAGGGTGCCGATGCTCTCGACCCGCTGGGCGCGCAGATACTCCGCCTCGAACCGCTTCCGCTCGGTGATGTCCTGGTGCGAACCGAGCATCCGCCCCGGCCGGCCCTCCGCGTCGGGAAAGGCCTGCCCGACGGACCGGATCCAACGCCAGGTGCCGTCGCGATGGCGGAGCCGCGCCTCGGCCTCGTAGCGCACGGCGGGATTGGCAACGTGCGCCTGCACCTTCGCCATCGTGGCAGCCCGGTCCTCGGGATGCAGCCGTTGCTCCCACTCGGCGAAAACGCTTGGGAGTTCGTCGTGCCGGTAGCCGAGCTGGGCCTTCCATTCGGCCGAGAAGAACATCTCGTTCGTCGCGAGGTTCCAGTCCCACAGCCCGGTGTTGGAGGCGCTGGCCGCGAGCTTCAGCCGTTCGGCCCCTTCGCGCACGTCCTGCAGGGCGCGGCGCAGTTCCTGCCGGACTCCCGCCTCGCGCAGTTCGCGCTCGACCGCCGGGCCGAGGCGCGTGAGATCCATTTTTTCGATGTAGTCGTGCGCGCCGGATCGCATCGCCTCGATGACGGCGCCATCCTCCATGCTCCCGGAGACGAGGATGAACGGAAGGTCCAGGCCACGTTCATGCAGCAGCTGCAACGCTTCCACCCCCGAGAAACACGGCAGATGGAAATCCGCCAGCACCAGGTCCCAAGCGGCCTCGTCCAGCGCGGTGCGCATCGCCTCCGCGGTTTCGACGCGCCGGTGGCCCACGGCGAATCCCTGCCGGCCAAGCTCGTGCCTGAGCAGCTCGCAGTCGGGCTCCGAATCCTCCACGAAGAGAACCCGCAACGGGCGGCCGGGCGGTTTCGAGGCGTTCGTATTCATAAAAGGGGAAGCGGGGCGGCAGCCACGGGCGGTGCCTGCGAGGCAAAGCGGGCGAGGGTCCGGGCAAGGGTCTCCAGCCGGCCGGTCTTGCTGAGGACCGCGTCCACGCCGGCGGCGTAGCAATGCAGGTCCAGGGCGGGTGATCGGAGTTCGCTCATCGCCACCACCCGGATCCCGGGCCGGAGGCCCTGGCAGGCGAGGAGGCAGTTGCCGAGGTCGCCGTGGGACAGGTCCACGTCGAGCAGGAGCACTTCGACCGGGGTTGTCCGTAGCACGGTCGCAAGCTCGGCGCGCGAGGCGGCTTCCGCGACGACGACGATCTCCGGCAGCTCCGAGAGCACTTGCCGCAGTCCCTCGCGGACCGACGCCGACGCTTCCGCAAGGATCACCCGCACGGCGGGACGGGATGGATTCGTATGATGGCTCATAAGTCTCCTTCCACACTGGGCTCCGGTGGCGCCCCGGCAATGGGTGGGAGGCTGAAGGAACCGTGCGGCACGGCCGATGTGGTCGTAGGCGAACGCCTACACGCCCTGGGCAAGGCGGGGTCAGAGCCGGGTGGACGAGGTCGGAGGGAACCCCGGCCATTTGGACTGCGCCGGCACGACGGCGCTTTTCCTTCGCCGGAGCCCATACCGACACGCCACCTCCGAACCACCGCGAAGGAAAGGCGGGGTCATGCCCCCGCAGTCCAAATTGGGGCGGGGCGCGCTGCGGCAAAGTGCCGCCGGCTTCCAGCCGGCGGGGAAATCCCCCCCAGTGCGATTGTCTACTCCTCCCGGCTGGAAGCCGGCAGCACCTTGGACTGCGCCGGCACGACGGCGCTTTTCCTTCGCCGGATGGAGTCGGGTGGCGTCGGGGTGGACGTGGCGGTGAAGGAAAAGCGGGGTCATGCCCCCGCAGTCCAAATTGGGGCGGGGTGCGCTGCGGCAAAGTGCCGCCGGCTTCCAGGCGGCGGGGAAATCCCCCCCAGTGCGATTGTCTACTTCTCCCGGCTGGAAGCCGGCAGCACTTTGGACTGCGCCGGCACGACGGCGCTTTTCCTTCGCCGTGGGGAGTCGGGTGGCGTCGGGGTGGGTGTGGCGGTGGAGGAAAAGCGGGGTCATGCCCCCGCAGTCCAAATTGGGGCGGGGTGCGGTGCGGCAAAGTGCCGCAGGCTTTCAGCCGGCGGGCAAATCACCCCAGTGCGATTGTCTACTCCTCCCGGCTGGAAGCCGGCAGCACCTTGGACTGCGCCGGCACGACGGCGCTTTTCCTTCGCCGTGGGAGTCGGGTGGCGTCGGGGTGGACGTGGCGGTGAAGGAAAAGCGGGGTCATGCCCCCGCAGTCCAAATTGGGAGGGGTGCGCTGCGGCAAAGTGCCGCTGGCTTCCAGCCGGCGGGGAAATCCCCCCCAGTGCGATTGTCTACTCCTCCCGGCTGGAAGCCGGCAGCACCTTGGACTGCGCCGGCAC
>JAYUSF010000339.1:0-10160 GCA_043755815.1 Verrucomicrobiota bacterium
GGCAAAGGCGCGGACGGGGACCGGGTCGAATCGGGCATCAGCCGCGGGTTGGCTGGTTGACGCAGTCGGTTCCGCGCGGGGCGCCGGCTCGGGTTGGGCGGCCCGAAGGGCATTCGCCCGACGGTCCAATTCCAGACGGCCGCGAATTTCGGCCAACTCCCGGCGCAATTCCATCATCCCGTCCGCTGCGCTCGCAGTTGGTGCGGCGACAACCGGCGCGTCCGGAATCTGGGCGACCACTTCAATGCGGGGCTTTTGCCAGAGCCTGGAAACGCCCGCGCCGGTCACCTGGCGGACATTCAGGACGACGGCTTCCGGACCCAGTTTGGCGCGGATCTGCGCCAGCGCGTCCGCGGCCGAATCGGCGATGAAGGTTTGCGTGGGCACGGGTCGGAACGTCGGGCTCAGTCAAGTCCGGGCACGACGGCGGTGCTCTGAATCTCAATGCGGGCGGGCACCTCCGTGTAGGCGACCACGTTGAGGTCGGCAAAGGTCGTTTCGAAGAAGCGGCGGAAGGCGAGCCGGATCTGCGGGGCGCAGAGCACCAGCGGGGGGGCGCCGGCGGCCAACATCTGCTGGATGTGCTTCGAAAGGAATTCCACCACGTGCCGGGCGACTCGGGGTTCGAGCATCAGGGAGACTTCGGTGGTCGAATGCCGCACCCCCTGGGCGATCTGCTGTTCCAACTTGGCGTCAAGGGTGATCGCCCTCAGGGAGCCGGTGGCGTTCTGGAACGGTTTGACCAACTGCCCGCCCAAAGCCCGGCGGGCGTATTCGGAAAGCTCGTCGGGATTCTTGGTGGTGGTCGCGTAGTCGCCGACCTTTTCCAGGATTCCGGCGAAGTTGCGGATGGAGATCCCCTCGGACAGTAGGTTCTGGAGGATGCGCTGCACTTGGCCGACGCTGAGCAGGGTGGGGACGAGTTCGTTGACGACGGTGGGATGGGTCTGCTTGAGGTTATCGAGCAACCCCTGCACATCCTGGCGGCTCAAGACTTCATGGCAGTTGCGGCGGACGGTCTCGGAGAGATGGGTCACGAGGACGGACGCCGCATCGACCACGGTGTAGCCGTTCACCTCGGCGGTCTTGCGTTCGACGTCGGTGACCCAGGTCGCCGGCAGTTGGAACACGGGCTCGACCGTGGGCACGCCGCGGAGCGCGGTGCGGCTGTTGGTCGCGTTCATCGCCAGCCAATAGCCGGGCATGAGGTTGCCCGTGGCGATGGCATTGCCCTTCAGCATGAACCGGTATTCGTTCGCATTGAGCTGGAGATTGTCGCGCAGCTTGATCGGGGGCACGAGCACGCCCATTTCCTGCGCAAAGGTGCGGCGCACGCCGGTGACCCGCTCCAGCAGGTCGCCGCCCTTGCGGGTGTCCGCGAGGCTGACGAGTCCGTAGCCCAGTTCGATCTGGAGCGTGTCGAGGTTGAGCAGGGTTTCCAATTTCTCGCCGGCTCCGCCCGGTGTGGCCGGGGTGGCACCCGGAGCCCCGGCCGGACTGGCCGCGCCCGACGCGGTCTTCGACTCCTTGCCGGCCGCGTTGAGCTTGGGCTGGCTGGCCACGCGCAGGTGGAGCTGGCGGGCGACGTAGCCGGTGATGCCCGCGAGGACCAGGAAGGGCAGCATGGGGAGGCCGGGCACGAGCGCAAAGACGAGCAGGACTGCGGTCAGCATCGTGAGCGCCTTGGGATAGTTGAGCAGTTGTCGGCTCAGTTCGGTGCCCAGGCTGTCCTTGGAAGCGGCCCGCGTGACCAACATGCCGGCGGCCATGGACGTGATCAGGGCGGGGATCTGGGAGACGAGGCCGTCACCGATGGAGAGGAGCGTGTAGCGTTGGAGCGCGTCCGCGACGCTCATGTTCTTTTGCGACATCCCGATCGCAAATCCGCCGAGCACGTTGATCAGCGTGATCAGGACCGCCGCAATCGCGTCGCCGCGCACGAACTTGCTGGCACCGTCCATCGCGCCGTAAAAGTCGGCTTCCTGTTCCACCTTGCGCCGGCGCGTGCGCGCCTGCTCTTCGTTGATGACCCCGGCGGCGAGTTCCGCGTCGATGGCCATCTGCTTTCCGGGCATCGCGTCCAAGGTGAAGCGGGCCGCCACTTCGGCGATGCGGCCGGCGCCCTTCGTGATCACCACGAAGTTGATCAACACGAGGATGAGGAAGACCACCAGGCCGACCACGTAGTTGCCGCGCACCACGATGTTGCCGAAGGCCTCGATGATGTGGCCGGCGTCGCCGTCGAGCAGGATGAGGCGGGTGGAGGCGACGTTCAGCGCCAGGCGGAACATCGTCACGAACAGGAGCAGGGAGGGAAAGCCGGAGAACTCGGCCGGCTCCTGCACGTAGAGGATGATCAGCAGGATCAGCAGCGACAGCGCGATGCTGAAGGCGAGGGCCAGATCCAGGATCAGCGTGGGCACGGGCAGCACCAGCATCATCACCGTCGCGAAGACGCCGATGATCATCCAGAGGTCGGGCTGCCGGAGGATCTGCTGGAGTTTGGAGAGAGGTTGGGCCACGGGGTCAGGCTTGGTTCTGCTCCGCGTAGTAGCGGTAGCGGTTGATGCGGTAGACGTAGGCGAGAATCTCGGCGACGGCGGCGTAGAGCTGGGCGGGAATCTCGCCGCCCACCTTGCCATACTTGAACATCATCCGGGCCAGCGGCTTGTTCTCGACGATCGGCACCTGGAATTGGCCGGCCACCTCGCGGATGCGGAGGGCGTTGAGCCGGGAACCCTTCGCGACGATCCGGGGCGCCTTCATCGTCTTCCGGTCATAGCGAAGGGCCACCGCCAGGTGGGTCGGATTGGTGACGATGACGTCGGCGGTCTGCACGTCCGCGAGCATCTGGCGCTGGGTCTTGGCCGGCCGGCGCCGACGCATGCGGGCTTTGACGTGCGGGTTGCCCTCCATGTTCTTCATCTCTTCCTTCACCTCTTCCTTCGTCATCATGAGGTCCTGGCTGGTGCGCCAGAACTGGTAGGTGTAGTCGATCGCGGCGATGACCCCGAGCGAGACGGCGATGGTGGTGATGATCCGCGTCGCGGCTCCGGCGAGAAAGTTGGAGATGCTGGTGATGTCGACCGTGGTGTAGAAGATCGGGTCGTTGAGAGTTTCGCGCACCCGCGAGTAGGAAAAGCCGCCGATGACCGCCAGCTTGGCCATGGACAGGGCGGTGGGGGCGAGCGCGCGCGCGGAGAAGACGCGTTTCAGGCCCTCGACCGGATTGAGCCGCTCCCATTTGACGGAAAGGGCCTCCGAGGCCGTTTGAAACCGGCTTTGGATTCCGCCGGCCACAAGTCCCGACACCATGGTGGTGAGGACGATCGGGGCCACACAGGCGGAAAAGACGAGGGCGCTCTTCACCGCATAGCCCTGCATCGCGTCGAGGCTCAGGGGCATGTCGTTGAGATGTCCCAGCATTGAGACCTGAACCGTGGCAAGGCTGTCCCAAACGGTCCGTCCCGTGAACCGGATCGCCATGAGCGAACCGAACAGGACGAATACGGTCTGCACCTCGGCGCTGCGGGCGAACTGCCCCTGATTGACGGCCTCATCCAGTCGGCGCTGGGTTGGCAGCTCTGTTTTCTCGCCGGCGTCTTCGCTCATGGTCGGGGGGCTTACGGTTCAACCGGCGCTGAGCAGGCGGGTGACCCGGACGATGTCGTCGGGCAGCCGCCGGAGGTGGTTGGCAATGTGTTCGCCCATCAGGGTGCAGGTCATTCCAAAGCTGAGCAGGCCAACCAAAGTGCGAACGGTGAAACTTTCCTGAAAGACGTTCATCTGCGGCACCGCCCGTCCCAGCACCGCGAATACCAACGTGATGAGGAATGAAACCGCCATGAGCGGGGCGGCGATCTGGAGGGCGATGACAAACACGTGACTGCTCTGGCCCATGACGTCGCGGAACAGCTCGGCGGGCATGCGGGCGCCGCCGGTGGGGACCAGCGTGTAACTCCGCTGGAACGCCACCAGCACCCAGTGATGCAGGTCCAGGGTAAGGAAGATCAGCGTGGCCAACCAGAACAGCACCACGCTGGTCACCGGCGTGGTGTTTGGCCCAAGGGGATTGAATGCCGTCGACATGCTGAGTCCCATTTCGTTGGCGATGATTCCGCCGGCCAGCTCTGCCGCGAAGAAAGCCATGCGGCAGAGAAAGCCGAACAGCGCCCCGACGCTCGCCTCGACGAAGAACAGTCGGATCAGACCCCAGATCTCGTGCGGAAGCGCGGGCGGAGACGGGAGCAGCGGGGCGACCAGGAACGTTGTGGTGGCGGACAGAGCGACCCGGACCGGCACCGGCACCGAGACGGCGCTGAACACCGGCATCGTCAGCAGCAGCGCACTCACGCGCACGAAGACGAACAGCCAGTTGATGAACGGATCGGGAGGCATGGCGACCGGATCATTGCACCATCTGCGGCAGCTTCTGAAACAGGGCGGTGGTAAACTCCATCGAAGTGCGGAGCAGCCAAGGCATGAGGACGATCAGCAGCGCGCAGATCGCCACCACTTTGGGCACGAAGGTCAGGGTCTGCTCCTGGATCGAGGTGACGGCCTGAAAGAGGCTGACCGCGAGCCCGATGCTCATGGCGGTGACCAGCACGGGGGCGGCCAGCGTGGCGGCCTGGAGGATCATGGCCTTGATCAGTTCGGCGGCGAGTTCGGGAGTCATTGGAAGTAGGGTGAGGGTTCAGCCGCCGAAACTCTGGACGAGCGAACGCACGACCAGGTCCCAGCCGTCCACGAGCACAAACAGGAGAATCTTGAGGGGCAGGGCGATGGTCGCAGGCGGCATCATCATCATGCCCATGCTCATCAGCACCGTGGCGACCACGAGATCGATCAGCACCAGCGGCACGAAGATGAGGAAGCCCATCTGAAAGGCGGTCCGGAGTTCGCTGATGATGAAGGCGGGAATGACCACCCGGAGGGGCAATGATGCCGGCTCGGACGGCCCCAGCTTCGCCAGTTCGATGAAGAGTTCCACATCCCGCGGCCGGGTCTGCCGCAGCATGAAGGCACGGATCGGTTTGGCGGCCTCTTCCAGGGCTTCCGCACTGGTGATCTGCTTGGCCGCGTAGGGTTGCAGCGCCTTGCTGTCGATCTGCGACCAGACCGGCTGCATGATGAAGTAGGTCATGAACAGCGAGAGGCCGATGAGGATCTGGTTGGCCGGCGTGCCCTGAAGGGAAAGCGCCGAACGGACGAACGACAGCACGATCACGATCCGGGTGAAACTGGTCATCAGGAGCACGATCGATGGGGCCAGCGAAAGCAGCGTGATCGTGAACAGGATCTTGATGGCGACGTCGACGTCCTCGGGCTGCTGGGCGGCTTCGACGCCGAGGTTCAACTTGAAGGGCACCAGGCCCGCCGAGACGCCCGTGCTGGTTGATTGGGCGTGCGCCGCGGGCGCGGCCAAGACCACGAGCAGCAGAAGCAGCCACCGCAGCAGACCGGGGGAAAGGTGAAGGCGCATGGGAGGATGGGCGATTAACGACGGCCGACGACTTGCATCAGGGCATCGGCAAAGGAAACTACGGGAGCCGCCGTTTCTGCGGCCTGGGGGGTGGCTTCCGGCAACGGGGTCAACAGGTTGATTCCGGCCGGTGAAGTGGCGATCAGAAGGCGCTGTTGCTCATATCCCACGACGTAGAGCACGTGCCGGTGGCCGAGGGATTTCACCTCGAGCACGTTCAGCCGCTTGGCCGGATTCCGACCGGCTCCGGATCGGCGGTTCTGTCGCAACCACCATTGGACGCCAAAAAGCAGGGCTAGCAGGAGCGCCACCGCCCCGAGCATCCGGACGAGTGGTCCGAGCAGCGACGGAGTGGAGGCTCCCGTGAGCGGCGCGGTTACGAGATTGGTCACCGCATCAGCTCCCGAGACCGTTGCGGCCGCCAGGAGCCAACAAGCAAGGGCCGTCACCGGGGTGAGGCGGATGCCTGAGAGGAAAGAGATGCCGTGTAAACGCATGGCTGAAGCCCGTTAAGCAGCGGGTGTGCCATGGCAAAAGACGGCGCTTTTTCAGGCGTTTCGTCTGGGAGGGAGGGAGTCCGGCAAAAACTTCCGCAACCGGCTGGCCGGGCTAGGCAAAGAAGGAGCCGGGACGAGGCTGTTTCGCTGCCAGGCTGGCGAGCGGCCCAAGACGCACAGCGGCGCTGGAACCGCTAATTCTTCTCGCTGCCGAAGAGTTCGGTGATCTTGATGCCGAAGCGGTTTTCGATGACCACCACTTCGCCCCGAGCCACCCGCTTGCGGTTTACGAGCAGTTCCACCGGCGCATCGGCGATCTTGTCGAGCTGGACCACGGACCCGTTGCCGAGTTGCAGCACATCGCGCATCGGCATCTGGCAGGAGCCGAGTTCGACGGTGACCTCGACCGGCACGTCGAGGAGGATTTCCAGGTTGGGGGAATCGGAATTCATGAGCGGGATGAAGATTGGGTGACGGGCTTCAGGATCTGGCTGATCTCAATTGCCCATTTGCCACTGCGGGTTCCCAGACGGCCGTTGAATTTGGGGAGATTGGCCAGCCGAAGTCTCACGCGGCCGGGCATGTCGCCATCCAGTTCGATCAGGTCTCCCACCTGCAGGGACGTAAGGCGGCGGACCGACATGGGCATGCCCGGAAATTCGGCGGTGACCGGGACCTTTACGTCGTCGAGCTCTGGGTTCCAGGCCGGTCCGGTCGGCTTGGGGATGGCGACCGCATGGTTTGGCGGCTCCAGCCGGGTGTCGAGAAGTCGGATGAGCGGCTCCAGGGCCGCATAGGGGAACCCGAGGTGCAGTTGTCCGAAGGACTCCCCGAGCTGCGCGTCGAGCGTCAGTGCAACCATGGTGCTGTCGGGTTGGGCGGTGTTCAGAAACCGTGGATTGGTCTCATGCCCGAGCAACGCGGGCCGAACGCTCATGAGGCGGCCCCAATGGCTGCACCATTCATCGAGAAAGAGCTGGACCACCTGCTCCATCAGCGCGGTCTCAATTTCACTCAGGTCCCGATCCTCCGCGACGGCCGATCCCGGGCCGCCCATCATGCGGTCCACGATTGCCAGCCCCATTTTCTGCTTGAGGGAAAACAGACAGATGCCCCGGAGCGGCTCCGCCGTGAACAGCACGACATGGGCGGGGTTGGGGAGCATCTCGGTGAACTTCTGATAGGTCACCGCGCTGAACTGTGAGACCTGGAGCGTGAACTCGGTCCGCAGCGAGATGGACAGCCGGGTGGCCACTGCCCGGACGAATTCCTCGTGATGCGAGCGCAGTTTCCGGAGCTCCGGCGCCGCCAGGAAGACCGGGTTTCGGAAGTCATGACGTTGGGCGGGGGAGGTTCCCCGATGGAGCGCGACAGCGTGCGCTGCAACCGGCGCTTCCGGGGTCGTCTGCCCGGCCGTGGCGGCTGGCGCAAGCAGGGGATCAACCTCCCCGGACGCTGGCGGCTCTTGGCCGGCGCCGATCGTTTCCACTGTTTCCATGCGGCTCCTATTGGATGGCGAATTCCGTCAGGAAGATGTCGGTCACGGTGCCATTCCCGAGAATCATGTTGAAGGCCCCGATCAATTCGGTGCGGATCAAAGATCGGGCGCCTGGTTTTTCAAGGTCGGCAATCGTCTTGGCGGCCAGCGCGCTCGAGGCGGCATCCCGCAGGCGCGCGTCGTGTTTCTCGATCAGGTCCTTGAGGTTGGACTTCTTGCCGGACAGCGAGAGGCTCGCCTGCAGATAGCGGGTGCCCGCGGTTCCGGCCACGTTCACGAGGATCTTGGCACCTAGTGGCACCGGGCCGCCGGCGGCCGCTCCGCCGCCACCGTGGGCATCCTTGGGGGCACCGTGCGCGTCCTTCGCCGGCTCGTGGGCCTCCTTCGCGGCGCCGTGGGAATCCGCCTTGGCCTCCCCGTGTTCGCCCGCTGCCGCATCGTGGCCTTCGGCTGCGTCGCCCGCCGGGGCGACATGGGATGCGGCCGGGGCCCGGAGCTTGGGCAAGAGCACGAACATCGTGAGCCCATAGGCAATGGCCGGCATGAGCACGACATTGAGGATGAGGGGCAGCATCGCCTTGATGCCGCCGCCGGCCGGTGCCGCGGCCGCGGCTGCGGGCGCTTCCTTGGTGGCTTCCATGGGGACGGGTGGTTCAGCGCTTGAGGTTGATCATTTCCTGCAGCACCTCGTCACTGGTGGTGATGATGCGGGCGCTGGCCTGGAAAGCCCGCTGCGTGGTGATCAGGTTCGCAAACTCGGTCGTCAGGTCGACGTTGGAAAGTTCCCGCGAATTGGTCTCCAGTTTCCCCAAGCCGTTGGTCCCGGGGGCTTCCGACTCGGGAGCCGCGGCGCCGCCGAGCGGTCCCGCCGCCGTGATGGACGAATAGAGGTTGTTGCCCACCTTCATCAGCGCCTGTGGATCGCGGAAATTTTGCAGGAGGATCTGCCCACGCGAGTAGAAGGTTCCGGTCGAACCCTCCAAAGAGACTTGGATGAGCCCCTGCGAGTTGATCTTGTATCCGGCCATGCCCGCATCGGGGTCGGCCGTGGCCGGGCGCTCCGCCGCGTCGATCTTGAGGTCACCCCGGTTGGCGAGGCCGACATCGTTGAAGCCTTGGACCCGGAAGCCCTGGTTGGTGACCAGATAGCCCGAATTGTCGATGTGGAAGTCACCGGCTCGGGTCGCAAACTCGTCACCGCTGATCGGATCGCGCACCATGAAGAATCCTTCGCCGGCGATCGCGAAGTCGGTATCGCCGCCCGAGGTGTCGATGGGACCGGCTCCGAAATTGTTGCGGATCGCGGTCGTCGTCACGCCGGCGCCGATCTGCTGGCCGGGCGTGGAACCCAAGGTGCCCGAACCCCCGCTGGAGGTTTGCAGCGTCTGGCTGAACGTGTCCCCGAATTCGGCCCGGCCGGCCTTGAAGCCGATGGTGTTGGAGTTGGCAATGTTGTTGCCGATGACGTCGAGCCGGGTTTGAAACTGCTGCAGGCCGCTGACGCCGGAATTGAGTGAACGAATCATGGTTTTGCTAGTGAGTTTATCTGACGGCCGACGGGGGTGACCGAGCGCACCTGCCCAAGATCATACTCCTGTCCAGCCACCATCAATTTGGGCGTCCCTTCCACGGTTTTCACGGCCTCAACAATCCCTTCGGCCGTGGTGTTCTTGTCCTTCTGCAGGCTGACGGACTGCCCCAGCAATGAGTAGGCCTGCAAAAATTGTTGGTCGCTTCGCATCAGGGCCATGTCGCCCTGCATGGTCTTCGACTGCTCCAGGGCGCTGAACTGGGCCATCTGGGCGATGAACTCGGTGTCCTGCGCCGGCTTGAGCGGGTCCTGGCTGGTCATCTTGGCCACCAGGAGCTTGAGGAAATCGTCCTGCCCCAACGTTTGAATCGGAACCCGCTTGGGGACATTGAGGCCCGAAGCGGTGGCGGTGGTGCTGGTGGTGGCGTTAACAGACATGGCTGAATTTAGGCCCACGACTCCAGCACTCGTTGCGGCGCCAGGACTGGCGGGCGTGAGGTTGGATGGGTGGCGTTGGAGGAAAGGGTGCGGGGCAAGGCGGGCAGGATGGGAGCCGGGATCAGCCAGTCAGCCGGATTCTGGGGTTGCCGCGGAGAGCCCTGTTGTCGGCCAAACTGGTCGCCGGACGAAAACATGGAGCCCCCTTCCAGCGGGGCGAGCCGGATGCCGTTTTGCGCGAACGTTTCCTGCAACCGGGACCAACCGGCGCCCAATTGCTGCGCATCGCCGCGGTCGCAGCGAATTTGAACCTCAATCTGGCCGCCGTGCTGCGTCAGATGAAGGTGCAGTTCGGTGCCGCTGTCCGGTTTCAGGACGACCTGGAGGGATTCCAGGCCGGCCTTCCTGAAATTGACGATGTGGTCTTGAATCATCGGCGCGAGATTCCTGCTCGGCTCGGCCGCAGGTCTTGCTTCGGGGGATTCGGTCGAAAAGGTGGTTCCCGTTGCGCCGCCTCCCGCCTGCAGAAGTGAGGGCGAGGGAATATCCTCTTCGGTGCGCTCGCTGTCCGGCAGCGAGGGAAGTCGCCGGAGCGCGGACAGGACATTGCCGGCCATTCCTTGCCGGGTCATCGCGGGAACCGCCGCAGATCCGGCAAATTGCTCCCTTTGTAACGATTGTTTCATGTCCGGTGGCTGTTGAGCAGCGGGT
>JAYUSF010000340.1:0-32265 GCA_043755815.1 Verrucomicrobiota bacterium
GCGCTCGGCTCGCTCCGCTCGCCTCCGCTCCACCTCCCCCTCTGGGGTTGGGTGGAAACACAAGGAAAGCAAATTACAGAAAGCTTCTTACACCGGCCCCAGGTTTCCCCGATGGAAACAGCGTAGTGAACGTTTGGCTGGCTGCAGTCCATTTCTCCAGCTTGTTGTTGCCGGTGTCGGCGATATAGACATTGCCCGCGCCGTCCACGGCCACGCCACAAGGCCGATTCAGCCCTGAGGAGACCAACTTGGTGAGGGGGTTCGCCGCGACGTAGGAGGCGCCGGCCTGGGTAACGACGAGGGTCAGACCGCCTACACTGAGCGTGCCCGTCCGCGTTGGTCCCGGGTTGGCGTCGAAGGAGAAGACCACATTCGCGCTGCCCGCACCGCTTTGATTGGCGGCGTCCAAATGGAGCCAGGCATCATTCGCCGTGGCCGTCCATGCCTGCGTCGCAGGTGAGACCGCCAGCACCACGCTGTCTCTGCCTGTTTTCGGTCCTTCGACAAGCGCACCGGTGCCAAGCCCAAAGGATTGCGCCACTGCCCGCGGCCCGCTCAAAACCAGGCACAGAAGACTCAGCAGAGTGCCCGCGGCGTGGAAGAGGGTCGGTTTTCTGGGCTCGGCAAGGCTTAAGTTTCCGAGGCACTGAAACAACGCGCCTAAGCTTGTTTTCATAGTTACCGTCTTGGCCAGCCTTGGTGACCAGGCCTGCCAACCCGCTTCCAAGACAAAAAGGATCCTGAGGAATGTTGCTACTGATACGCCGGCCGCCGCGGCTGGCAATCCCAATTCCCCACCTGCGCGCGTGCGTCGACAGGCGGCCGTGCTGCGCTTCCCTTCGACGGCCGAAGGATGGGCTGCTCTGGGTCTGGCCAACTGGTTCCCAAGAAATGGCACGGAGGAGGAGAGTCTTTCCGAGGGACGTGCTATGGCGAATCGTGCAGCCAAGCCCCGGGAGTGGCGCAGACGACAGACCAACCCCGGCAGCAACGGGTTGGTCGTTTCTTCCACCCGAAGGCACGGCTCACGCTTGGGGTCGCTGCCTGACGGCCCCCAGGCCATCCCTCGATTGGAAATCGAAACGCCACTCGCGGCGCTGAGAGCCGCGCTCCCGACCTGCAGTCTACTTCAGCGGCATTCCCGGCTCTGCCTTCCCGTTCGTTGTAAGGATCTGGAAGTGGTGCACGCCGGCGGCGAGCGGGTGGTCGGGCCTCTTCGCGACCGTCAACACCGGGGCAATTGCGGCAGGTGCTGGAAGTGGGCGTCGGAGGTGCAGAGCACGAGGTGATGTTGGACGGCCAGGGCGGCGATCCAGAGATCGTTGGTCGGGATGGCGACCGACTTGCGGCGAAGCTGAAGGTAAAGCTGCGCGTAATGGTGCGTCGTCTGTTCGTCGGGCAGGAGCACCGTTACGCGCGGGCTGTTCAGGAAGCGCTGGAGATTTGCCGCGTTGGAGGACTCCTGGTTGCCGGCCGCAAACCCGGCCCGCAGTTCGGCCAGCACAATCAGGGGCAGAAAGATCTGACGGGCCGTGCGGATGATGTGAACCCGGGACACATCGCCCCGCATGAAGTCGCTGTAGGCGTTGGTGTCGAGGGCGACCTTCACTTCCAGGCTTCCTCATCCACCCGGCCAAAGTCGGCGATGGCACGGTCGAAGGCGGGATCTTTCTGCCACGAGCCGATCAGGGCATCGAGGTCGGTGTGTTCGCGGGGTTGAGTGTCGAGTTCCAGGCCGCGGGCGAGGGCTTCGACGGCGACGGCGTTGAGGCTCTTTTCCTCTTCCTTGGCTCGCCGCCGCAGCGCCCGGTCAATCGCCACGGGAACGGCGCGAATGGTGTATTGCGTGTCCGACATGCAGGCACTCTACGCAGGCGGTGCGTGCAGGGCAATGCCACGGCAAGGGAAGGCTCCGGACGCAAGGTATTGGAGCGCGACTCTCTGAGTCGCGTGGGGCGTGTCTCCAATTGAGAAATCGGTCTAACTCGCGGCTCGGAGAGCCGCGCTCCCTGCCGTCCGGCCGACTTTCATGCGGACGCAATCCCGGCCATCCGGGAAAGCTCCGCCGCCCCGACGCGGTCGAAGGCACGACTACTTTGGACTGCGCCGGCAAGCCGGCGCTTTTCCTGCGCGGTGGGAATATGGCTCGACCTCGGGTGGCTGGGCACGGCGAAGCCAAAGCGGGGTCATGCCCCCGCAGTCCACAGGGGGCTCGGCTCTCTGCGCTCCCGGCGGCCGGCTACTTCAGCGGCATGCCCGGCTCCGGCTTGCCGTTGGTCGTGAGGATCTGGAAGTGATGCACGCCGGCGGCGAGCGGGTGGTCGCTGGTCCACACGATCCGGTGTTCGGGTGTCACTTCGACCATCGAGATTCCGGTGTTCGCCGCGTGGCTGCCGACGACAGTGTTGCCGTTGGCCAGGCGCTGAGAGCCGCACGGGTCCTTGAACAGCCCGTTCACATGCTCGTTGGTCACCTTCCACACGACCTCACCGCGCGGGCTGAACTCGGCCACCTTGTTGCCGTGCGTGAGCGAGACGAGCGTGTGGCCGTTGTCCAGGCGGATGGCGGTGAAGGGCCAGTTTTCCGCGGCGCGCCCGCCGAGTTCCGGGAGGTCGGTGCGGATCAGGCTCACGACCCTGCCGTCGGGCGAATACTCCTTCACCGCGAAGGCGAGCAGGTGCGGCACGAGGTAGTTGCCGTTGCGGAGCTGCCGGGCCATGCGGGTCTGCATGTGGGTGTTGTCGGTCTCGGGCTGGAGCGGGACGGTGAGCACGACCTGGCCCTGCGGATTCACCTCCAGCAGGCGCGGCTTCGCGCCGAGTTCGGTGATGAGCGTGTGGCCGTTGTAGAGCCGTTGAGTGGTGCCGAGTTCGCCGTTCTCCGGACTGCGTTTGTAGGTGAAGATGACCCGGTTGAGCTTTTCACCGGCGGGCACGACCTCCTCGACGCGGTCGCTGAAGGCGAGGAGCACGTTGCCGTTGGGCAGCACAAAGCCGTCGCGGGTCCCGCCCTGATACTCCCACTGCGCCTTGCCGTCTTCGCCGATGATGGCGGTCTTGCCGCCCATCACGAGGTAGGAGTGGCGGATCGTGGAGGCGGCAGGGGCGTCCGCACCTTGGACTGAAACCAGGCAAAGGCAGAGGGCGGGAAACAGGGCGACGAGACGGAACGCGTGGTGGAACATGGCCGGAGCATCAGCGGGAGCGGCCCGGCGACGGAAGCTGTTTTTCCGGGGCATCGCCGGCCAGTCGGGCGGCCGGCTGGGATCGTCCGGGCCGAAAAAAAGTTCCCCGCCCCTTCAAAACAAGTTTTCAGTCTGCGCCCCCACTCAATAGGCTTTCACCCACGTTCAATGAATCCCCCGCCGAAACTACCGCTGCTGACGCTGCTGATCGCGGTCGTGGCGAGCCCAGGGCCGCTCCGGGCCGAAACGGCCGCGGCGCGGACGGAATTCTTCGAGCAACGCATCCGGCCGGCCCTGGCCGAACACTGCTTCGAATGTCATGGCGCCGAGAAACAGAAGGGCGGTCTGCGGCTGGATTCGCGCGCCGGGTTGCTAAAGGGCGGCGACACGGGTCCGGCCATGGTGCCGGGCAAGCCGGACGAAAGCCTGCTCTTCAAGGCCATCTCCCATCGCGACGCCGAACTGGCCATGCCGTCGAAGAAGACAAAGCTGCCGGAACCGGTCATCGCCGATTTCGCCCGCTGGATCGCTGACGGAGCGGTCTGGCCGGCGGGCGTAGCGGCAGCTCCGGCCAAGGAGGCCTTCGATCTGGCGGCGCGCAAGGCCAAGGCACCGTGGATTTGGACGGCGCCCCGGCGCCAGAGCATCCCTGCGGTCAAGGATCCCCAGCCGGCGAGCGAGGTGGACCATTTCATCCGCGCCAAGCTGGAGGAGAAGGGGCTCACGCCGGCCCCGCCTGCCGATGCCGCCACGTGGTTGCGCCGGGCGCACTTCGTGATCACCGGCCTGCCGCCGACCCGCGAAGAATTGCACGAGTTCCTGGCCGACCCATCGCCCGCGCGCCGCGACCAGATGGTGGACCGGTTGCTGGCTTCGCCCCACTTTGGCGAGCGCTGGGCCCGGCACTGGATGGACCTGATGCGCTACGCCGAGTCACGCGGGCATGAGGGCGACTACGTCATCGCCAACGCGTGGCATTACCGCGACTACCTGATCCGCGCGTTCAACCTCGGCGTGCCCTACGACCAGTTCGTGCTCGAGCACCTCGCCGGCGACCTGCTGCCGACGCCGCGGCTCCGTCCGGGCACCGACATCAACGAATCCGTGCTGGCGACCGGCTGGGCCTTCCTCGGCGAGGAAGTGCATTCGCCGGTGGACATCCGGCAGGACGAATGCGAGCGCATCGACAACAAGGTGGACGTTCTCGGGAAGACCTTCCTCGGGCTGACGGTCGCCTGCGCCCGCTGCCACGACCACAAGTTCGATCCCATCCGCGCGCAGGACTACTACGCGCTGAGCGGCTTCGTCCTTGGGTCGAGTTTCCGGCAGGTCCGGTTCGAGGCGATGGAGAACAACCGGACGCTGGCGGCGGAGCTGCGGTCGCTCCGGGAGCAGTTCACGCCGCGACTGGCCGCCTTGGTTGCGGGCTCACAGGCTCCGGGCCTGGGGCAGATTGCCGGCTACCTGCTCGCCGCGAGTGAGGTCTTGAAGGCCGAACCGGCGGACCGCGCCGCCGGGGCGGAAGCGGCCGCGCGCCGGGATTCGCTCGACGCCCAACGCCTTCAGCTCTGGACCGAACACCTCGGCCAGGCCGCCACGAACCAGTCGAATCCGTTGCACCGGTTCGCCCGGGCCGCACTCGCCCGGACGGGGAACGCATCCACGGACTTGAACGAACTGCGGGCGGCCGTTGGTCCGGCCAAAGCCGGTCCAATGACGGCCGACGTGCGCGTGATCGCGGACTTCACCCAGCCCGGAAGGCAACCGTGGAAGGTCGATGGCGAGGCGTTTGGGTCCCGTCCGGTGACACCCGGCGAAATCATCCTCGGCAATGACGCAAACCGCCCGATCGTCCGGGTGATGCCGTATGGGGCGGCTCGGCGCGACCCGTTCTGGAACCGCCTCAAGATCACCCCGGGCAACGAGAACGACTCCGGCCTGCTGGCGGCCACCGCCCGCGCCGGGCAGATGTTGCGCACGCCGACCGTGACGCTTGGGGTCGGCAAGCTGCATTATCTCCTCCGGGGCAAAGCCAGGGTTTACGCCGCGGTCGATTCGCACCTGATGGTCGAGGGCCCGCTGCACCGCGGGCTGGTGCAGACTTTTGACAGCGGCCCGACGGAACAGCCGCGCTGGGTCACGCACGACCTGAGCCCTTACACCGGTCATCGGACGCACCTGGAGTTCGGCCCCGAGGGCGACCGCGAGCTGGAGGTGCTGCTGGTGGTCGAAGCCGCCGAGCCACCGAAGTGGCAACCGGGCGCCGCCGGGTTTGAGCCGCCCGCGACGGTGAGTTCCTGGGCGGACTACGCGACGGAGTTCCAGCGCGCCGTGGCTGCCACCAACCAAAGGCTAGGGAATGGAACCGGTTGGGGATCATCCACCACCGCTCCGGGCGCGGCGCTGGCCAACTGGCTGGTCCAGAATCCGGCGCTGTTAGGGGCCGGGCCCGATCCCGCCACGGTGCGCGCCGCGAACGAGTTCGTCGCCGGCCAAAACGAAATTGCCGGCCGCGTGCGCTGGGAATCGCGCACTGCCGTCGCCTGGTTCGACGGGACCGGAGTGGATGAGAACATCCTCGTGCGCGGCAAGCCGTTCAAACCCGGGGCCGTGTCGCCGCGCAGCCTGCCGGCCGCGTTTGCGTCCGCGAAACCGATCACCACCAAGGACTCCAGCGGCCGTTACGAACTGGCCCGGCAGATGGTCGACCCGGCGAATCCGCTGGTCGCCCGCACCTTCGTCAACCGCGTCTGGCACCACGTGTTCGGCCGCGGAATCGTGGCGAGCGTGGACAACTTCGGCGCGCTCGGCGACCGGCCGACGCATCCGGAACTCCTCGACCAGCTCGCGTGGCAGTTTGTGCAGGAGGACGGCTGGTCGCTCAAGCGCCTGCTCAAGCGCCTGGTGCTCACCGACACCTTCGCGATGGCGAGCCAGCCCGCCGATACCCGGAGCGAGGAGCTGGATCCCGCCAACGCGCTGCTTCACCGCATGCCCGTGCGCCGGCTCGAAGGGGAGGCGATCCGCGATTCGTTGCTCACGGTTTCCGGCCGGCTGAATCCCACCGTGTATGGCCCGCCGGTGCCGGTGCACCTGACCGAGTTCATTGTCGGCCGCGGCCGGCCGGAGCAGAGCGGCCCGCTGGACGGGGACGGACGCCGCAGCGTCTACACCGGCGTGCGGCGTAATTTCCTCCCGACCCTGATGCAGACCTTTGACGCGCCGACGCCGTTCAGCACCGTGGGCAAGCGGAACGTCTCGAACGTGCCGGCCCAGTCGCTCGCGCTGATGAACGACCCGATCTTCCACCAGCAGGCACGGGTCTGGGCGGAGCGGCTCCTGCGCGAACTGCCCGGGGCGGACGCGTCCACGCGGGTGCGCTGGCTGTTTGAATCCGCCTACGGCCGGACGCCGTCGGAACCGGAAACGGGCGCGTGCGTGGAAGCCCTGCCCGAACTGCGGCGGCTCCGGGAACCGGGCGGTCCCGAGGTCGAGGTCTGGGGCGAGCTCTGCCACGCCCTGCTGAACGCCAACGATTTCATCTACGTGAAGTGACATGAAGTGCCCCCACCCTCCACCGCCGTTCCTCGACCCGCGCATCAGCCGGCGGGAGCTGCTGCGCCGCGCTTCCAACGGTTTCGGCGCGCTCGCGCTGACCGGGCTTTTCGGTCACAGCCTCCCGAACGCGCTGGCCGCCTCGGTAGCGGGGGGGCAGCCCCGGCCGCTGGAGCCCAGAGCACCCCACTTTCCCCCACGGGCCCGCAGCGTGATCTTCCTTTTCATGGAGGGTGCGGTCTCCCAGGTGGACAGCTTCGACTACAAGCCGATGCTCGCGAAGTTCCACGGTCAGGATCCGCGCAAGGCCATCGGCAAGCTGGAGAAGACGCAGTTCGAAAACGTCGGCCAAGTGCTCAAGTCGCCGTGGAACTTCCGCCAGCACGGCCAGTCCGGCACGTGGATCAGCGACCTGTTCCCGCACATCGCGCAACGGGCGGACGACCTGTGCGTGCTCCGTTCGATGACGTCGAACTTCCCCGAGCACACCAGCGCGAACTATTTCCTCCACAGCGGCCTTGGCTTGCAGGGCCGGCCCAGCATGGGCGCGTGGGTGACCTATGGCCTCGGCAGCACGAATGACGACCTGCCCGGCTACGTTGTGCTGAATGGCGGACAGATCCCTTCGGGTGGCCTCGACAATTTCGGCAGCGGCTTCCTGCCCGCGACCTACCAGGGTTCGCTGCTGCACGCCCGCGGCACCCCGCTGGCGAACGTCGTGCCGAGCGAGAAGTCCGCGCCGCTGCAGGAAGCCAAGCGCCGCCTGGTCGGCCGCCTGAACCAGGACAGCCTGCGGGATTCCGGCCGGGCCGACGCGCTGGAATCGGCCATCGCCAACTACGAACTCGCCGCGCGCATGCAGGTCGCGATCCCCGACCTGATGGAGCTGGGCGGGGAAAGCGAGGCGACGAAGAAGCTCTACGGTCTGGATGCCACCTACGAACACACGCGCACCTACGCCCGCGAATGCATCCTGGCCCGCCGGCTCGTCGAGCGCGGCGTGCGCTTCGTCGAGCTCACCATCCCGATGGTGGACGGCTACAATCGCTGGGACGCGCATGGTGGACTGGTGAAGAACCACGGCGACAATGCGCGCGCCATTGACCAGCCGATCGCCGGCCTGCTCACCGACCTGAAGCAGCGCGGAATGCTCGATGACACCCTGGTGGTCTGGGCCGGGGAGTTTGGCCGGACGCCGTTCGCGCAGGGCGGCGATGGCCGGGATCACAACGAGTTCGGCTTCAGCGTCTGGCTGGCGGGCGGCGGTGTGCGCGGGGGCATCACTTACGGCGAGACCGACGAGTGGGGCTACAAGGCCACGGTGGACAAACTCGAAATGCACGATCTCCACGCCACGATCCTCCACCTGCTCGGCCTCGACCACACGCGGCTCACGTTCCGCTTCGGCGGCCGGGACATCCGGCTCACGGACGTCTACGGCGACGTCATCCGGAGAATCCTTGCCTGAAGCCGTCACCCCTCGCCACCGTCTGAAGCCGGTTCCCGCCGTGATCAACCGCCTGCATCACTTTCAGAATCCGGCCTGGCTCCGGACGGCTGCGCTTGGGGTGCTGCTGAGCACCGCCCCGGTGATTGCGGAGCCCGAGACGGCGACCCAAACCCGCGACCACTGGTCGCTGCGGCCGATCCAACGCCCGGCACTTCCGTCGGGCGGGCATCCGGTCGACGCCTTCGTCCGCGCCGGCTTGCGCACCAAGGAACTGGCGCCAAATCCGCCCGCGGCCTCCCGCGATCTCATTCGCCGGCTCTGCTTCGATCTGATCGGGCTGCCCCCGACGCCGGAGGAGCTGGCCGCGTTCGAACGCGATCCGGCGACGGACCGTTACGAGAAGCTCGTCGAGCGTCTCCTGGCCTCGCCCCGCTACGGCGAACGCTGGGCCCGGCACTGGCTGGACGTCGTGCGCTACACCGAGAGCCAGGGCTTCGAATACGACCGGCCCCGCGACCACGCCTGGCCCTACCGCGACTACGTCATCGCCAGCTTCAACGCGGACAAACCCTACGACCGCTTCATGCGCGAGCAGCTTGCGGGCGACGTGCTGGAGCCGGTCACCGGCGAAGGCATCGTTGCCACCAGCCTGCTGGTTTCCGGCCCGTGGGATCAGGCGGGCAACGGACAGGCCAATGCCATCCAGCGCGCCATCACCCGCGAGGAGGAGATGGAGGACCTCGTGAGCGTCGTCGGGCAGACTTTTCTTGGCCTCACGGTCAACTGCGCGCGGTGCCACGACCACAAGTTCGACCCCATCCCGGCCGCGGACTACTACCGCGTGAAGGCGGTCTTCGACGGCGTGAAACACGGCGAACGTTCCATCGAAGGGGCCGCGGAAACGAAGGCCCGCGACGAACGGCGGACGCGGTTGAAACGCAGGCTCGCTGAAGCGCAGGCCGTTGTGGCCGCCCTCGAAGCCGAAGGCGCAAAGCTCGCCGCCGCAAAACGTCCCAACGCGCCGCAGGCCCCGGGTCCGGACGCGTTCGTCCGGTGGACCTTCAACGGAGTCCCTTCCACCGTGATGCCGGGCGAGTTGAAGGACGGCGCGGCCATCACCGATGGTCGGCTCCAGTTGCCCAAGGCGGGCGCGTATTTCAAATCGGCTCCGCTGCCGCGCGACATCCGGGAGAAGACGCTCGAAGCGTGGGTGTCGCTGGCCGACCTGGAGCAGGGCGGTGGCGCGGCCATCTCGCTGGAAAGCACAGGCGGAGTTCCGTTCGACGCGATCGTTTTCGGCGAACGGCAGGCCCGGAAATGGATGGCCGGCAGCGAGGGTTTCGCCCGCACCCGCAACCTCGACGCCCCGGAAGAGACCGCTGCGCCGGGAGCTCTGATCCACGTCGCCGCGGTCTACTCGGCGGACCACCGCGTCGCGCTTTACCGCAACGGCGAACCCTACGGAGCGCCCTACGCGGCCGGCCCGTTGGTGACGTTCAAGGCGGGGGCAGCGCACATCGCCCTTGGCCGTCGACATCAGGGCGGCGGGCGCCCGTGGCTGACGGGCGCCCTCCAGCAGGCCGCGCTCTACGATCGCGCGCTGAGCGCCGAAGAGGTGGCGGCTTCCTTCCGCGCCGGCGGCTTCAGCCTTCCGCAGGCGGAGATCCTCGCCAGCCTCAGCGTCGCGCAGCGCGCGACGCGCGATGAGGCGCTAGCCTCGATGGTCAAGGCGCGTGCGGGGATCGCCGAGGCGGACAAGCCCGGCGCGGTGGCCTACGCCGGAAAACGGGAGCAACCGGCGCCGACGAAGGCGTTGAAGCGGGGCGACGTCAAATCGCCCGGCGACGTGGTGGCACCGTCTGGATTGTCCGCCGTCACCGCGGTGAACGCGGACCTCGGCCTCGCGGCCGACGCCCCGGAGGCGCAGCGCCGGCTGAAGTTCGCCGACTGGCTGGCCGACGCGCACAATCCGCTGCCCGCCCGCGTCATGGCCAACCGCGTCTGGCAGTTTCATTTTGGCCAGGGCCTCGTCACCACGCCCAGCGACTTCGGTGTGAGCGGCGCCAAGCCCAGCCATCCCGAACTCCTCGACTGGCTCGCCTCGGAGTTCATCGCCAGCGGCTGGAGCCTGAAGTCGCTGCACCGCCTGATCGTGACGTCGGCCACCTACCGGCAGTCGTCGGAGTTCCATGCCGACGCAGCCGCCGTGGACGCCGACAACGCCCTGCTGTGGCGCTTCCCCCCGCGCCGCCTGGAGGCCGAAGCCGTGCGGGACGCGATGCTGGCGGTGAGCGGCCAACTCAATCCCCAACTGGGCGGACCCAGCTACCGGCCCTTCACGACCACGGATTTCAACGCGACCTTTTACCATCCCGTGGACCGGGCCGAACCGGAGTTCAACCGGCGCACGGTCTACCGCATGAACATCAATTCCGGGAAGGAACCGCTGCTCGACGCCTTCGACTGCCCGGACCCCTCCGTGAAGACCCCGCGGCGCGGCGTGACGACCACGCCCCTGCAGGCGCTTGGATTGATGAACAGCTCCTTCGTCCAGCGTCAGGCCGCCGCCCTGGCCGCCCGCGCACTGCAACTCGCGAACAACGAACCCACCCTTGCGGTGTCCCAAGCCTGGCAGCTCGCCTTGGGCCGGCCGGCAACCGGGGCCGAGCTTCAACAGGCCAAGGCCGCCGCCCGGGACCGGGGCCTGGCGAACGTGTGCTGGGTGCTGCTCAATTCCACGGAGTTTGTCTATGTCCGGTGACCGTCCACCCTCGCCTGCCAACGCGGGAAAGCTGTCGCCGCTGCTGTCGCGCCGGCACTTCCTTTCGAACAGTGCGACCGGCCTGGGCGGCGTCGCGCTCGCGTGGCTGCTCAACCGCGAGCAGGCCCGGGCTTCGTCGGGGACGGCTTCGTCGGGCCGTGCGCCGCAGTTCAGGCCCCGGGCAAAGCGCGTGGTCCAGGTTTTCTGCTGCGGCGGCGTGAGCCACCTCGACACCTTCGACTTCAAGCCCGAGCTCGAACGCATGCACGGCAAGTCGCTCGAAGGAAAGGGCGAGAACCTCGGGTTCTTCGGCCAGCCCGGGAAGCTGATGAAGAGCGTCTACGGGTTCCGACAGCACGGCCAGAGCGGCAGCTGGGTGAGCAGCCTGTTGCCGAATCTCGCCGGCTGCGCGGATGACCTGTGCTTCATCCATTCGATGTTCGCGAAGAGCAACAACCACACGCCCGCGACGTTCCAGATGAACACCGGGTTCACGCTGAACGGCTTTCCCTGCATGGGTGCGTGGTTGAGCTACGGACTCGGCACCGAGAACGAAAACCTCCCCGCCTTCGTCGTGCTGCCCGACCCGCGCGGCCTGCCGGCAGGCGGCTCCATCAACTGGGCCGCCGGGTTCCTCCCGGCGAACCATCAGGGTGTGCCCTTCCGCACGAACTCGCGTGACCCGATCATCGACCTGCACACGCCGGCAAGCATCACTCCCGACGCCCGGGGCGCGGACATGCGGCTGCTGGCCGCGATGAACCGCGACTTCGCCGACGCGCATCCCGGTGACCAGGCCTTCGCCGCCCGCCTCCGTTCCTACGAACTCGCGGCGCGCATGCAGTCGAGCATCCCCGAGGCAACCGAGCTCGACGGTGAATCCGAGGCGACGAAACGGCTCTACGGACTCGGTGACGGCGCCAACAAGGGATTCGCACGGAACTGCCTCATGGCCCGGCGGCTGTTGGAGCGCGGCGTGCGGTTCGTCCAGATCATCAACGGCGGATCCTTCGGCAGCCCGCGCATCAACTGGGACGGCCACGAGAACCTGAAGGAGAACCACGACACGCAGGCGGCGACCATGGACCAACCCGTGGCCGCACTGATCCGGGACCTAAAGCAGCGCGGAATGCTGGAGGACACGCTGTTCGTGTGGTCCACCGAGTTCGGCCGCAGTCCGGCCACGCAGGGCATCGACTCGCCGGGGCGCGACCATCATCCGACGGCGTTCACCTGCTTCCTCGCCGGAGCCGGCGTGAAGCGGGGACACCACCACGGCAGCTCGGACGAACTGGGTTACTTTGTCGGCGAGGACAAGGTCACCGTGCCCGACTTCCACGCAACGATCCTGCACCTGCTCGGCATCGATCACACTAGGCTCACGTTCTATCACAACGGCATCAACCGTCGCCTGACGGACGTGCACGGCGAGGTCGTCCAAGGCGTCTTGGCTTGAGTCATCCCATCGACGTTTCTCAGTGGTCGGACCAAGGCCGATCCCCGCTGGACAAGCACCGTTTCAGATCCGTAGGTTCCGACCGTCCCTAATCCCGATGGAGTCGCGATGAAGCTAGCTCTTCCCGTTGCCCGGCCCGCCGCGGCCGCTCGCCGTGCTTTCACCTTGATCGAGCTTCTCGTGGTCATCGCCATCCTCGCGGGGATGTTGCTGCCCGCCTTGGCGAAGGCGAAGACCAAGGCGCAAGGCGTCGCCTGCATGAGCAACCAGAAGCAGCTCGCGTTGGCCTGGACCCTTTATGCAGACGACCACAACGACAATCTGGTCTGGAACGACCTCACGTCCGATGGCGCCGGGTGGGTGCGCGGCGTCCTCGACTACAGCGCGAGCAATCCGCACAACACCAACCTCGCGGGTCTGGTGGACCCGAACTACGCCAAGCTCGCGCCTTACACGAAATCCCCCGGCATCTACAGATGCCCGGCGGACCGCAGCTACGTCGGGAGCAAAGGGCAGCGGCTTCCCCGTGTGCGAAGCCTGTCGATGAGCCAGGCGATGAATTCGCGCGACGACTGGCTGAGCTTCATCACCAAGAAGAAATACCATGTCTTCCGCAAAGGCTCCGACATCCAGGTGATGGGGCATTCGAAGGCGTTCGTCTTCATCGACGAGCACCCTGACAGCATCAACTTCGGGGATGTCGCCGTGGCGATGAACGACGGCGCGCCCCCAGGCAGCATCTACATCATCGATTACCCCGCCAGCACCCACAACGGTTCCGGCGGCCTCAGCTTCGCCGATGGCCACGCGGAAGTGCATAAATGGCTCGATGCGCGCACAAAACTGCCCTGGAAGAACCAGTCGATGGCGTTGGTCGTCGCTTCACCCCGGAACCCCGACATGGTCTGGTTGTCCGAACATTCGTCGGTCGCGAAGTGATGCCCGCACCAGATGATGGACATGGACTTTCCATCCGGTTTTCCGGCAGGCCTCCGTCGAGATCCTGATGAATTGCCCCCGAGCCAAGTCATCTTCAACAACGCGGCGCGGCGGACACGGGAGCCAGGGTCCGCCGCCCAGTTGCGCTTCCCCAAACCGCCGCTGGCCAAAGAAGCTTTTCCGGCTCCGGTTTCTTGCGGACGGCGGAGTGCCGGCTCACCATTTTGTCAGCGGATGACCATCTCCGAAACCGTCCAGAGCCTGCGGTCTAAGCGGTGCGGCCCCTTTCCCCTCGCGCTTGGAGTCTTGCTGTCGCTGCTCACGCTTCCGCTCCTCCAAGCGGCGGAATTGCCGGCGGCGGCCAGACCAACGGTCGATTTCAGCAAAGACATCCGGCCGCTTTTGGCGAGCCGGTGCTTCGACTGTCACGACGGCGACAGCCGGAAGGGCAAACTGCGGCTGGATGACGTGGTCGGGATTCTTCAGGGCGGTGATTCCGGCGAGCCGGTTTTTGTCCGCGGCCACAGCGCGGACAGCCTGATCATCAAGCGGGTGACCTCGGGAAATCCCAAGGAACGGATGCCCTCCAAGGGCGAACACCTGTCGCCGGACCAAGTCGGCCTGCTGCGCGCGTGGATCGACGCCGGGGCGAAGCTTCCCGGCGAAGCGGCGGCGGCGGATTCGCTGAAGCTCAAGACGGACCACTGGTCGTTCCAGCCCGTGAAGCGGCCCGAAGTGCCGAAAGGCGCCGAGGCGTCTGCCGGCAATGAGGTCGATGCGTTTGTCCGGGCCCGGCTCCGGGAGAAAGGGCTCGCCCCCTCGGCGCCGGCCGACCGGCGGACGCTGATCCGGCGGCTGTATCTTGTGGCGCACGGCCTGCCGCCGACGCCGCGCGAGGTGGACGACTTCGTCAACGATCTGCGACCCGATGCCTACGCTCGGTTGGTCGACCAGGTTCTGGCCAGCCCGCGCTACGGTGAACGCTGGGCGCGGCACTGGATGGACGTGGTGCGCTACGCCGACAGCAACGGTTTCGAGACCAACCGCGAGCGCAAGACCGCCTACCACTACCGCGACTACCTCATCGAATCCCTCAACGCCGACAAGCCCTACGACCAATTCGTCCGCGAACAGATCGCCGGGGATGCGCTCGGCGCGGACGCCGCCACCGGGTTCCTCGTCGCCGGAGCCTATGACATCGTCAAGGGCGACCCGCTGCTCAACGCCATGCAGCGACAGGACGAACTCGCCGACATGGTGAACACCACGGGCACCGCGTTCATGGGCCTGACGCTCGGCTGCGCCCGCTGCCACAATCACAAGTTCGATCCCATCCTGCAGAAAGATTACTATGCGATGCAGGCCGTCTTCGCCGGGGTGAACCACGGCGAACGCCCGCTCCGCCAAAAGCTCGACCCGGCGGCCACACAGGAACTGGCGCAACTCAAAGCCAACGAGACGGCCATGCAGGACCAGCTCGCCGCGCTGAAGAAGCAGGCCACGGAGACCCAACCGACCGGCGCGGCGAAGGCTTTGCGGCCGCCCGTGAATGCGCGGCTCAACGAGGAGGCGTTTCCGCCTGTCGAGGCGGTCGCCCTCCGATTCACGATCGTTGCGAGCAGCGGAGCGGAACCGTGCCTGGACGAATTGGAACTCTACGACGCGGCCGGTCAGAACGTCGCGCTCGCCTCCAAGGGCGCCAAGGCCAGCGCATCCGGCACGCTGCCGGGCTACGCGATTCATAAGCTCGAACACCTCAACGACGGAAAGACGGGCAACGACCACAGTTGGATCTCCAGCACCGTCGGCGCGGGCTGGGTGCAGCTGGATCTGCCCGCCTCGACGCGAATCCAGCGCGCCGTCTGGAGCCGCGACCGCACCGGCACGCTCGGAGACCGGGTGGTCACCGGCTACCGGATTGAGGCCGCGACGGAGCCGGGCAGATGGGCAACAGTGGCGAGTTCGGCGGATCGCGAACCCTTCAGGGGCGCAGAGGATCCCAACGCCTTCCTCACCCGGCTTTCCCCCGAAGACGCCGCCTCGGCCCACCGCCTCCAGCAGGAGCTCACCGCCATAAAGAGCCGTCGGGCGGAATTGACCGGATCCGCCACGGGCTGGGTCGGGACCTTTAGCCAGCCGGAGAAGACCCACCGTCTCTACCGCGGCGAACCGATGCAAAAACGTGAGATCGTCGCGCCGGATGCACTCACAGTGCTGGGTTCGCTGGGCTTGGCGATAGATGAGCCGGAGCAGCGGCGGCGCGTGCGGCTGGCCGACTGGATCGCCAGTCCCACCAACCCGCTCACCGCCCGGGTCCTGGTGAACCGCCTGTGGCACTACAGCTTCGGGCACGGCGTCGTCGACACGCCGAGCGACTTCGGGGTCAACGGCGGCCGGCCCACGCACCCGGAACTGCTCGACTGGCTGGCCGATGAGTTCGTGCGCAGCGGCTGGTCGCTCAAACACCTGCAGCGGCTGATCCTGCTTTCGGCGGCGTTTCAGCAGTCTTCCGCACCGCAGCCGCAGGCCATGTCCGTGGACGCCGACGGGCGGCATCTGTGGCGTTACCCGCCGCGCCGGCTGGAGGCGGAGGCGATCCGCGACAGCATGCTCGCGGTCTCCGGTGCGCTGGACCTGAAGGCGGGCGGCCCGGGTTTCTACCTCATGGATGTCGTGGAGGAGAACGTGATGCATTACTTCCCGAAGGAGAAATACACGCCCGCCGAATTCCGCCGCATGGTCTATCTCTTCCGCCTCCGGCAGACGACCGACAGCGTCTTCGGCTCGTTTGACTGCCCCGACGGCGGACAGGTCATGGCGCGGCGCAGCCGGTCGAACACGCCGCTCCAGGCGCTGAACCTCTACAACAGTTCGTTCGTGCTTCAGCAGGCGGAGATTCTTGAAGGACGCCTCCGCGCCGAGGCCGGGGACGTCCCGGAAGCACAGGCGGATCGCGCCTTCGCCCGGTTTTATGCCCGCCCGCCAGACGCCTACGAACGCGCACAATCCGCCGCGTTCATCCGCGAGCAGGGCCTGCGCTCCTTCTGCCGCGCGCTCTACAACACCAGCGAGTTCCTGTTCGTGTTCTGATCCCATGCACCCGCTTCTCGACCGCCGCAGCTTCCTTTCCCACACGGCCACGGGCTTGGGGAGCATGGCCCTTCTGCAATTGCTCGCCCGAGATCGCGCACTGGCCGATTCGGCGAAGTCACCGCTCAGGCCGGACATCAACCCGGCCAACCCCAACGCGGCTCGGAAGCCGCACTTCGCGCCCCGGGCGAAGAACGTGCTGATGATCTTCTGCTCCGGTGCGGTGAGCCAGGTGGACACCTTCGACTACAAGCCGGAACTCATCCGCCATCACGGCAAACCGATGCCCGGCGGCGAAGGGCTGATCACCTTCCAGGGCGAACAGGGCGCGCTCACCCGGAGCCCGTGGGAGTTCCGGCCCTACGGCCAGTCCGGCAAGATGGTGTCGGACCTCGTGCCGCATCTGGGCGCGCTCGTGGACGAGATGTGCTTCATCCATTCGCTCACCGGGAAGACCAACACGCACGGCCCCGGCGAGAACTTCATGTCCACGGGGTTCACGCTCGATGCCTTCCCCAGCATGGGCGCCTGGATGACCTACGCGTTGGGCACGGCGAACGAGACGCTGCCCGCCTACGTGGCCATTCCCGATCCGCGGGGGGCGCCGCAGTCGGCCGGGAACTTCTGGGGCTCGGGTTTCCTGCCGGCCGCGTTTCAGGGCACGGACTTCAACGCCACCCAGCCGCTCCGCAACCTCGCGCGGCCGGCTTCGGCCTCGGCGGACAACGACCGGGCGACCCGGGAATTCCTCACGCGGCTCAACCGGCACCAACTGGAGCGTTTCCCCGGCGACTCCGAGCTCTCGGCCCGCATCTCCAGCTACGAACTCGCGGCCCGCATGCAGCTTTCCGTGCCCGAGGTCGCGGACATCTCCAGCGAACCGGCGCACATCCTCAAACTCTACGGCGCGGACCAGGGCGGCAATCCGGTGAAGGACCTGAAGGCCGCCTACGCCCGCAACTGCATCCTCGCGCGGCGACTGGTGGAGAAGGGCGTCCGCTTTGTGCAGCTCTTCAACGGGGCCTACCAGACCGGCGGCGAGGGCGTGAGCAACTGGGACGGCCACAAGGTGCTCGCGGAGCAATACGTCAAACACGGCGAGGTCATGGACCAGCCCACCGCGGCGCTGCTCACCGACCTCAGGCAGCGCGGCCTGCTCCAGGACACGCTCGTCGTCTGGTGCACCGAGTTCGGCCGCATGCCGACGTTCCAGAAAGGCGCCAGCGGCCGCGACCACAACCCGGCCGGATTCACCGCGTGGATGGCCGGGGCCGGCGTGAAGCCAGGCTTCAGCTACGGTGCGACCGACGACTTCGGTTACAAGGCCGTGGACAGGGTCGCCGCCGTTTACGACTTCCACGCAACGATCCTCCACCTGCTCGGCCTCGACCACGAGCGGCTGTCCTTTTACCACAACGGCATCGAACGCCGGCTGACCGACGTTCACGGTCAGGTCATCCGCGATGTGCTGACCACCTGAGCTGGGGCCACGCCGTCGCGCCGGCCTCTGGCCGGACGCGCCGCAAGCGTCCCGCTTGCCCCCTTCAAAGCAAAGCCGTGGCCGTCACCTGGTGACACGCCACCGAACGGGCGTCGCCGGTTGGGAGAAGCTCCGGCCGCTCACTCCGGCAACGCGCCTCCGCCACCGGACAGCGCGGATGAAACGGGCAGCCGCTCGGCGGGTTGATCGGTGACGGCACGTCGCCGCCGAGGACGATGCGCTGACGCTTGGAATCAGGGTCCACGACCGGAACGGCGGAGAGCAACGCCTGCGTGTAGGGATGTTTCGGCGCGCGGCAGAGGTCGCGGGCCGGCCCGGTCTCCACGACCCGGCCAAGATACATGACCACGATCCGCTGGCAGAGATGCTCCACCACGGCGAGGTCGTGCGAAATGAACAGATAGGCGAGCCTGCGCGCGCGCTGGAGATCCTGGAGGAGGTTGATGACCTGGGCCTGCACGCTCACGTCGAGCGCGCTCACCGGTTCGTCGCACACGATCAGCTTCGGCTCGACGGCCAGCGCGCGGGCGATGCCGATGCGCTGGCGCTGGCCGCCGCTGAACTCGTGCGGGTAACGGTCCGCCACGGCGGGATCAAGGCCCACGCTCCGGAGCAGTTCCCCGATGCGGGCGCGGCGGGTGGCGGCGTCTGGGGTGAGGCGATGGATGTCGAGGGCTTCGCCGATGCTGTCGCCGACGATGAGGCGTGGGTTCAGCGAGCTGAAGGGGTCCTGGAAGATCATCTGGAACTGCCGCCGTAGCGGACGCAGTTCGCGCTGGCTCAAAGGCGTGAGATCGGTGCCGGCGAACACAACCCGGCCGCCGGTGGGATCAATGAGCCGCAGCCCGGCCCGGCCCAAGGTCGTCTTGCCGCAGCCGCTTTCGCCGACGAGCCCCACGGCTTCGCCCGCTTCGACCGTGAGCGACACGTCGTCCACGGCACGGACGTGTCCGGAGGTTCGGGCGAACATGCCCTGCTTCACCGGGAAGTGGACCTGGAGGTTTTGGACTTCGAGGAGCGGCATGATGGTCAGTGGCTCTGTTTCAATCAGCTAATCGGGAATAGACGCCGCCAACAAATATCCACAGGTTGAGAACCAGCATGACGGCACCCAACGGTTTCATGGGCCCGAGTTTTACTGCTCGCCAACCAAACCATGCCCCGAGTCCGGAAAGCAAAACAGCCATGAGTTCCGGCCATAGATTCTGACGGAAAACCAGAGACGCCAATACCAATGCGGTCAGGAAGCAAATCCAGGACTTGTTGGCATCCGCCAGCTTTCGATTCGTTTCCACAGGCCGATGAGGGTTCATGCAACTGTTCAATCATCCCAAAACGGACAGCGCACGAGGCGGTTTGTGACAGCAGGGACAAGGAGCGGCTGGACGGTTGAACACTCCGGACGGGCCACGGGACACCGCGGCACGAAGCGACACCCGGGCGGCCAGTTGCCCGGGCTGGGCACGTTGCCAGGAATCGCCTGCAGCCGGTCGTGCTCGCGGCCAATCTCCGGCACCGAACGCATCAACGCCTGCGTGTAAGGATGCAGGGGGCGACGCAGGAGTTCCTTTGCCGCAGCCTCCTCGACGATCTGGCCGGCATACATCACGGCCACGCGGTCGGCCAAGTCGCCCACAAGGCCGAGGTTATGGGTGATGAGCAGGATCGCCATGCCGAGCTGCTGTTGGAGGTCGCGCAGCAGTTCGATGATCTGCGCCTGGATGGTCACATCGAGCGCGGTGGTCGGTTCGTCGGCCACGAGCAGCTTTGGTTCGCTGGCCAGCGCCATCGCGATCATCACGCGCTGCTGCATGCCGCCGGAGAGTTGGTGCGGATAGTCCCGCGCGCGGCTCTCGGGCGCGGGAATGCCGACGAGCTTCAGCAGTCGGATGACCTCTGCACCGGTCGCCATGGTCGGCCGGTGCAGTTTGAGCGACTCCATGATCTGCGCGCCGATCCGCATCACGGGATTCAACGACGCACCCGGCTCCTGAAACACGTAGCTCACCACGCCGCCGCGAATGTCGCGCAACTCCGTCGCCGACAGCTTCAGCACATCGCGTCCTTGAAGCAGGATTTCTCCGCCAGCATAACGGGCCGGTGGCGTCGTCAGCAGGCGGGCAATGCTCAGCGCAGTCACGCTCTTGCCGCAGCCGCTCTCGCCCACGAGGCACAGGGTCTGCCCTTCGTTGATGGCCAGCGACACGCCGTCCACCACGCGGGTGGCACCGAACTCGATCTGGAGGTCGCGGATTTCGAGCAGGGGCATGGCGCGATGCGGCGGGCCGGTCAATTGATGAAGACGAACTCGTTGCTGTTCAGCAGCAGCCGGCACGCGTTGGCAAGTCCGTGCCGGTCGGCGTGGGCGACGAGGTCGGCGGACTCGTCCGCGGACACCGGCCGGCCCCAGACCAGTTCACCGGCCAGGGCAATCTGTTCTGCCAGGGCAGGCGTGGCGGCTTGCAGGCGTTCGGCGAAATGTTCCGCCTGACGCGCGACGAAGGCGTTGTTCCAGAGCGCGAGGGCCTGCTGGACGGTAACGCTGTTGTTGCGCGCGGCGGTCAACTGGTCGCCGGCCGGACAGTCGAGCGCGTCCATGAACGGGTCGGGCAGCGTGCGGAACAGGAAGCGATACACGCTGCGGCGGCGGCCGGCGGCGGAGTCCACGTCGAACTTCGTGTAGTCCACGCGCGGCGTGACGTGGATGCCCGGCTGGAGCTCGAACTGCATATCGCCCGGTCCGCCCATGCGCAGGTCGAGCCGGCCGCTGATCTGGAGGATCGCGTCACGCACGCACTCGGCGTCGAGGCGCGTGCGGTTCATGTGGGAGAGCAGGCGGTTGTCCGGATCGGAGGAAGCTGAGGAAGAAGTATTCAGTGACCAGTGTTCAGTAACCAGTGGGAGCGCAGCCTCTGTCTTCACTGAAGACTGATTACTGACCACTGAATACTGGCTCCCCTGCCGATACGTCGCGCTCGTCACGAGGAGCCGGTGGAGTTCCTTCAGCGAACCCTTCGCGTCGTCGCGGAACCAGACGGCGAGCCAGTCGAGCAGTTCGGGATGCGACGGCGTGGTGCCCATCCGGCCGAAATCGTTCGGCGTGTCCACCAGCCCACGGCCAAAATGATGGTGCCATACGCGGTTCACGACGGAACGCCAGGTCAGCGGGTTGTCGCGGGCAGTGAGCCACTGCGCGAGCGCGGCGCGCCGGGCGCCTTCCTCGGTGCCGCCGGGAACTTCGAACCGCGCGGTCAGTCCGGCCACGCACGTGAGCGCGCCGGGGCCGACCTCGTCCAGCGGTTTGGTGATCTCACCTCGCCGCAACACGTGCACCGGCCGCGGCCGCAGCGATGGCCTGAGGCTGGCGTCCGGCTCGAAGTCGCTCGCGGCTGCGTAGACACGGGACGGTGCCGGCAAGACGGCCAAGGCATCGGCGATCCGCTCGCGCAGGGCGAACGTGGCGAGCGTGCGCCATTGCGCCGGGTCAAGTGGGTCCGGGGGCCGGCCGGCGAACTGTGCGATCTCGGCTGGAAGCACGCGGACCGGCGCCTCGGCATCAGTCAGCGAAAGCCGGAAGCGCCCGATGAGGTGACCACCGCCATGAAGCTGCTGGAGCAGGAAGGTCAGGGTGCCGCCCGGCGCCACTCGGAGCGGTTCCTTCAGCTCGAACACCGCGCGGTGGGACCGTCCTTCCTGAGGGTGGATGCCCCACGCGGTCTTCTCATTGCCGTCGAGCGCGTGCGCGATGGTCCAGCCGTCCTGGTTGAAATCGGCCGTCGGATTCACGAGCGCCAGCCGCCGCGGCGCATTGGTTCCCGGCTCGAAGAGCAGCGCCTGAAATTCGCTCAGATGCAGGTTGCCGTTCTGCTCCTGCCGGCCGGGGCCACGGTGGGGAAGCGAATCGTCCGGCAGAAGCTCCAGCTGAATCGCGGTTACCGCGAAGTCCGGTGCCGGCACCGTGATGGTGTAGGTGTCGCGTTCCGGTGTCGGGCCGGCCGCGAGCAGCGAACCGTCTGGCTGCCGGGTCAATCTCGCTCCGCCCAGGGAGACGTAGGTTTGGGCCGCGACGTTCTGCCAGCGGACCGGCATCGCCCGGTTGCGCGCGTGCCACGCGGCCACTTCGCTGCGGGATTCAGAGGAGAAGATGAGATTGGTCTCACCGCGGTCCAACTGGCGTTGCCGGCGCATCAGTTCCTGCCGCTGCCGGTGAACCTTCGGGTCGGAATCATAGACCCGGTTCGCCCGTTCCACCCCGGCGAACACTGCCTGGAGCGCATAGTAGTCGCCCGTGGGAATGGGATCGAACTTGTGATCGTGGCAGCGCGCGCAGTGGACCGTCGTGCTCGCGAACACGCTCATCACGGTGCTGACCATGTCGTCGCGGTCGAGGTAGCGGCCGATCTGGCGGTCAAGCGTGTCCTCGCGGATGTCCCGGAGCGAACTCTCATCCCACGGTCCGGCGGCAACGAAGCCGAGCGCAACGGTAGCCTGCGGATCGTCGGGAAACAGCACGTCGCCGGCGACCTGTTCCTGCACAAAGCGCGCGTAGGGTTTGTCGGCGTTGAAGGCGTCGATGAGGTAGTCGCGATAGGGCCAGGCGTTGCTGCGGATGCGGTCCTGGTCATGCCCGTGCGTCTCGGCGAAATGCGCCACATCCATCCAGTGCCGGGCCCAGCGCTCGCCGTAACGCGGAGACGTGAGCAGACGGTCCACGATCGTCTGGTAGGCGTTGGTCGACGCGTCAGCAACGAAGGCGCTGAGCTCTTCCGGCGTGGGCGGCAGGCCGATCAGGTCGAAGTAAACCCGCCGCAGCAGCGTGCGCCGGTCGGCCTCGGGCGACGGCTGGAGGCCGGCTTGGGCGAGCTTCGCCCGGATGAAAGCGTCCACCGGATTCAGCATCCGGCCGTCGGAGGCGGGCGGAGGCTCCGGTGAGCGCAGCGGTTGGTAGGCCCAATGGTTCGTGGGCGGCGATTCGCCCAGAAGCCGGAGCGCCAACCCGAGACAGCCCAGCAGGAGCGCAAGCGGCGCGACGCGCGGATTCAATCTGGATCGGCTTCGCTTCATGGGAACCGGCGCAACGTGACCGCTCACGCCCGCCCGGTGAAGCGCGGTTTTTGAGCGGACCGATCGGGTGCGCCGCGGCGAACCGCCCGAACGGCCCCGAGTCGTCACGGCAACTGCACGCGGGCGAGGTAGATCATCGTCGGGCCCTCGTGGGACGAGTAGTAGCTGACCCAAAGCACGCCCTCGTGCCACACCAGTCCGGGATAGCTGCAGTCGCCGCCGCTCGGGAGCTTCAGGAATTCGTCCAGTTTGCCCGCCTCGGCGTCGAGCCAGCAGAGCGCCGTGCGGGCGCCGCCATCGTATAGCCGGCCCGCCGCGACCAGCCGTCCGTCGGGCAACCGGAGCAGTTGCGGCCCGCCAATGCGCACGCCGAGATCCTGCCACACCCAGTCGCCGAAGGGTGGCCTGGCACGACCGAGTTTCCCGGTGCCGGGCTGCCCGTCGCGGCGCAAAAGACACAGGCAGGTGCCGTCCGGCAGAAACGCGAGGCCGGTTTCGTTGGGATTCGGCTCGTCGAACAGGGTCGGCAACACGGTTTCGAACTGCCGGCCGTCGCGGCTGGAGTAGAGGCGGACGAATTTCTCGCCTTCCGTGTCATAGCCCACCCCCAGCGCCTGCGGGCCGTTCCACGCGACGCGCCAAAGCCACACGTTGGCATCGCCCACGATGGTCTCCGCCGTCCAGTGGGTCCCGTTGTCCGAAAACCAGACGAGCGACTGGTGCTTCACCGGTCCCGGCTGGGGCAACGCCACCGCGCCGTAGAGCATGAGCCGGCCGTCGGGCGTCACCGTGGTGTGGGGATCGCGCAGGTCGCCGCGCTTTGAAGTCAAACGGGCGGCGGACGACCAGTTCGTGCCATCCCTCGAAGTGAGCACGCGGATCGCGCCGTCGGGCGAGACATGCTTCTCCCCTTCGCGGAAGACGCACCAGAAACGGTCATGCCAACGCACGAGGTCGGTGAACGCGTTGTGCGGCGCGCTTTCGCCAATCCGCTGCACGGAAATCAGCCTGGCCTCGTCTGCCTGCATCGTGGTGCCGACCAGCAATAGGAAAAACAGAACGGGGACTTTCATGGAGGACCTTTGCTGAAGGCTGCCCCCCATTCCGCCCAAGGCAAAGGCAGAAACAGAAACACCGAGAAGACGGGCGAGCCCGATTGAAAACCGCCATGCAATCGTTAGGCTGGCGATGCCGCATCGGCGACGAATCAGCCTTCATGACTTCAGGAAACCAGCCAGTGGCTACATCCCTTCCCTCCTTGCTAAAGCAGGGGGCCGCCTGCTTCGGCGGAGCCGCGGGGCTGTTGGGCGAGGAGGACCGGATGCTTTCACATCAACAGGTCTGGGATCACGTCGAGGCAACCGGTCGGGCGCTGAACCACCTCGGAATCGGCCGCGGAGATCGAGTCGCCATAGTCCTGCCGCAAGGCCTGGACTTGGCGGTGACGTTTCTTGCCGTTGCGTCGGCAGCAACCGCAGCACCGCTCAATCCGGCCTACGTCGAAACCGAGTTCGCATTCTACCTCGGCGACCTTAGGGCCCGCGCGCTGATCCTGCCCAAGGATTACGCCTCACCGGCCCGGGCGGCGGCGGATTCCCTCGGGGTGCCGATCATTGAACTGTCACAGCCGGATGCCGTCGCCGGGAACGGCCAGTTGTCCGGGACTTCCCGTCCGTCCGAAGCTCCGGCCGGATTCGCCGAGGCCGATGACGTGGCGCTGGTGCTGCATACCTCCGGGACGACTTCGCGGCCAAAGCTGGTCGCGCTCACGCATGCCAACTTGCTCGCCTCCGCCCGGCACATCGGGGCGACACTGCAGCTTCAGCCGGGCGACCGCTGCCTCAATGTGATGCCCCTGTTTCACATTCACGGGCTCGTCGCCGGGGTGCTGGCTTCGCTCGCCGCAGGCGGCAGCACGGCCTGCACCCGGTCCTTTTCCGCGGCGCAGTTCCCCGACTGGCTCGAACGCTGGAAGCCGACGTGGTATACGGCCGTCCCCACAATGCATCAGGCCGTGCTGGCTCATGCCCGGTCCCAGCAGGGCGCGCCGCGCCAAACCTCGCTCCGTTTCATTCGTTCTTCGTCCGCGGCGCTGCCGCCGGCGGTGATGGCGGGCTTGGAGGAAGTGTTTGGCGTTCCGGTGATCGAATCTTACGGCATGACCGAGGCGGCGCATCAAATGGCGAGCAATCCCCTGCCGCCGCGCGCACGCAAACCCGGATCGGTGGGTCCGGCCGCCGGCCCGGAGGTGGTAATCCTAAATCCAGCCGGCGTTCAGCTAGGCCGGGGAGCTACGGGTGAAGTCGCGATCCGGGGACCCAACGTGATCCGCGGCTACACGGACAATCCGGGCGCCAATGCCGGCGCGTTTTTCGATGGCTGGTTCCGGACCGGCGACCAAGGTTATCTGGATGCGGACGGTTACCTCTTCATCACGGGACGGTTGAAGGAGCTCATCAATCGCGGTGGCGAGAAGATTGCGCCCCGTGAAATTGACGAGGTGCTCCTCGCACACGACGGCGTTCGCCAGGCCGTCGCGTTCGCCGTGCCGCATCCAACCCTCGGGGAGGATGTCGCGGCCGCGGTGGTGCGGAGCGACGGCGCACCCGTCACCGAGGCGCAGTTGCGCAAGTTCGCCTTGGACCGGTTGCCAGCGTTCAAGGTTCCGAGCCGCATCCTCTTCGTGGAGGACATCCCCAAGGGGCCGACTGGCAAGATCCAGCGAATCGGACTGGTTGACCGGCTGGCTTCGTCGCTCGCCGTGGCCTACGAAGCGCCGGCATCCGACACGGAGCAACTGGTGGTGAAAACGATGTGTGAAGTGCTGGGCTGCCAAAACGCGGGACGTAACGACAACTTCTTTTCCCTCGGCGGGGACTCGTTACGCGCGACCCAGGTCCTGGCCCGCCTCGAGCAGGCACTCGGCATCACCGTCCCGGTTCCAAGCCTGTTCCTCTTCCCCACGCCAGCGCTGCTGGCCGGAAAGCTCGACCAGATGCGGGAACCGGAGATCGAGGCGCTGGCGGCGGAACTTGAGAAACTGCCTCCCGATGAGCTTGCCCGGCTGCTCGACGGCATATGAACGTCAACCTCCCCACGGCAATCCTCGGGCCGCTTTCTTCCGCCATCGCTCCAGAAAGCCACTCAGACTTCCTTCCGGGCGTCCGATGTGAAGGGATCATGGATATCTGCGGTGGCCCCGCCGAACGGACCCCGGCGGGCCGCGGGCTGCGGCCCGCCCTGGAGCATGCGGTGGCGTCGGGCCGGGGTGCCTGCGGCAACGTGAGCCTGGAGCCGCACGTTTCGCATCTGGGACACCGGTGAGGCGAAAGTTCACGCGACGAAATGAACGGCAACGAGTTCGAAGAAACACCCGAAGCGTGTCAGGCGCGCCGGCCTCAGGCAGCGCCGGCTGCCACGGTGGCGGGCGCTCCAACCGACCCCCAGCCGGGCACGCTGAAGGAACGAATCTCGGGCCTGACCCCGCGGCAACGCGCTGAGCTCGCGAGTCGGTTGGGTCGAAAGAATCCCGCGTTCACATCTGCCTCTGCCGGTGAGCCCGCCGGTCGCATTCCCCGAGCTCATCCCCTTCGCGTCGAGGCGGACCCGTCCGTCACGGTTTATCCGGCCTCGCGCGGGCAGCAGCGCATGTGGTTCCTACAGCAGCTCACCCAGAATTTACCCGCGTATAACGTTCCGTCCGCCTTTCACCTCATCGGCGCGGTGAAGATCAACCGGCTCGAAGCGGCCCTCGAGGCGGTGATCCGGCGGCACGAGATGCTGCGCACGGCGTATGCCTTGGACGACGCCGGTTTGACCCAGCGGGTCGCCGCGCCGTCGGCCTTTGAGCTGCGCCAGATCGATCTGGAAACCATCCCGGCTGCCGAGCGCATGTCCGAAGCCGTTAGGTGGACCAACGCGGAGGCGTCGCGTCCGTTCAACCTCGCCGATGGGCCGCCATTTCGGGTTGTGCTGGTGCGGCTCGGACCCGACGAACATGTCCTGCTGGTGGTGATGCACCACATCATGTCCGACGGATGGTCGCGTTCGAATTTCTACCGGGATCTGGCCGCGGCATACGGGGCGCTGGGTGCCGGCCGGCCGGCCTTTGAGCAGGAACTGCCGGTCCAGTTCACGGACTATTCCGCCTGGCAGGAGGGGTGGCTCAATGCGGGGGCATTGGCCACTCAGACCACCTACTGGACGGAGAAGCTGGCAGGCGTGTCCGGGCCGCTTGAGCTCCCATCGGACCGGACGCGGCCCGCCCTTGAATCGTTCCGGGGAGATCAATGTTCGCTGCGGCTGGAGCCAAGGCTCCTGACGGAACTGAAGGCCCGGGCCCAGGAAGAGGGCGCTACGCTGTTCATGATCCTGCTGGCGGCGTTCAAGACCCTGCTGCATCGCTACACCGGACAGGAGGACCTGATCGTCGGCGTGCCCATCGCCAACCGGCCGCGCGTTGAGGTGGAGGGACTCATCGGCTTTTTTGCCAACACGCTGGTCATGCGCACCGCGTGCCCGGCCGGGCTGACGTTTCGGGAACTGCTGCGCCGGGTGAAGGAAACTGCGGTGGACGCCTACGTCCACCAGGACATGCCGTTCGAAAGATTGGTCGAACTGTTGCACCCCAAACGTGACTCCAGCCGTTCGGCGTTGTTTCAGACGAGCTTCGCGATGCGGGATTTTCCGGCGGTTGAGTGTAACCTTCCGGGAATTCAATCTGCCCCTTGGTCGGTCACCACCTACACTTCCAAGTTTGACCTTTCGCTGACGCTGGAGCGGTCCGGCGGCGAGTGGACGGCGGTCGCCGAATACAGCACCGATCTGTTCGACGCGTGGCGGGTGAAGCAGTTGCTGGAACACTGGCACGTAATCCTGGAAGGCCTCGTGGCCAATCCCGACCAACGCGTGTCGGAAATGCCGCTGCTGACTTCGGCTGAACGCCAGAAGGTGCTCGTCGAGTGGAACCGAACCGAGCGGGATTATCCGACGGACAAATGCGTCCATCAGTTGTTTGAGGACCAGGCCCGTCGGACGCCGGACGCGGTGGCAGTGGTCGACGAAGCGCATCAACTCACCTACGCCGAACTCAATGAACGGGCCAACCGACTGGCCCACCATCTTATCTCCCTGGGGGTCGGTCCGGAAGTCCTCGTCGGCCTCTGTGTCGGACGTTCGCTGGAAATGATCGTCGGAGTGCTGGGGATCCTCAAAGCCGGTGCCGCCTATGTTCCGATGGACCCAGGGTATCCCCGGGAACGGCTCGGAATGATCATCAAGGACACTGGGCTGGGCATCCTGTTGGCCGATCGGTTCTTCGACCTGCAGTTTCCCGATGTTTCCCTGCAACGGGTCAGGGTGGACGAGTTGGCTGAAGGAATGCCTTCCAGCAACCCGGACAACCCTGCCTGTCCCGAGAACCTCTGCTACCTAATCTATACCTCGGGATCGACCGGTGTTCCCAAGGGCGTGTGCATCGAGCACCGCAACACGGTTTCCTTCCTTCACTGGGTCCGGGAGGCGTTTACCGACGAGGAATTGTCCGGAGTGCTCTTCGGCACTTCGATCTGCTTCGATCTCTCGGTATTTGAACTCTTCGGTCCGATTTCTTGGGGAGGAAGGGTCTTGCTGGTGGAGAATGCTTTGGCCCTTGCCGGCTACCGCCATCGCAGCGAGGTGAAGCTGGTCAACACGGTGCCGTCAGTAATGCAGTCCCTGCTGGATTCCCATTCGGTTCCCGCTTCGGTCATTACGGTGAACTTGGCCGGGGAACTTCTGCATCCTGCCCTGGTGGATACGATCTGCGAACTTCACCACGTTCAGCGGGTCAACGATCTCTACGGTCCATCGGAAACGACTACCTACTCCACTTGGGCCGTGCGCGGCAGTCACCAACCCGCGACCGTCGGCCGGCCCATCGCCAATACCCAGGTTTACCTGCTGGATTCGGATTTCAATCCAGTTCCGCCCGGGATCAAAGGTGAACTCTGGATCGGAGGTGCCGGAGTGGCACGCGGCTATTGGCGACGGCCTGAACTGACCGCGGAACGCTTCCTCCCCGACACCTTCAGCCGGAAGCCGGGTGCCAATCTCTACCGGACCGGGGATCTGGCCCGTTTTCGGACGGACGGAAGCATCGAGTTGGTTGGGCGCCTTGACCATCAGATCAAGCTTCGTGGTTTTCGGATTGAACTGGGCGAGATCGAAGCCGCGTTACTGCGTCAACCGGGGGTGAGCCAGGCGGCGGTGGTTGTCCGTCCAGGCGACCGTCCGCATTTGGTCGGCTTTGTTGCCGGCTCGGGTGGCTCTGTCCCATCCGGAGACCTCCTGCGAATCGGCCTGGCTGCCGAATTTCCGGACTGGATGGTTCCCGCCCGGTTCGAAACGTTGCCGTTCCTGCCCCTGACCTCCAACGGGAAGTTGGACCGGAAGACCTTGGTCGAGGCGAGCCGGGCGGACGTAGCCGCGGTGCCACCCGCAGCCGAGCCCGCCACGGAAATGGAAGTCAGACTTGCACAACTCTGGGGTGACTTGCTTGGCGTGACGCGGGTAAGCACAACCGACAAGTTCTTCCGTCTGGGGGGACATTCTTTGGTGGCGATGCAGGTGGTAGCCCGGGTGCAGCGACAGTTGGGTCGAAGCATTCCCATCTCCGCGATCCTGGCGAATCCAACGCTGGCCGAATTCGCCGCGGCCGTGGCGGCTGCCGACCCTTTGCCAGAGGATTCCTCGAACCGGCCCACGGATCGAAAGGAACGCGACCCGCTTTCGGGCGAGCAACTCCGCCAACTGTTTCTCTGGCATGCCCTGCCCGATCGAACGGTTTACAATGTTCCGTTCGCCTGGCGTTTGGCCGGTTCCCTACCGCGTAAGCGGATGCTGGCGGCCTGGGCGATGTTGGTGGACCGACACGATCAACTTCGGACCTACTTCGTTGAACCGGATGGCGAGCCCTGTCAGGCCTACCTTTCCAGCGCCGATGCCATCGGGACAGGATGGCGGACGGTGGATTTGACCGGGTTGCCCATCGCTGAACGGGAACGCGAACTGAAGTCTCAGTTGGATGGGGAGGCCCTTCGTTCGTTTGACCTCAGCGCCGGCCCCCTCTGGCGGGTCGTCTGGTTCCAACTTCAGGAGAACGAGGCGGCGCTGTTGGTCACGTTTCACCATGCCATTGTCGACGACTGGTCGGTCCGGTCGCTGTGCCAGGAGCTGTCGGCCGTTCTGGCGGGCGGGACTCTTCCCGAGCCGCCAGCCTTGCGTTGCGCGGACTATGCACGCTGGCAACAGGCACTGGCACAAACGGCCGAGCATGCAGCCGCGGCCGGTTTCTGGCGGGAGGAACTGTCCGGAGTCGCCGGTGTGCTGGAGCTGCCTTCAGACTTTCCGCGGCCGGCTATCCCGACTCACGCCGGGATACGGTGCGTCCGGTCCTGCCCCGCCGCCGTGCGCACGGCGCTGCTGGCGATCGCGAGGGAAACAGGCGCCACGGGATTCGCCGTGGGGTTGGCCGCCTTTCAGATCTTTCTGGCGCGTTTGACCCGGCAACGGGACTTCATTGTGGGCACGCCGTTGAGCCAGCGCGGACTCGCCGGAAGCGAGGGGGTCGTCGGCATGCTGCTGAACACCATTCCGCTCCGTGCCCGTATCGAGCCGGAGGCAAGCTTCTGGGGGTTCCTGAGAAAAACGCAGGCCGCCTTGAACCGTGGGCTCTCCCACGGGAGTTTTCCCTTCGATCAGATCGTCCAGCTCGTTCGGAACGGCCATCCTGCCGCACCGGACCTCGCGCAAGTGCTCTTTGTCCAAGTTGAAGAGGAACGGCCCCGCTTCCACCTGGAAGGCGTTTCGGTCGAACCGCTGGACCTCGGTTCAACCGGCGCAAAGGTCGATCTAACCGCCTTCCTCACGCCCGATCGGGACGGCTCCTGGCAGGTCTGCCTCGTGTTTTCACGGGATCTTTTTACCCATGCTACGGCCGAACGTCTCACGGATGGCTTTGTCGAGCTGCTTGGCCGGCTGGCGGCCAAACCCGATGCTCCCATCACCATCGTGCCAGCCTCGGACCAGGACGGGAATCAGCGGCCACCGGCCGATCTCAACACCCCGGATTTGGCGAGCCTGCCGGTCGATGCGGCCGGGCCCGAAGCCTCAATGCAAACTCCGTCCCCGTATCCGCGTGACGCGAATCTGACCGCGCTCTTCGAAGCGGTCGTTGAACGTCACGCCGAACGGGAAGCGCTGGTCGCAGAAGGGCGGCGGTGGAATTACCGGGAGCTGAATGATGCGGCCGACCGAATGGCCCACGCGCTCAGGCTATCCGGGGTAGGTCGCGGAAGCCGCGTGGGTCTCCATCTGCCACGGTCCCCTGAGTTCGTGATCGCTCTTCTGGGGGTGCTGAAAGCGGGGGCTGCCTACGTGCCCCTGGCCACGGATCTGCCGGGGACGCGATTGCAGTTCCTGATCGAAGACACGGATCCCCAAGTGATCGTGACGATGGAGGAAGGGGAGCCAATCGCCTCCGCGACAAATCCGGTGTGGCTCAGGTTCGAAGCCGCGTTGGAACGCTTTCCTGACGGCACGCGGCCGATTCCCGGCAGCAGTTGCGGTCCGCTTGACCCGGCCTACGTCATGTTCACGTCGGGTTCGACAGGTGAACCAAAGGGCGTGGTCGTGCCGCACCGGGCGATCATTCGGCTCGTCATGGGGCAGGATTACCTGCCTTTCGGTCCGGAGCAGCGATTTCTGCTCCTCGCCCCGACGGCTTTCGATGCGTCCACCATCGAGATCTGGGGACCGCTGCTCCATGGCGGCACGTGTGTGGTGTTTCCCGGTGAGCATCCCGAACCGGACCTTCTCGGAAGCGTGCTGCGGGACGAACACATCACCAGCCTGTGGCTCACGGCCGGACTGTTCAACCAGCTGATCGACTTGAAGCCGGAGACACTCCGGCCCGTGCGACACCTCCTGACCGGCGGGGAGGCGCTTTCGATGCCGCACGTGCGGCGGGCGCTGGCGGCGCTGCCTGATACCGTGCTGATGAACGGCTACGGCCCAACGGAAAACACGACGTTCACGACCATCTGGACCCTTCCCAGGGATGGCTCGTTGGACCGATTAAGTTCGGTGCCCATTGGCCGGGCATTGGCCAACACAACCTGCGTTGTCCTCGACGAGCGGCAACGCCCCGTCGGTGTTGGCGAGACCGGCGAACTTTGCGTGGGTGGAGACGGTCTGGCGTTGGGATATTTCAATCGGCCCGAGTTGA
>JAYUSF010000341.1:0-10071 GCA_043755815.1 Verrucomicrobiota bacterium
CCCGTTCTTCACCACCGCTGCACTGCCACAATGCTGACACTTCATGCCCCAAGCCTGCCAAGCCCACCGCACTTATCAATACCTATTGAGCAATCCCCACGCGCGGAACGCTCGTGCTTGCCCTCGTGTTCCTGGCCTGCTTCGCGGTCTACTACTTCGCCAACTGGAAAGCCCTGGCGGACGTCTGGCCCGTGCGCTGAAACTTCACGACCCAGACTCCCAAGACCGCCATGGCCACGCTCAATCCCACGCTGCCCGCCCTCCGTCCGCTGGACCGGTTCCGGTTCCTTGTGACCGGCGGGCAGTTTGCGGTCTTCGTCCTGGCGCTGTTCGTCTTCTATGAGGCCTTCGTGCTGGCGCTGGCCTTCATCCCGGCGGGCAGCACGGTGCTCGGATCCTTCGCCGAGGAGTTCCGCGTCCGCTGCTTCAACTACGATCCCAAGGCCGGCGCGATGAACTGGGGCCTCGTCGGCCTGATGACCACGGAACCGTTCTTCCTGCAACTGCTCGTCTTCTTTGTCTGGCGGCGGCAATTGCGGGAACTCGTCTGGACCCGGTGGCTGACGCCCGTCACTGCGGCGGGGGCCGTCGCGGCGGCCGTGATCGCGCTGAGCCTGGTGCAGTTCAGCAGCCCGGCCGCGATCTCCGGCGGTTTGCCGTTTCCGGGCGACCGCATCCGCACGCAGCTCCCGCTGCCGGAGTTCAACCTGCGCGATCAGGACGATCAGCCGGTGTCGCCAGCCAGTCTCCGGGGGCGTCCGGTCTTGCTGACCACGATTTACTCGGGCTGCACGACGGCGTGCCCGATGATGCTCACCCAGATCCGGAAGGTGCTGCAGGATCTGAGCCCCGCCGAACGCGCCCTGTTGACGGTGGTCGCCGTCTCGCTCAATCCCGACGCCGACACCCGTGAACTCCGCGAGATGACGGCCCGCACCTACTCGTTCAACGCACCGGAATTCCATTTCGTCAGCGGCACGGACGCCGACGTGAACCGCTTCCTCGACGAACTCCAGATCGTGCGGGTCCGCCAGCCCGACGGGCAGATCGAGCACTCCACGATCTTCTTCTGCCTCGATCGCGACGGGCGGATCGCCTACCGCCTGTCCGCCGGGGAACAGCGGCACGCGTGGCTGCTCGCCGCGCTCCGCACCCTGCTCGCCGAGGCCGCCCCATGAACGATCCCGCGAGTGCCGCCAGTTGCGGGCCCCAATCGCATTCTGAGCCCCTTGCGAAACTCCCAGTCTGGGAGCCTCCGCGGGCGATCCGCGGCGGCGGCGCACTCCAGAAGCTCGAATTCGTCGGCCACGCACTGGATCGCCGGATTCATCGGGCCCTGCCGCCGACCCTCAACCCGTTGGCCCAGCTGGGCGCCGTGGCGAACACCTGCTTCCTAATCGCGCTGATCTCAGGAATCCTTCTGCTCGTCTGGTATTCCCCGAGCGTCCATCAGGCGTGGCAGTCCCTCGACACGATGCGGGCGAACTCGTTCGTCGGGTCGCTGACGCGGTCAGTCCACCGTTACAGTTCCGACGCGTGCGTGCTGTTCATCCTGCTGCACGCGGCGCGGATGTTCTTCGCCCGGCGTTTCACCGGACCCCGCTGGCTGGCCTGGTCCACCGGCATCGGCCTGCTGGGCCTCGTCTGGGCCATTGGTTGGAGCGGCTACTGGCTGGTCTGGGACGTGGGCGCCCAGCACGCCGCACTGGGCACGGCGAAGTTCATCGACCGGCTCCCCCTCCTGACGGAGCCGATGTCGCGCTCATTCCTGACGAACGAGAGCGTGCCGTCGCTGCTGTTCTTCGTGATCTTCTTTTCCCACATGCTCGGGCCGCTCGGCGTCGGCCTCGGGCTGTGGATTCACCTGCAGCGCGTCAACCGCGCCCGGCTGCTCACCAACCGGCCGCTCACGCTTTGGATCGCGGGCTCCCTGCTGCTGCTGTCGCTCCTGGCGCCGGCCACCAGCGGACCGGCGGCCGACATGCTGGTGAAGGTGGAGCGTTTCAGTCTGGACTGGTGGTATCTCTGGCCCGTGGCGCTGACGGACCGGCTCGGCGGCGGCCTGCTGTGGCTGCTCTTTCTCGGGGCGGGTCTGGTGACCACCACGATTCCCTGGTGGCTGGTGCGACGGCGGACGGCAGATCCGGCACCTGAGCCCACCCCGACGACGCCCATCGCGACGGTGGAACTGTCGCGCTGTTTCGGCTGCACGCTGTGTGCGAAGGACTGTCCCTTCAACGCGATCACCATGGTCTCCCGGGGCGATGGCCGGAAGTTTGCGGTGCAGTCCTCGGTGGATCCCGACCTCTGCGTGTCGTGCGGCGTCTGCGCCGGCGCGTGTGATTCCGACGCCATCAACCTGCCGATCTTCAACAGCCGCGACGTGGGCAAAACGCTCAACGACTGGGTGGCGGCCGACCTTGCGGCCGGCCGGGCCTCGGCCGTGGCGCTCCTGTGTGCGGAGTCGGCGTGCGGCCGCCTGCAACTCGACGGCGAAGGCCGCTGCCGTGAACTGCCCGGGTATCGCGCCGGTCGGGTTCCCTGCGTGGGCTGGATCAGCTCCGGCCTGATTGAACGCGCGCTGCAACACGGGGCCACCGGAGTGCTGATCGCCGGTTGCGCGGAAGGTGATCCCAGCTGTCGCGAAGGAACCCAATGGCTTCGGCAGCGGCTGGACGGAAAACGCGAACCCGCCTTCGACGGGCGCAAGGCGGATCGCTCGCGGGTCCAGTTCGTCCAGTTTGACGCGGCGTCACCCGCCGACCTCATCACGGCCGCGGGCGGATTTCGAGACGGTCATAGTCCGCTTCCAGCGGCCGCCCCTTCGCGACCGAAGCGTTGGTTCGGGGCCTTCCTCCTGGCCCTGGCGCTCGGAGGGGTGACCCTGCTGGTGAGCCGGTTGCCCTACCGGTCGCCGCACGATTCCCAGCCGGCTTTGGTGGTTTCCTTTAATCACGGCGGCGCGCGCGTGGACCAGAAGTCCCTCTCGGAGGCCGACGCCGCGAAACGCCTGCCGCACATGCGGAACCAGGTGAACCTGACCCGCGAACGTGTCCCGGTCCGGCTCCGGGTGACGGTCGATGGGCAGGTGATCCACGAACGGAGCTATGCGGCGAAGGGACTGTCGAGTGATGGGCCCAGCCTCGCGCTCGAACGGTTTCCCCTCTCCGCGGGCCGGCACGACGTCCTGGTGGAACTCGCCGACACGGTTGCCCCCGCGTGGACCCACCGGTGGCAGGGCGACGTGGAGTTGCTGGCGGGCCAGGACCGGGTGCTGCTGTTCGACACCAAGACCGGTTTCACCCTGCACGCGGCGCACCGCTAGCCGGCCGGTCCGCCTGAAACCTGCGGGGACTTACTGCTCTTCCGAGGCGTCGTGTTTTTCGAGAATCGTGCCGAGCACCCAGATGCCGGCGGCGGCTTCCAGCAGCAGGACCGTGGCGCCCAGCAGGGCGGCCAAACCGATGCCCACGGGGATTCCGCCCAGCGCCTGGCCGAGGAAAAAGCCGCCCACGCCAAGGAGTCCCGCCGGCAGCCACGCGACCGCCGTGGCCAGCAGTTGCAGCACACCGATCAGCAGGCGCTGGCCCATGACCTCGAAGCCCAGGCTGTGAGCGTCGCGGCCGGACTTCATCCAGGCAGGGAACAGCAGCATGGCCGCCGCTGGCACGAACGCGTTCACGAGGTTCAGGGGCAGCATGACACCCAGCAGCGAAACCGCCCCGATCGCCAGCCAGGACGAGGGCAGGGCACCGGCCGGTCCCGACGGGTGGTAACAGAGGGCGGCGGCCACCACGACGAGCGCCTGGATCGCGCCGATCACCGCCGCGCCGCCGAGCAACTGTCCGAGGACGATCTGCCAGGCGGGCAGCGGATAGCTCTTCAACAGGTCGAGGTCCTGCAGGTCCCGGCGGAGGGGAAAGCTCGTGATCGCGCCGCCCACAAACAGCAGCGGAACCAGGCCCAACTGCAGGATGCCCGCGAGGGAAATGGCAACGGGTTCGGGCACGAACGGCTGGCGAAGGACGACTGCCAGCAACAGCACCAGACCGGAGCCCAAGGCGAGCTTGCGCGCCGTGAGCCGGGTCCGGATGAGGTGCTTCCACAGCAGGGCCACCGGCGGAAATCCGACCGCTTTCAGGTGAAATGGCGTTCTGATCGCCTGCGAAGGCGGCCGCTGTTCGCGGAACTGGCCCGCCTTGGCCGCGGCCCGGTGGTCGGCGCGTTTGCGGGCGGCGTCGAGCGACGCCTCCTCGAAGGACACATCGCTGCGTTCGATCCACCAGTAGTGCAGGCCGATCAGCCCCAGCACCGGGGGCAACGACCTGAGGAAAGCCAGCCCATCGGGCGCGAACCAGGGCCGCACGAGCCAGCGAAACGGGGCGAACAGCCACGGGGCCGGACCGCTGTTCAGCGCGAGCGCCAGCCAGTCGTTGAATTCACGGGCCACGGCCCGGGGATTCTGCGGCGCGCCCAACTGCGGCGCGGACAGCCCGTGCAGCCAGATCCCGACGATCCCGAAGAAGCTCAGCGCGACCCCGAGCGCGAGCAGGCGCCGCAGCCACGAGGCAAGCCCGGCTTCGCTCAGCCGTTGGATCGTGAAGGAAGCGCCGATGGAATGGAGGTTGAGCACCGTGAGCAGGAGCCACCAACTGAGCATGTGGATGAAGGCGTGCCCGTCCCGGGCGAAGCGGCCGGTGAACAGGGTCAGGAGCAGCGCCGACAAAAGCGTGCCGACCTGGGCGCGGATCAGGCGAAAACGCACCAGCATCTTGCGGGTGAGCGGCGCGGGCAGCAGGAAGTTGAGCTCCGCCTCGCTCAGGCGCAGGGAGGCACGTTCACCCGCGAAGATCCAGGTCCCGACGAGGAGCCCAAACACGACGACCACGCCGAGCGCCTCAAGGAATTGGAAGACTTCATCCGGCGGCGACAACTCCGCCGGTCCGCGGCGCCAGCCGGAAAACAGGGCACGGCCGAACCACAGATACATGTAGCCCAGGCCGACGACGGCCCCGATCAGATACTTGGGCTGCCGGAGGCGGCGAAACCGCACCTTGAGCGCGTTCACGAGCGAACGCGACTGGAGGAAGGCCAGGGCGCGGATGAGGGCCAGCGTTGAGTTCATGACGCAGGCGGCAGCGGCGGCGGCGCGCCGCCCAGGGCGATCCGGACGAAGACATCCTCCAGGCTGGAATCGCCTTCCCGGGCAAACTGGCCGTGGATTTCCGCGATGGTGCCATAGGCCACGCGCACCCCCTGCTTCACCATCAGGACGTGGCTGCACAGCTCCTCCAACAGGTGCAGGAGGTGAGAGCTAATGACGATGGCGGCACCTTCACGGCCGAGACGGCGGATGGTGTCCTTCATCCGGCGGATGGCGAGGGGATCGAGTCCGGTCAGGGGTTCATCGAAAAGGATCGCCTTGGGCGAGTGCAGCAAGCCGCACGCGATCTGGACCTTCTGCTTCATGCCGCGGGAAAGTTCGCCCGGCAGGTGATCGGCCCGGTCGGCCAGTTCGAGTTCCGCCAGCAGGCCCGGGATGCGGGCCGGCGCATCTGCGACCTGATAGAGGCGCGCCGTGAATTCGAGGTGCTGCCGGACGGTGAGGTAGTCAAAGAGACGCGGTTCGTCCGAAAAGAAGGCGAGCGCCTGTTTCGCCGCCACGGGGTCCCGCGCCAGGTCGTGGCCGGCAAGGCGGATCGTCCCCCTGGTGGCGGGAATGATTCCGGCGACACACCGCAGCGAGGTGGTCTTGCCCGCCCCGTTGGGACCGACCAGGCCGAGCAGTTCGCCGGGGCGGACGGTGAAGGAAAGGCCGGCCACCGCGTTGAAGTCGCCGTAGAGCTTGGACAGGTTCTCGACCTCAATCATCGGTGCGGCGCAGGGTCGGAGCCCGGCCGGCAAAGTTCAAAGCCCAAAACGGAGGGAAACCGGGACACCATGCCCCTTCACTCCTGGGCGGTGAGCAACGCGCCGTTGCCAAGCGTCTCTCGGGTTCCCTAGTCTGTCCGAACCCGGAACCGCTTCCGGCGTCGATGAGCGAATACCGCGTCCAGTTCGAGGTCTTTGAGGGCCCGCTCGACCTGCTGCTTCACCTCGTGAAGAAGCAGGAGGTGGACATTTACCAGGTCAACCTCACCCGGATCGCGACCGAATTCGTCGCCTACATCGAGCAGATGCGCGAGCTCGACCTGGACGTCGCCGGCGAGTTTCTCGTGATGGCGGCCACCCTCATCTACATCAAGAGCCGGGAACTGCTGCCGGTCGAGCAGCAGGTCAAGCCCGAGGGCGATGACACGAACGAGGATGACCCCCGCTTCGAACTCATCCGGCGGCTGGTGGAATACAAGAAGTTCAAGGACGCCGCCGGGCAGTTGCAGACGCGCGAGGGCGAGATGGAGAACACCTACGAGCGCCGCCCCGGGAAAGTGGAGTTTGCCGCGGATGAAACGGCCCTCAAGCCGGGCGAGGTTTCGATCTTCGAGTTGGTCAACGCCGTCAGCCAGATCCTCAAGCGGTTCGGGGCCCGGCCAGGAGTGGGCGAAATCAACGCGGATCCGCACACGGTCAGCGACAAGATCGAGGTGCTGCGCGCCCTGCTGCTGGAACGCGGCCGGTTGCGGTTCAGCGAACTGTTCGAGCGGGCCTCGTCCCGGACCGAGGTGGTCTGCATCTTCCTCGCGATGCTGGAACTCACCCGGATGAAACAGATCGCGCTCAGCCAGCCCGACGAGTTTGGTGAGATCGAAGTCGAGTCAGCCCCGGCGCCCGTCCTTTCCCCGCCCCCGGCCGAACCGGAGCCCGAGGCCTCGGGCCTGCCCGCGGCGACGCCGTTGGCCGGGAGCGCGGAACCACAGGTCGCATAACCACCCATCGAACCGGCGATGAGCAACCTAGAAACCCAGACAGCGACCTCGACCCAAGCGCCCGAGTCTCCGTTTCGCGCACCAACCGGACGGGGAGAGCAGCACGGCCTTTGGTTTCGGCCGTCGCACCTCCGGGTGCAGGTTGGCTCGGGTCCGGGTTTGCGAAGGCGGTCGTGAGCGCTTATTTCCAATGGTCCAACAGATTCTCTTCATGGAGCTGAAGTTCATCCTTGAGTCGCTGCTGATCGCTTCGCCGAAGCCGCTTTCGGTGAACGAGCTGCGCGACATCCTGACCCGCGCCGCCGATGAGGAAGGGGCTCCGGAACCCGTCCGCGCCGGCCGCCGGCTGCCACCCGAGAAACTGGAGGAGGCGCTCGCCGACCTGGCCCGCGATCACGAAGCCGCCGGCCGGAGCTTCAAACTGGTCTGCGTGGCTGGGGCGTGGCAGTTCGTGACCAAACCCGACTTTGGTCCGTGGCTCCGCGCCTTTGTGGGCGCCAAAAGCCGGCCCCCGAAACTCTCCCAGCCGGCGCTCGAGTCTTTGGCCGTCATTGCCTACCGGCAGCCAGTCACGCGCGCCGAGATTGAACAGATCCGCGGGGTGGCGGTGGACGCCGTCGTGCTGACGCTGAAGGAACGCGGCCTCATCTGCGAGGCGGGTCGCGCCGAGGTCATCGGTCGCCCGATGCAATACGCGACGACCGGCACATTTCTGGAATACTTCGGCCTAAATTCCCTCGCGGACCTGCCCGCGGCGGACGAACTGAGGCGGATCCCCGTCGTCCGGCCGGAACTGCTCGTGACCGCCGAAGCTCCTGCTGCGCCGGAACCAACCGAACAGCTTACGCTCGAACAGGCGGAGGCGTCCGCCGGGCCGGAGGGAGCCGCAACCGGGCATTCGCCTCCTGTAAGCTCCGAAACGACGGCGTAGGGGTTCCCGGCCGAGCATCGCTGATTATGCGAAGCCGCCCGGAGCAACCGGGTGGGCTCGGCCTGCAAAAATGAGTCTTTGACAGCCACTCCGAAGGCAGCGATGGCATTCGCCTTCCACCGGGATTCTGCCGGAGGCATCCGCAGGCACTTGGCGGTAGCCTTGACTTGACCAGCTTCGGTTCGGATAGTCCCCCGCTTGTCTCGGCCCCCGGCCACTCAAAGGGGGACGCTATTTTATGCCTAAGTCGAAAGTGAAGAAGTCAGTTGCCAAGGTGCCCGCCAAGAAGATTTCGGCGCCGGTCGCCGCCCACAAGGCGGCCCCGGAGGCCAAAAAAGTGAAGGCGGCCGCGCCAGTCCCCGAGACGAAGTTGGTCAAACCGGCCAAGGTGATCGAACCAACCCCGGAGGCCAAATCAGCCAAGCCGGCGAAGGCAACAAAGACACCCCCTACCGCCTTGGCCCCCGCCAAGGTGGCAAGCGCCAACGCGGCTCCGCCCAGCGGCGCTGCCGAGGGGATTGATCCCGCCACGGTCAGCGCCTTCAAGAGCACCAGCGGCACCGACCTGACGGAGAAGATCAAGGAACTCGTCCGCTTGGCGCAGGAGCAGGGCTACCTGACTTACGGCGACATCAACGACGCGTTGCCGGACAACCTCGTCACCGCCGAGGATCTCGACGAGATCTACATCAAGCTTCGCAACCTCGAGATCGACATCGTCGATCAGGCCGAGGTGGATCGCCCAAAGCCCGCTGAGCAGGAGGAAGAGCAGCCGGACGACAAGGCGCGCCTCGACATCTTGGACGATCCGGTCCGGATGTATCTCAAGCAGATGGGCCAGGTCCCGCTGCTGACCCGCGAGCAGGAAGTCGAGATCTCAAAGCGGATCGAGGAGAACGAGAACGAGGTCAAGCGCATCATCTACAGCTTCGGCTTCTCCGGCAAAGAGCACATCGCCCTCGCCGAAAAGCTGATCTCAGAACCGCCGAAGGAGCGTTTCGACCGCGTGATCGTCGACAAGAAGATCGAGACGAGGGACGACCACCTGAAAGCCCTGCGCAAGCTGGTGAAGGACGTCCGCGCGATCGACCAGCAGGTCGATGCGAAGTGGGCGGAACTGAATGCGACCACCAACGCCACCAAGCGGGAAAAGGTGCAGGCAGAATACGCCAAGCTCGACGAGAAGCTGCAGAAGTCGTTCCCGAAGTTCTACTACAAGACGAAGGTCATCGAGGAGATGTGCCTCGTGGCGGACAACATCCACGACAAGTTCCACACGAGCATCAACACGATCCAGCAGCTCCAGCCCCAGAAGCGGGCGGTGCAGGTGCAGGCGATCATTCACGCCGAGGAGCAGAAATCGCACGCCCTTGAGCAGTTCGTCCGGATGACCTGCCAGGGTTATCTCGACGCCTTCAAGAGCCTGAAGAGCTTCGAAAAGAAGGCGCTCCAGGCCAAGACCGAGATGGTGGAGGCCAACCTCCGTCTGGTGATTTCCATCGCGAAGAAATACACGAACCGCGGCCTCTCCTTCCTCGACCTGATCCAGGAGGGCAACATGGGCCTGATGAAGGCGGTCGAGAAGTTCGAGTATCGCCGCGGCTACAAGTTCTCCACCTACGCCACCTGGTGGATCCGCCAGGCCATCACCCGCTCGATCGCCGATCAGGCCCGCACCATCCGCATCCCGGTGCACATGATCGAGACGATCAACAAGCTGATGCGGGTGCAGAAGCAGCTCATCCAGGACTTCGGCCGGGAACCGACCCCGGAAGAAATCGCCGACGAGATGCAGATGCCCGTGGATCGGGTGCGCGCCGTCCTCAAGATGGCCCAGCAGCCGATCTCGCTGCAAAGCCCGGTCGGCGACTCGGACGACACGAACTTCGGTGACTTCATCGAGGACAAGGCCGCGGAAAACCCGTCGGACATGACGAGCTACGCCCTCCTCAAGGAGAAGCTGGCCGACGTGCTGGATTCGCTCACCGAACGCGAGCGCAAGGTGCTGGAACTTCGCTTCGGCCTGACCGATGGATACAGCCGCACGCTCGAAGAGGTCGGCAAGCAGTTCAAAGTCACTCGCGAACGCATCCGGCAGATCGAGGCGAAAGCCTTGCGGAAAATGCGGCACCCGACGCGCATCCGGCAGCTCCAGGGCTTCCTGGAAAGCGAAGACCTGTTGTAAGCTGTTTTTAGTTCCACGGCCGGCTGCCTTGATGGCAGCCGGCCTGTTTGTTTTTGTGGATGGAGGAATTGTCCGGTGGCTGCCACACT
>JAYUSF010000342.1:0-10047 GCA_043755815.1 Verrucomicrobiota bacterium
CCCGTTCTTCACCACCGCTGCACTGCCACAATGCTGACACTTCATGCCCCAAGCCTGCCAAGCCCACCGCACTTATCAATACCTATTGAGCAATCCCCCGTAACGTATAAAAGACCGTGCCGATCAGCTTCAGGGTGCCGCTGTTCACGATGATAAACGCACCGAAGTTGTCGATCGCGGGCTGTCCGTAGCCGTAACCGGTGACCAGGTTGCGGATCTGCTTCGAACTCAGGACCGGCACCACCCACGGCTGGGGTGAACTGGATGCGACATAATTCACCGTCGTGATGTCCGCCTTCGCCAGACGGACCGTCGCGTTGAAGGAACTGTTGGCCTCGACCAGGAGCGCCATGCCGCAGACCAGGGGATGTGAAACCCGGACGTATTGCCCGGCGGTGAGCGTGATCACCGCGTTGCTGACCGCACGCCCCCCATACCGCAGCGCCGGGTTGAGGCTGGACTGGGCCACGGTCGGCCCGTAGGTGCCGCCCACCACTTCACCCGGCTGAAAGACGACCTCGGCGACTTCGGGGGCGCGCAGGGCGTCGGTGGCGTTCAGGTCCGCGAGCACCCTCGTCGGAGTCGGTTCAAGGTCCTCGGCGTTTTGGGCGTGGTCGTTGAGGATCGAGCGCATGGCCCGGGCGACCAACGCGTAGCCGGCCGCATTGAGGTGCAGCCCGTCCACCGTCGGGTTCTGTCCGGCATCAAACTGTTCGCGCATGAGCGACCAGACATCGCAAAAGGCGGCCCCGGCCGCATCGGCGATGGCCCGGAGTTGAGCCCCTTCGGCTTCCAAGCCGGTAGGGCTCTGCAACTGGGGACCCGCCGCCCACAGGATGACTTCCGAGCCGGCGGCGCGGGCGTCCCGGACCATCTGCTCGATGTAGCCCAGCTTGCCCGGCACGGTGTTGAAGTAACCGATGATGACAAGGTCGTTGTTGGTGCTGAGGAGCGGAGATTCGGTGGGCGTGCTGCCGGCGAGCGAATGCCAGTAACCGGCCCCTTCGGCCCCAAACCCGAATCCCTGGCCGGCACCGGTGGGAAGTTTGCCCAGGCGCACGTTGTCAAAACCGCGGCCCGTGAGCACGAACCCGAAGTCGGGGCCGACACCGCCGAGCGCCTCGTTGAGAGGAGTCACTTGGGCGGCGTTGGGAACTACAAAATCGGTCGGGGACGAGTCGGTTTCAAACAGCAGGCTGAACCAAGCGTCGTCTTGGGTCCGCTGGCTGGTCAACGAGTCCCCCAGCGCCACCACCTGGACCGGTTCGCCGACGAACAGCTTGCGTTTGGTGCGCTCGACGCGGCTGGTCGTCGATTTGAACTCGGTTTCATGGCGCAAATCGATGACCCTGGTCGAATCTGTCACCACCTCGGCCAGCTTCACTTGTCCATCGCCCAAGCCGCGCACGAGCGAATGGAACTGTCCGCCCCACTGGTCAATGACCACATGGTTGGTCCGATTGGGCTGGAGGGTCAGCGTGGTGCCGGGAAACAGGCTCGAAGTGCCGTCGCCCCAACCGATCCGCCCGGAGCCGACTTTCAGGTTCAACCCCGAGGCCGTCATTTCGAAGGTGTTGAGCGCCTGCTGCTCCCTTTGGAACTCCTGAAGATAGGTGAGACCGCCGCCCGCCGGGTCAATCTTGACGGCATCCGCGGGATCAAATGGATTGAGGGCCGGCGCATGCTGCAATTCCCAGGCGTCGTTGATGCCGTCACCGTCCCAGTCCAGCGGTTGGCTTAGCGGAATGCGCATCACCCGGTAAAAGCCCCGTTCCTGAATCCCGGAGGCATCCGTCAGGCGCCCCGACTCGCCCGTGCCCAGACTGGCCGGCCACGGGTTGGCCGTTGGTGGCCACGTCGCCGCTTCGCAGGAGCAGGAAGTAGCTGTTGGTGTCGCCCAGAAAAACCACCCTGACGCTTCCCGGACTGGGCTGATAGATGTCGAGCACCCGGAAATCGTCGGCACCTCTGAGCTGGGAACGTGCGCCCAACATCGCCATGGCAAGCGCCAGAAAGCGCCAGAAAGTTCTCAAGGTTTGCATGTAATTGGTGAAACGACAGCGGTAGTGAGGCCAACGTCGCGACTCAGTCTTTGGCCGGTTGAAAAATCCCTGTGTCGCCGGATTGGGTCGGGTTCAGTCGGATTGACCCTGGGTGTTCCGTGCCTGCCGACCCCAAATCGCGGAGCAAGTTGCGGACGGCTTCGCTCTCCATCTGCAACCGGCAGCGGCGGGTGTAGGTGCAGGTGTGCGGGGTCAGCAGCACCTGCTGGAAACGGAGCAGCGGGCCGGCGTAGGGTTCCTTCCAGAAGGCGTCGAACCAGGCCTTGCCCACCTGCCCCGATTCAAGGGCGGCCACCAACGCCGCCTCGTCCACCAGTTCACCCCGGGCGGAGTTGAGCACCATCAGACCGGGCTTGGCGGCGGCAAATTCGGCGGTGCCCAACACGGCGCGGTCGCCGCTAGCGTGCAGGCTCACCACCTCGGCCTGCGTCAAACCGGCAAGCAGCTCGACGCGCGGAAATTCACAGGTCGCGTTGGCCGGCAGAAACGGGTCACACACGAGGATGGCGCAGCCGAGCGCCGACAGTTGCGCGGCCACCGCCCGGCCGATCCGGCCGTAACCTACGATCAGCACCGTCAATTCCCTGAGGCTGCGGGAAATCAGCTTGGGCCATTGGCCGGCGTGCAGCGCGCGGTTCATGGGCTCCAGCTCGCGCGCCAGACTCAGCAGGGCAGCAAGGGTCATCTCAGCCACGGCTTCAGTCGGTCCGTCGGGCGTATAGCTAAAGGCGATACCGAACTCTCGGCAGGCGGCCACGTCCACGTTGGTGACGCCGATGCCCACGCGGGCGACCGCCTTCAGCGTGGGGCGGGCCGCTTCCAGCACCCGACGGTTTAGCGGTTCCAAGCCCGCCAACAGGCCGTTGAGTTTTTCGTCGGTCAGGTAGGCGATGGTTTCGGCTTCGGTGAGGCGCTTGCCGGTGGGATTCGGCACGACGGTGACACCCGCGCGTTGGAGCAGTTCCAGCGGGGTCTTGTCCTCTTGGGCGAAGGTGGAGGGGCCAATGCCAATTTTCATCGAGAAGGAGGTGTAGGGAGCAGGGAGCAAGGGGCTAGGAGCTCATGGTTTCCCGGCTCCGTGCTCCCTGCTCTTCCAGCCAGCGCACATATTCCGCCACCGCGGCCCGCAGCGGGGTGGGAGCGTAGGGCACGCCCGACTCGGCCAGCTTCCGCATGGTGGCCTCGGTGAAATACTGATACTTGCCCCGAAGGTCTTCGGGCATGGGCACGTATTCGATCCGGGCTTCGCGGTCCATGGCCCGAAAGACGGCCTCCAGCAGGGTGCGGAACGATTCGGCGCGGCCGGTGCCGAGATTGAACAGACCGCTGACCGTCGGCCGTTCGGCCAAGGCTCCGATGACCCGGACGACGTCGCCCACGGAGATGAAGTCGCGCAACTGGCCTCCGTCAGCGTAGTCGGGCCGGTGGGATTGGAACAACCGCACCCGGCCCTGCTCGTTGATCTGGTGCCAGCCGTGGAACACCATCGAGGCCATGCGGCCCTTATGGGTTTCGCCCGGACCGAACACGTTGAAGAACTTGAGCCCGACCGACTGTTTCGGCGTGGCCGCGCCATCCGCAACCTGTGCCTCCACCCAAAGGTCGAAGTCGTGTTTGGACTTCCCGTAAAGGTTCAGCGGTTGCAGCCGGCGGATGGGTTGCTCGTCGTCGAACCCCTGCACGCCGTCGCCGTAGGTGGCAGCGCTCGAGGCGTAGATCAGTTGGCGGCCCTTCGCCGCGCACCAGTTCCAGAGGCGTTGCGAATACCGGAGGTTGTTGTCGGCGAGATAATCCCAGGACGTTTCGGTGGTCGAGCTGCACGCGCCGAGGTGGATGATCAGGTCGGGCGCAAGTTCACCGCGCTCGAGACGATGCACAAACGTGGTGTGGTCGAGAAACGGCACCTCGGGGGCGACGTCGAGGTTCCCGCGTTTGGTCTCTACCAGCGGGTGGTCCACCGCGACCAACGCCACGCCGGGGTGTCGCCGCGCCCAGTCTTCCAGCACGCGGCTGCCGATGAAGCCGGCGGCGCCGGTGATGGCTACGGTTTGGGGAAATGGGGAGCAGGGAGTCATGAGCAGGGAGCGGCGAGCGGGGAGCTATGAGCAAAGAAAAAATGTGCGCACCGGTGTAGTGCGCGGGAGCGCGGGTTTTTAACCCGCCGGCGGCGAAACGGCATGGGGGTTCACTCCGCGTGGTCAGGCATCCCACCCGCGCCGCGGCGGACTGGAAAGTCCGCCCTCCCGGGACGGGCACCGGTGTCCCCATGCGCTCCACTGCGTAAGATATAAGTCCTGAAACGGATGCTGCAGTATTTTCATGCTCTGTTTTTTGCCCAGCGTTTTGCGCTCTTTGCTCCCTGCCCTTTGCTCTGAGCTATTGACTCCGCGCTCCCCGCCCAAAAATCGCTGATCTTGTAGGCGCCGACGTGAGGAGGCACTGACTTGCTCCGAAAGAGTGAGACTCGTTACCTCGTCTCCTACAGAGAGATACCCGCTCCCTGCTCCCCGCTTCGAACCGCTTGCCCCTTCCCGCTTCGCTCCTAGCTCCCCGCTCTCTGCTCTTTGCCCCCCGCTTTTGGCTCCGCCAACGCAGTAGCAAGCTCCGCACGGGTGACGGTAGCGGTGCCGAGTTTGGCCACCACGAGGCCCGCCGCCACATTGGCGACGTGGACGGCATCCGCAGGCGCAATGCCGGCCGCCATGGCGGCGGTCAGCGTGGAAACCACCGTATCACCGGCCCCGGAAACATCGGCCACTTCGCGGGCCACGGTGGGGAACCGCCGGTGGGAGCCGGCCCGGGATGAAAGCAGGATGCCTTCTTCGCTTAGGGTGATCACCAAGTGTTCCGGCTCGCACCGCTGATGGATGTGGCGGCAGAGTTCCTCCAAGGAGCCTGCCTCGGTGGAATCGGGCAGAAGCCCGGAAAGTTCCAGGGCTTCACCGCGGTTCGGGGTCAGCAGGTTCATGCCGCGCAGGTTGAGCGCCCGCTTGGGCTTGGGGTCCATCGCGAGGAAGAGCGGGCGCGCTCCGGCAACGGTCCGCAAGCAGTCGATGATGGGCTGCGAAATGGCGCCCTTGGCATAGTCCGAAAGAATCACCGCATCATAACCGGCGGCCTTTTCGGCGAGGAGGCCGAGATCCTCGGGTTGGCTCAGCGAATACTGGTCGGGGCGCGCTTCCCAATCGAGCCGGCAAACCTGCTGCCGTTGGGCGACCACCCGGCATTTCGTGATCGTGGAGATGCCAGGCCGGCGCAGCCGTGCGTCCAGTTGGACGCCGCGGGCTGACAGGAGGCCGGCCACTTCTTCTCCTGACGCATCACCGCCGATCAACCCGAATACCTCCGTCCGGACCCCGAGCGAGGCGAGGTTCAGCGCCACGTTGGCGGCGCCACCGGCGGTGGCGGTCTCCCGCTGGACCTCCATCACGGGAACTGGCGCTTCGGGCGAGATGCGTCGAACCGTGCCCCACAGGTAGCGGTCGAGCATTATGTCGCCGACCACGAGGACGGACACTTGATCCAAGAACGAGAGGTTCATTGGGGCGAAGCGGGAAAAAAGCTGGGAGCAGGGAGCGGGGAGCTAGGCGGCAAGCGGCAAGCGGCAGGGAGCAGGGGAGCGGGGAGCGGGGAGCAGGGCGGGAAGCGGAAGGTGGGAAGAGCTCGGAGCTCGGAGCTCGGAGCGGGGAGCAGAGCGGAAAGCGGGAAGAGCAGGGAGCGCGGAGCGGGGAGGTAAGCGGCAGCGGGCAGAGCGGAAAGGGCTATTGGAGGTCGGCTTCGATTTGGGTTAGCCAGGCGTGGAGGATGAAGGTGTGAACTTCCTGGATGCGGGCGGTGACGTTGCTGGGAACGATGATTTCGTGGTCCGCCTTGCCTTTGGCCGCGCCGCCGGTCTTGCCGAGCACGGCAATCGTCTTCAGGCCACGGGCGCGCGCCGTTTCCAGCGCCAAGGTTAGGTTCGGCGAATTGCCGCTGGTGGTGAACACGACGAGGACATCGCCGGGCCGGCCGAGGCCCTCTACCTGGCGCGAAAACAGGCGGTCGAAGCCGTAGTCATTGCCGATGCAGGTCAGCAGGGTCGGGTCGGCACACAGGCAGACGGCCGGCAACGAAGGGCGTTCCTTGTCGAAGCGGCCGACCAATTCCTCGGCCAGGTGCAACGCGTCGGCCGCGCTGCCGCCATTGCCGGCGGTCAGCAACTTGTGTCCATCTTTGAGCGCGGACTCGATTTCCCGACCCGCGGCCTCCACGGCGGGCAGCAGCGTCCGGAACCGATCGAGCGTGGCGATCAGGTCATTCAGGGCGGAGTCGAGCATGGGGGTCCAAAGCAGGGAGCACCGAGCCGGGAGCAGGGAGCGGGAAGAGCGGGGAGCAAGGCGACGCGGAGAGGGAAGCGGGGTGCGGGGAGCAAAGGGCGGGCGGAGCGCGGAGCGACGAGCAGGGAGCAATCAGACGCGGAGAGGGAAACGGAAAGCGGTAAGCGGTAAGCGGTAAGCGGTAAGCGGTAAGCGGGGAGCAGGACGCAGGGAGCTAAGAGCGAGGAGCAAGGAGCCAGGAGCAGGGAGCAGGGAGCGCGGCTTGATGCCGTGGAGCTTAAAGGATGGGGAAGAAAGGGTGGAAGTTGGCAACGGTCCACTTCCGGTCCCGGACGCCAGCGTGGTTTTCCCGTGCGACAATGGCGATGTCGCTGGCAACGAAGGTAAGTCTGCGTCGAGCCCTGCTCATTTCCACTTGGGAATCACTCTGGCTTCGCGCGGCCAGGTCTACGTCCTGAGAGCCACGGGCGAGTTCCTGTCGGGCAACGCGGGTGTCATCGTGTGGGTCAGACCCGATGGGGCCCGATTTTGGTGGTGCGAGGCTCCCGCCGAGCCGGCCGGGCCACGGGCTCGGTAGGAACTTTGCGCCACCATCCGTTTCCCGGTGACCACGGTCAGGTCACGCAAGGTGGGAGATACGCCGTGATCGATTGCGCTTGGGTTATCGTATGGGTCAGACCCGATTGGACCCGACCTTGGTGGTGCGTGGCTCCGGCCGAACCGGCAGGTCCACAGACTCAGTAGAAACTTCGGGCCACCGCGTTGCGCCGTGTCACATCGTGCAAAGTTATTCCGGAGATCAGCGCGGTGAAAACAAAGTGAAAATCCCTGGTTTTGGCCATTCGGAGGCCTGCTGTTCGACTTGCTCTCACCCCCAACTAATAGCTTTCCTCCTTCCAAAGGCGTCCAATACTAATACCGCAAGCTGTTGCAGCTGGATCGGTTTCCGAACCCAACGGGTAGTGTCCGCCTCGTGTGAGGCGGAACGGAAATCGACCGGTCTCGGACAGCGTGCAATTAAAATATGGGATATAAACCGAAGGCGATTGAAACGCGTCTGCAGGACGTGATCCACGCGTGGGAAACGTTGAGACCCACCAAATCATTTGCCGGGATGACTCTCCCGGCGTTCAAGTCACAGTTGCAATCCTCGTTCGACGCCCGCCAGCGGCTGGCGGAGTTGGACGCCGAAACCACCGCCGCCCTGGCACTGCGGGATTCGGTGGACGCGATCAGCAACGCGGCGGCGTTGCTGGTGGTCAACGCCGTGAAGGGCGATCCGCAGGAGGGGGAAAACGGTGAGTTGTATGCCGCCATGGGCTACGTCCGTAAAGCGGATCGCCGCAGCGGACTCACCCGACGGTTGCAGTCCAACTCACCGTCAACCACCACCACCAAAACACAGAGCTAGGTTCTCCTGGTTTCTGAACTTGCAAGCGCCGGGCTGTTAACGCAGTCCGGCGCCTTTTTGTCGGCGCGCCCAACGACGGGCCATCCAAGGCAAAGGGAAACGGGAAGAATTCGAGTTCTGCGAACCGGCTTTTTTGTCCAACAAGACGATTCCTTGCTCAAGTGAAAACGGATGAAATGGGGTGAGCCGGAGGGGAGCAGGGAGCGCCGAGCAGGGAGCGCCGAGCAGGGAGCACCGAGCAGGGAGCGCAGAACGAAGAGCGGGGAGCAAGGAGCGCGGAGCGAGAAAGGAGAAAGCGGCAAGCGCAGGGAGCCAAGGGGGCAGGGAGCAAGGAGCTGGGAGCAAGGAGCTGGGAGCAAGGAGCGAAGAGCGGGGAGCGGGGAGCGGGGGGTAAAGTCAGGAGCGGAGGCGACGGATGAAGGCGAGGGTCATGCGGCTTTGTTCTTCGAGCTCCAGCAGCAGGTCCGGGAAGGAATCATCCGGCAGAAGCTTTTCCGGCCGCAAGACGAGGAGAATGTTGGCCACTTCGAAAACCGAACGACGGGAAATGTTGAGAAATTGGGCAAACTCCGCGTCCGAGGTGCTGCCCGAACCTTCGGCGATATTGTTGGTGATGCTGAGGGTGGCGGCCCGCAACTGTTCGGCGAAGCGGTAGCGCTTCCGCTCGTCCAACTGGTCGGCCAGGACGAACAACGGCCGGCTCAGCGCCGCGCCCCGCTGCCAGATTTCTAAATCCTGAAACCGAAACTGCTTCTCCACCATGGACTGGCCTGCTTGTCCCCTGCTTTGTGCTCCGCGCTCCCCGCTCCGCGCTCCTTGCTTTTGGCTCTTCGCTCCGAGCTCCCTGCTCCCTGCTCCCTGCTCTTCCCCCTTCCCCCCGGCGATCGCTGGTTTGGGGTGTGCGTCTATTCGTTTGCCGGGCGGAGGTGGGTCTGGGTCATCTCGGTGATGAGTTCGGCGAAGGACTTGCGAGCCTGCCAACCCAGCTGATCACGGGCGCGGCTGGGATCGCCTACGAGGCGGGTGGGTTCCGCGGGTCGGAAAAGCTGGGGGTCGATCTCCACATGCGCCTGCCAATCCAAGTCCACCGCGCTAAACGCCGTTTCCACCACGTTCTGAACGGTATGCAGCCGGCCGGTGGCAAAGATGTAGTCGCTCGGTTGCTCGGCCTGAAGTGCGCGCCAGAACCCTGCGACGAATTCCCGGGCATCCCCCCAGTCGCGCAGCGCCGAGGTATCGCCAAGCTTCAGTGTCTGCCCGCGGCCCTGCCGGATGGCGGCGGCGGCCTGACAGATTTTTCCGGTCACAAATTCCGGCCCACGCCGGGGAGATTCATGGTTGTAAAGAATCCCGCTCACGGCAAACAGGCCGTCGGTTTCGCGGGCGATGCGGACCAGATCCGTGGCACAGGCTTTGGACGCTCCGTAGGGTGAAATCGGGCGAAACGGGCATTGTTCGTTCTGGGGCGCCGCCGCCGGATGACCGAATACCTGGCTGGTGCTGGCGAAGAACAGGCGGGGCGAAGGTTTCGCCTGCTGGCACGCCGTGATGACGTTGGAGGTGCCCAGCACGTTGTCCCGGAGGGTCCCCTCCGCGTTGGCAAAACTGGTGCCGACATGGGTCTGGCCGGCCAAGTGGTAAATTTCGGACGGGATAATCTCCCGCACCAGCCTCACCAGCGCCGCAGAATCGGTCAGGGCCGCTTCGTGCAGCTGCAACCGGTCCCGAATCCAGCGCAGATTGGGCGCCGCCTCAGCCTTGGTCCGGCTGCGCACCAACCCGTGGACCGCATAGCCTTTACCGAGCAGCAGTTCCGCGAGGTAGGATCCATCCTGACCGGTAATGCCGGTGATGAGTGCGGAGGGCATGGGAGTGGGGAGCGGGGAGCCGGGAGCAGGGAGCGCTCAAAAGTAGGACGGGCGGCCCGCCTGTCATCGACTAGGGTGGTTCCACATTTCGGTAGAGTGAGAAGACGGGCGAGCCAGAGAGGCCAACTCGCTCGGCGGGAGCCTCGCGCCACCTGAAAGAATTCCGCCGGCCTGACGTTTCAAGTGAGAAGACGGGCGAGCCGCCCGTCCTTCGTTTCTGAAACGGCTGCGCGGTCCCGGTTCCCGACGCCCTGCATCAGAACGAGAGGATGGGATTGCCGGACTGCTGTTCCTTGATGAGGCGCAGGTCGGCGTCGACCATCAGCTCGATCAGGGCCTTGAACTTGGTCCTGGGTTCCCAGCCGAGTTTGGCCTTGGCTTTGCCACCA
>JAYUSF010000343.1:0-10030 GCA_043755815.1 Verrucomicrobiota bacterium
CCCGTTCTTCACCACCGCTGCACTGCCACAATGCTGACACTTCATGCCCCAAGCCTGCCAAGCCCACCGCACTTATCAATACCTATTGAGCAATCCCCAAATTCGATCAAGTTGCCGGCGGTCGCACCGATCGATGGACTATCCGCTACCCAAAAGTGAACCGCCTCATTCCTTAGCCGGAACGATGCAGACGGAGCGTGGACGGTCTTCGTCCGCGCGTAGCGTCAGCGGGAATTCGCCGAGGGTTTGGGGCCGCTCCGGATCGCGCACAGTCCGTTTCGGCCCACGGGTCTGCCCGAAAGTCGGGCCCGTTCCCGGACCTTCGCGCGGACGTGACCGTCCGCGCCCCTTTCAACTGCATCGTTCCGGCTTAGGTCATCGGTGACGGAGCCATTTCGTTTACGCCCGACGAAATCAAGGTGGCCTCCCCGCTCGCCGGCAGCGGCCCTTGATTCGAGCCGACAAGCCTGCCATTCCTCTCTTCATGCAACTCCGTTTCAATGAGCGCAAAGCCACGCAGGCGGCGGCCCTGCTGTTGAAGCTGCGGGGCGGACCCATGAGTTACCTGAAACTCATCAAGCTGCTCTACCTGGCCGACCGCGCGGCGTTGCTGAGCTGGGGACGCCCGATCAGCACCGACCGCTACGTCTCACTCGACCGCGGACCGGTGCTCAGCCGGGTGTTGGACCTGGTCACCGACGGCGGTGATCCCGGCACGCCCTCCACCTGGTCGGCGAGCATCGCCGCCCCGAGCAACTACGAGGTGGCCCTCAAGGGCGAACCCGAGCTGGACGAACTTTCCGATGCCGAGGTGGCGTTGTTGGAAAACGTCTTTGCCGAACACGGCCGCAAGAGCCGTTGGGAGCTGGTCGAATTCACACATACCCTGCCGGAGTGGATTGATCCCCACGGCAGCGCGGTGCCGATTGACTACCGCGACATCCTGCGGGCGGGCGGCAAGTCACCCTTGGAAATCGCGGCGGTCGAGGACGAGCTTGGTGAATTGGCGCAGGCCGATGCCCTGCTGCAACCGGCCTGAGGCATGGCGACGCTGGGCGACAGTTTCATGCTGCCCAAGCCCGGGCAGGACATCGAACATCTCTGGGTGCTCATCACCCGGCCGGACCTGCAGACGCACGAAGCCATCATGGTCAACGTGACCACGCAGCGTCCGCATTCCGACACGACTACGATCCTGCAACCGGGCGATCATCCGTTCATCCAGCGCCCCTCGGTGGTCTTTTATGCCGATGCCCGCATGGTGGACGTGCGGTTGCTCGATCAAATCCTGACCCGCGGCGGTGGGCGCTCCCACGCCCCGATTCCACCAGCGGTCTTGCAGCGAATCCAAGCGGGCGTCGCTCGGTCGCCGTTTACCCCGAGGAAGATCAAGGAAGCATTCGGCCGTGCTGCAACCTCGGCGAGAACCTGATCCACCTTCTCCCGCCCATGTTCAAGACGGTGGAAATCTCCGATCCACGCTTCGCCTTTGAGGGTTTGCGCTTCGTGACGGTTCACAGTCCGGCGCTGGCGCAGCGGGCGGACCTCACGCTGTTCGTGCCGGAAGCGGCGGCCGGGAAGCGTGACCTGCCCATCGTGATCCTGCTGCACGGCGTTTACAGCTCGCACTGGGCTTGGTCACTGAAAGGTGGCGCTCACCGCACGGCAGCGGAGATGATCGCCACCGGTGAACTGCCGCCGGTTGTCCTTGCGATGCCGAGTGACGGGCTGTGGAGCGACGGTTCGGGCTACGTGCCACACGCCACTCAGAACTTCGAGCGCTGGATCGTGGAGGAGGTCCCGGCGGCCACGAACCAGGCGGTGCCGGAAACATCGGCCGCATCACCGTTGTTCCTCGCCGGACTGAGCATGGGCGGCTTCGGGGCCCTGCGGTTGGGCGGAAAGTATCCGCGCCGCTTCAGGGCCGTGTCGGGGCATTCTTCGGCGACGCACAAGGACCAGTTCAAGGAGCTCGTCGGTGACCGGCTGCGCGACTGGAGCGACGCGGAGGAAGACCGTTCCGTGCTCGGCGCGATGGTGACCAGCCGCGGCCACCTGCCCACCATCCGGTTCGACTGCGGAACGGACGACTTCCTGATCGAACCCAACCGCGAGTTGCACCGTGGCCTCACCGACGCCGGCATCCCGCATCGCTACGAAGAGTTTCCCGGGGCCCACAGGTGGGACTACTGGGAACTGCACCTGCGCGACTCGCTGCGGTTCTTCGCAGAGGCGCTTTGAGCCGAACTCCGAAGTCTGAACCCGCTCGGAAAGTTTAGCGCAGATTGGCAATCTGCCGTTTCGCCGACCGCGAGTCGGGAGGCGCAAGTCCTGTTCGCCGCCTGCGGATGGGTGCATTCTGGCCACCGATGATCGCGGCAACGCTTGCGGGCCGGAGTTGGAAACTCGGAGCTTGGGCTTCCTTGGCTTTGGTGGTCCTCCACACATTGGTGGCACCTACCATCCCGTGGCCGATCGCAGCCTGCCGGAACGCGCCCTGCGCAAGTGGGAACGCAAGGCGGAGGCCGAAGGCGAGTAAGGAACCCGCCCGGCCGGCCGATGAATGCCTGAACGATGTCCTTCGACCACCTTCCGACATGAAGCCTACCACCCGTTCTTGCTGCCGATGAAATCGCCCGCCACCAACATTTTCGGGCATTCTGAGGCCGGCACCGAGGTGACCGCAGCCGCCCGCGCCGCCCGGCTGGGTCACGCCGGCCTCGTGGTCTGGTTCACCGGCCTCAGCGGCTCCGGCAAGACGACCGTGGCCACCGAGCTGGAACGGCGCCTGTTCCGCGCCGGACGCCTGATCTACCGGCTCGACGGGGACGTCCTGCGGCGGGGCCTCTGTGCCGACCTTGGCTTCGGCCTCGCGGCCCGCCGCGAAAATGTCCGCCGCGCCGGCGAGGTGGCCGGGCTGCTGGCCGACGCCGGGCTGATCGTCCTCGCCGCCTTCATCTCGCCCCTGGCCGCGGATCGGCAGCTCATCCGGAGCCGGATCGCGCCCGGGCAGTTCATCGAGGTGTTCATCAACGCCTCGCTGGAGGTGTGCGAGCGGCGGGACGTTAAGGGGCTCTATCGGCGGGCGCGATCCGGCCAACTCCCGGAGTTCACCGGAATTTCCTCGCCCTACGAGGCCCCGGAACATCCGGAGGTCGAGCTCCGGACCGGCGAAGTGTCCATCGCCGAAGCCGCCGATCTGCTCGAGGCGCAGATTGATCAACGGCTGAAGGCGCTGGCTCCCAAGACGAATGCCTGAAGCCGTGAAACTTCCCTCGTGCTCACCCATCCCAGCGTCACCCGCTCCCCGCCATGAACCTTGCCAAGCGTGCCCAGGTCGGCCCTGTGCTCCCTCCGATCCGATGACCTCAATGCGCGCCACGCTCATCCACTGGCTTCTCCCGGCGGTCCTCCTGACGTGCGGCTGCCGGAAATCCGCCCCCGCGGAACCCCCGGCGCCGCCGCCACCCTCCACCGCCTCCAAGGCGGCCGCGCTCCTGCCGGCTCCCACCCCTCCCCCGGCGCCCCGGCGCCCCGCGGCCTGGCACGATGCCACCCGCGAATCGGGCCTCGATTTCGTCCACCACAATGGCATGTCCGGGCAATGGTATATGCCCGAGATGGTCGGCCCCGGTGCCGCCCTGTTCGACTTCGACGGCGACGGCGACTTGGACCTGTTCATCGTGCAGGGCACCAAGCTGGCGCCGGATTCACCGCTGCCCGGACCGGCCGCGGCGAAGGCGGGCCACGCCTGGCATCATCACCTCTACCGGAACGACCTAACGCAGACGCCGTCCGGCCCGCAGGTCCATTGGGTCGACATCTCGGCGGAAGCCGGCCTGAAGGATCTGCCCTCGGACTACGGCATGGGCGTGGCCGTGGGCGACTACGACGGCGACGGCTGGCCGGACCTGTATCTGGGAAACCTCGGGCCCAACCGGCTCCTGAAGAACGAGGGCGGCAAACGCCTCGTGGACGTCACCACCGCGGTCGGCGGCAACCTCGCGGATCCCCACTGGAGCACGAGCGCCACCTGGTTCGACTACGACCGCGACGGCCACCTCGACCTGTTCGTCTGCAACTACATTGACTTCACCTTCGACCGCCACCGCCAGTGCCTGAGCAAGAACGGCGCGCCCGACTACTGCGGCCCGCAGGTGTATCCGCCGCTCACCGACCGGCTGTGGCACAACCGTGGCGACGGCACGTTCGAGGACGTCACGGCCACGGCAGGCCTGCTCGCGCGGGCCGGCGCCGCGCTGGGGGTGGTGGCCACCGACTTCGATCTGGACGGCTGGCCCGACCTGCTCGTCGCCAACGACGGCATGGCCAACTTTCTCTGGCTGAACCAGCGCAACGGCACGTTCAAGGAATGCGCCCTCGAACGCGGCTGCGCCTTCAACGGCATGGGCGCCAGCGAGGCCAACATGGGCGTCGTGGCGGCCGACTTCGACGAGGACGGCGACGACGACCTCCTCATCACCCACCTCGACGGCGAGAAGAACACACTCTGGGAAAACTGGGACCGCGGCTGGTTCTCCGACGTGACCTCCGTGTCGGGCATGGACGCCGCGACGCGACCGTTCACCGGCTTCGGCGTCGCCGCCGTGGACGTGGACAACGACGGCCACCTCGACCTGCTCGTCGCCAACGGCGGCGTCAGGGTCAACGAGGCCCAGCGCAAGGCCGGCGTGGAATTGCCCATGCTCCAGCACGTCCAGCTGTTTCTCGGCCAGGGCAAGGCGCGCTTCGTCGAAGTCACGAACGAACCCGCGCTCCAGGTGTCCGAGATCGGCCGCGGCCTCGCCGTCGGCGATGTGGACAACGACGGCGACATCGACGTCCTCTTCGCCAACAACCACGGCCCCGCCCGGCTCGTGCTCAACCGCCGCGACGATCCCAAGGCTTGGGTCGGCTTCGATCTGCGGCTGCCCGCCCGCGGTAACCGATCCGCTTATGGTGCCGTCCTCGAGGCGGAGCTTTCCGACGGGCGCAAGCTCCACCGGCGCTGCGCCACCGACGGCAGTTACGCCTCAGCTTCGGACCCGCGCGTGCTCATCGGCCTGGGCACCGCCGGCGCGACGGTCACGGCCGTGACCGTCCGTTGGGCGGAGGGCGCCCGCGAGCACTGGAAGGAATTTGCGCCGGGCCATTACCACAGGCTGGTTCCCGGCGGCGGTTCTCCCGTAGCTTCCCCCCCATGAAGCTCGCAAACCTGCGTTTCCCGACGGGCCGGTGGCTGACCGCCGCGCTGGCGGCCAGCTCCCTGTTCCTCGCCGGCTGCGATTCCTCCTCCCAGCCGCCGGCGACGGCCGCTGCGGGTGCCGGCGCCTCCAACTCGCCCGCCGCCGAGATCCCGCCGCCGGCCATCGCGGGCGGCCGGTCTCCCGTGGCCGCGCTCACGGCCCGGGAAATTGAGGTCCCGGAACCCGACTTCACGACTGCGGAACCGGCGGTCCAGGACCGCCTGCGCCAACGGCGGGCGGCCTTCGACCAGTCGCTGGCCACGAACACCGCGCCCGTGCCGCGGGCCGAGGCCTGGGGCCAGCTCGGCCTGTTCTACTTCGCCTACCAATACCCGGGCACCGCCGCGGCCTGCTTCACCAACGCGGTCTTTCTGACGCCGACCGATCACCGCGCCTGGTATGGGCTCGCCGAATGCCGGGTCGAAGACGACGACTACGAGGGCGCCATCGCCGCCATGGAAACCGCCCTGCGCCAGATGGAGGGCGTCGCCTCCGCCACCTTCGCCGACCAGAACAGCGCCCGGCAGTTCCTTGGCGACGCCCTGGAACGGCTCGGCCGCATTCCCGAGGCGCTCCTGCAGTTCGAGACCGTGCTCGTCCTGGACAAAAACGATTTCTACGCCCAGGCCAAGGCCGGTCAGCTCAAGGCCCTTTCGGGCAGCGGCGCGGACGCCATCGAGTATCTCGAGAGCGCCCAGCGGCGCGCGCCCAAGAACCAGACGCTCCGCTCGTTGCTCGCCCAGGAATACCGGCGCGCCGGCCGGACCAATGAGGCCGCCGCACTCAACGCTGGCCTGAACCAGGGCACCGCCCAGGCCGCCCCGCTCGTCCGTCCCGATCCGTGGCGCCGCTTTGCCGCAGGCCTCGTCGAATCGCCGACCATGCTCGTCCGCCGGGCCAACCGGTTCGCCAAGGCGGGTCGCCCGCTGAAGGCCATCGCCGCCTACGAGGCCGCCCTGCGCCTCGACCCCACCAACAGCACCGCCGCCATCAATCTGACGAGCGCGCTGATGTCGGCCAACCGGCCGGCCGACGCCCGCCGGATCATCGAGGAGGTGGCCGCCCGCGGCGACAACGGCGAGGAACTCCGCTACAATCTCGCCCTCGCCCGCGCCGCCACCGGGGCGACCAACGAGGCGCTCGAGGTGATCGACAAATGGCGGCGCGACCGGCCGGACGAACCGCTCGCCCTCCAGCTCGAAGGGATCGTCCGCGGCCAACTCGGTGACCTGGCCGGCGCCCAGGGCGCGCTGGAAAAATACCTCCAGCTCAAGCCCGGCACGGCCCCCGTCGCCGTCCAGCTCTCCGGCCTGCAGCTCCGCACCGGCCAGCCGGAGGCGGCCCGCAAGACACTTGAGGACGCGTTCCAACTGTCGCCCCAGGTTCCGCTGCTCCGGCACCAGCTGGCCCGACTGCTGGCGCTGAACAGCCGCGAGGCCGTGCGCGATCCGCGTCAGGCCGTCGAGCTGATGAAACCGTTGGTCGCCGGCAAACCCGGCCTGCCCCAGATCGAGACGATGATCCTCGCCCTGAACAGCTCGGGCGACGCCGCGGGCGCCCGGCAGCGGTTCACCCAGCTGACCAACGCGTTTGCCCAGCGCACCAACGCCCTCCTCGTGGCCCGGATCGCGCGGCTAGGAGCGACGCTCACGTCCACCAAGCCGGTTTACGAGCCCTGGCCTTTCGCCCTCAACTCCGGCGCCACCAACACCGACGACGCCACACCCGACGAGACGCCGGGAAAGGCGCCCTGACGTGGGATCTGACCCGGCATGACCTCAACCCTCCCCGCGCCCGTCGCCCCGCCGTCCGATCCGGCCGCACTGGGCCGTGAACCGTGGGCCGCGCACGCCCGCCAATGGAGTCGGTTAGGACCGCCGCTCCGCCCCTGCCCGGAAGATCTGCAGCGCCTTTTTACCACCTGGCGCCATTCGCGCACGGAACCGCTTCCCGAACGGCGACTCGAAATCCTTTCCCTCGGCGTGACGCCGGAAATCGCCGTCTTCCCCTGGGCCGACGACTTTTTCCTGACGGCCATCGATGCCAGCGAGCTGATGCTCCGCGCGGTCTGGCCCGGGGATGGTCCCCGCCGGCGGGCGGTTCAGGCCGACTGGCTGCGGATGCCCTTCCCCGAGGCGGCCTTCGACCTGGTGCTCAGCGACTGCGGCCTCGCGCCGCTCAGCGGCCCGGGGCAGTTGGCCGAACTCGGACGCGAACTGCGCCGCGTGCTCCGGCCGGACGGCCGTGGGGTGATGCGTCACTTTGTCCGCCCGACGCCGACGGAAACCGTTGCCGAAGTCCGCCAGGCCGCCGCTTGCGGCCGCGTTACCGGCTTCCATGAGTTGAAGCTGCGCCTGCTGCTGGCCCTTTCCGACGGGCCCACGGGGCTGCGGCTGGGTGACGCCTGGGAGGAATTCCAACGTCTCTTCCCCGATCGTGCCGCGCTGGCGGCACAACTGCGCTGTCCCTTGGAAACGGTCGCCACCATCGATGCTTACCGCGACCGCGAAGCCCGCTACGTCTTTCCAGGACTGCCGGAGCTGGCCGAACAGTTTCCGGACTTCGCTCTCCGCGAGGGCACAGCGGGCACCTACCCGCTCGCCGGCTGCTGTCCCGTGTTTGCCCTCACTCCCCGACCATGAGCACCGACTGGCTGAAAGCGCTGCGCAACCACCCGCACCTCCGCCCGCCGGACGAACTCGCCCGTAACGGCGGCAACCGCCTTGTCGCCCTCCTGGCGGAATATGCCGCGGCCGAGCGCCTCACCCGGACCGAACTCGATTCGCGCCAGCGGATGCGCCTGCGTGCCCTCGCCCGCCACGCCCACGCCCATTCACCCCACTTCGCCGGCCGCCTCCAGGCGGCCGGCCTGACGCCTGACGCACTGGCCGAACCCGGCGGGCTCGCCGCCCTGCCGCCGCTCACCCGCCGCGCCCTGGTCGACGCCGGAGAATCCCTCTTCTGCCAGTCCTTGCCGGCCACCAGCGGGCGCACGGCCAGCACCACCACCTCCGGTTCCACCGGCGAACCGGTCGTCGTCCGCCGCACCGCCCTGGGTCACCTGCACTGGCTGGCGACCGGCCTGCAGTTCCACCTCTGGCATGGCCATGATTTTTCCGGCCGGCTCGCGATCGTGCGGGCCAATGTCACCGCGGCCGGCACCCAACCCGACTGGGGCGCCCCGGCCAGGCTGCTGTTCAAAACCGGCCCCTCCGCCACGCTGCCGCCCACCCGGCCGGTCGGTGAACTGGTCCGCTGGTTGATGGACTATTCGCCGCATGATCTGCTGGTGCTGCCAAGCACCCTCGCCGAAACCGTCGCCGAACTGGACCGCTCCCGCCGCCGCCTGCCCGACTTGCGCGCCGTCCGCACGCTCAGCGAAACGGTCACTCCCCAACTGCGCAACGAAGTGCGCCGGGTGCTCGGACGGGAGATCCAGGATGGTTACAGCTCCGAGGAAGGCGGCGTGATGGCCATTCAATGCCCCGAGGCCGGCACCTACCACGTCGCCGAACACATCCGCCTGGAGGTCGTGGATCCGGTGGGCCGTCCCTGCTTGCCCGGACAGACCGGCCGTGTCCTCGTCACCGACCTGCTCAACTTCGCCACCCCGCTCATCCGCTACGAAATCGGTGACTACGCCGAAGTCGGCGAACCCTGCCCGTGCGGCCGGGCCATGGCGTCCATCCGCCGTTTTCTCGGCCGCGAACGCAATCTGGTCCTGCTGCCCGACGGCACGCGGCACTGGCCGCTGGTCGGGTTCAGCCAATGGCGGGAGATTTTCCCCGTGCGCCAGTTCCAGTTCATCCAGACCGACCGCCATTCGATCACGGCCAAGATGTCGGCGGACAGCCGCCCCACGGCCGAACAGGAGGCCCGGCTCACGACCCTGATACAGGCCACGCTCGGCCACCCCTTCACCCTCCGCTACGAATGGCAGACCGAACCGTTGCCGCGCGGTCCCGGCGGGAAGTTCGAGGAGTTCCAGTGCCGCGCCACGTAGGCGCCCATTCATCCATGGTGATGAACGCATCGCGGCAGCGTCTTGGACTGCGGCAGTCCTCTGCCGCTTTCGCAGGCGTGAGCGGACGGCGATAGGGAAGCGGGGCCACGGCCGGCATTCCAAAGCTCCAGCGGACTGGCGCACTCCAAAAGCTCGACGCCCCACTGCCTCCCTTCTCCCTTCATCCGATGAGGGGAGAAGGTGGCCGCAGGCCGGATGAGGGTGCCCTCGCGCCAGCGTCTTGGACTGCGGCAGTCCTCTGCCGCTTTCGCCCAACCGTGAACGTAGGCCAAGCCCGGTCCCTCGTCCGCCCGCGCCGACCGCCAAAGCGCCAGCGGACTGGCGCATTCCAAAAACTCGACGCCCCACTGCCTCCCTTCTCCCTTCGTCCGATGAGGGGAGAAGGTGGCCGCAGGCCGGATGAGGGGTTCGGCCACCCACCAACCTCTGCCCGGAACCCCTCACCGTTGCTCTCCCCTCCTCCAAGGAAGGGAGAGGGAGCCCGGCCCCGCCCTCCGGCAGGCGCCCGGACTTCATTCCGAAAGCGCATGGCTCCCCACGCCGAAGGAAAAGCGCCGTCATGCCGGCGCAGTCCAAAGTGCGGCCGGCTTCCCGCCGGGAGAAGTGGACCCTCGCACTGGGGTGACCGCCTCCGCCGGTTGGAAGCCGGCGGCAATTCATTGCGCCGTCCACCCAGCGCCGACCCAGGAGCGCCCATCCACGATGTGGAGTGCGGGGGCATGACCCCGCTTTTCCTCCACCGCCACGCCCACCCCGACGC
>JAYUSF010000344.1:0-9975 GCA_043755815.1 Verrucomicrobiota bacterium
GGGTCGCACCGGGACACCGCGCAATGGTCAGCAGCCGCATCGCGGGTCGCGCACTGACGGTCTCGGCTCATATCGACACACGGGTGGAGAAAGGCTCCGCCATCGCCGAGATCGAGAGCCGCCTGCCAGGAGATCCACCGGCGCGGGTAAAGTTGACCGCACCCATCGGCGGCCTGATCTCCGCGATCAATCTCGTGCCAGGCCAGCCGGTCAGCCCGGACAACTCGCTGGTTGAGATCGTGGACCTCTCGGACATCCACGCCGTGGCGGCCGTGCCGGAACATCTCGTCGGCAAACTCAAGGTCGGCGCCAAGGCACGGTTGCGGGTCTCCGCATTCCCCGACCGCGAATTCATCGCCGAACTGGCCCATCTCGGCGCCGAAGCGGAGACCGCATCAGGAACACTCGAAGCCGCGTTTCACGTGGAGAACCCGGACTACTCGCTTCGGCCCGGCATGCGTGCGGAGTTCAGCATCATCGTGGGCAGCCGCGAGGGCGTGATGGCCGTTCCGCGCGCCGCCTTGCAGGGCGAGCCGGCCAATCGCTTTCTCTACGTGGCCGACGACGGCATCACCAACGCGTTCGTCAAAGTGCCGGTCGAAGTGGGCGCGATGAACGACCAGCACGTCGAGATCACCAAGGGCCTGTTCCCGGGCGACAAGGTTGTCACCGACGGAGCCTATTCGCTCGGGTTCGCCGGCAAGGGCAGCGTCTCCTTGAAGGAAGCCCTCGATGCCGCGCACGGCCACGAACACAACGAGGACGGCAGCGAGAAGACATCATCGAGCGCCGCCACTCAGAAAAAGGACGATCACGGGCATTCGCACGACCACGACCATGACCACAGAACTCCCGCCAAGCTGTCCGGACTGACATGGGCGTCCCTGATCGGGAACGCCGTTCTCCTGGTGCTCCTCGCATGTAGCACCGCCTTCAGGCGGAAGGAACCCACCTCCTGACCACAGCTTTGGATGAATCCAATGCCCTACGAACTCCCAAAGTCCTCTTCCGCCTAAAGGCGGGACTACGTGCATGTATCTCTGGAGACAACTCAACGAAAGGCAGCGCGCCGAGCTTCTTGAACTCCGCCGTCGCAACCAGCGTCCATGGCACAGCCCACCGCGCCTACGGAGCACTGAAAAGAAGCGGTTCCACCTCGCCGCCACCTGCTACGAACACGCCGACTTGATCGGAGCGAACGTTGAACGCACCGAAGCCTTTTCCCAAGCCCTGCAATCCGCGCTCGCAGAGGCGTGCAAGCAAATCTTCGCCTGGTGTGTTCTGCCGAACCACTACCACGCGCTCGTCGAGACCTGGAACCTGCGGGAGACAACCAAGCTGCTGGGCCAGTTCCACGGTCGGACTTCCTTCGCGTGGAACGGCGAGGACGATGCGCGGGGCCGGACTTGTTTCCATAGAGTGTCGGACCGAGCCATCCGCAACGACCGCCATTTCTGGGCGACGGTGAACTACATCCACAACAACCCGGTCCACCACGGACTGGTGGAGAAATGGGCCGACTGGCCGTGGAGCAGCGCAGGAGAGTTTCTCTTGGGAGTCGGACGCGACGAGGCCCTGCGGATCTGGCGCGAGTATCCCGTGGAGGATTACGGAAAGAAATGGGACGCCCCGCATGTAGTCCCGGCTTCAGGCGGAACGAACCCAACTCCTGACCAACGCTCCCAATGAATCCGAAAGCCTCCCGCAACTCGAACACCTCATTCCGCCTAAAGGCGGGGCTACATACGCAATCCTCGCAAGTAGTCCCGGCTTTAGCCGGAAGGAACCCAACTCCTGACCAACGCGCCCGATGAATCCCCAAACGCCACGCAACTCGGGTGCCCTGTTCCGCCTGAAGGCGGGGCTACATACGCATGCTAAATAGGCTCATCCGTCTCGCGCTGGACAACCGGGCCATCGTGCTCGGGTTGTCCTTGCTGGTGCTGGCGCTCGGCGCACAGACCGCCCGGGAACTGCCGGTCGAAGTGCTGCCGGATCTGACCAAACCCACGGTCATCGTCCTCACGGAAGCTCCGGGTCTCGCGCCCGAGGAGGTCGAAGCCAATGTCACCTTGCCCATCGAACGCTCGCTCATGGGCGTCGCCGGCCTCACGCGGCTGCGGTCGAACTCGGACGTCAGCCTGTCGCTCGTCTACGCCGAGTTCGGCTGGGGCACGGACATCTACAAGGCCCGGCAGTTCGTGCAGGAACGGCTGCAGGGTGTGCGCGGAACCTTGCCGGCCGGCGTTGAGCCGTTCCTCACCCCGGTAGCGTCGCTCATGGGCGAGATCCTCCTCGTCGGCCTGCGCAGCACGAATGCGGCGATTCCTCCGCGCGAAGTCCGTTCGCTAGCCGACTGGGTGGTGCGGCCGCGCCTGCAGGGCATCCCCGGCATCGCCGAGATCCTGAACATGGGTGGCGGCATCAAACAGGTGCAGGTCCAGCCCGACCCGATGCGCATGCAGGCCCACGGAGTTTCCTACGAGGATCTGGAGACCGCGGCCAAGGAGGCCGCCGGCAACTCAACAGGCGGATTCATCAATTCAGGTTCCACTGAAATCATGGTGCGCAACCTGGCGATGACCGTGCAACTCGACGACATCGCGCGCACCGTGGTCAAACGGGTCAACGACCGGTCCGTGCGCATCTCCGACGTCGCCAAGGTCGAGTGGGGCATCGAGCCGATGCGGGGCGACGGCAGCGTGAACGGCACACGCGGCGTCATCATGAGCATCACCAAGTCGCCGGGCTTCGACACGCTCGCGTTGACGACGAAGATCGAGGCCGCGCTAGCCGAACTTCAGCCCGGCTTGCCGAAGGGCGTCGATGCCGTCGTGCTTTTCCGCCAGGCCGATTTCATCGAGCACGCCATCGGGAACCTGAAGGAGGCCATCCGCGACGGCGCGATCATGGTCACGGTGGTGATCTTCCTCTTCCTCCTGAACTTTAGGACCACGTTCATCACGCTGATGGCCATGCCGCTTTCGTTCGCCATAACGCTGATCACTTTCAAATGGTTCGGCATCTCGGTGAACTCGATGACGCTCGGCGGCCTCGCCGTGGCCATCGGGATGGTGGTCGACGACGCGATCGTGGACGTGGAGAACGTCTACCGCCGCCTGCGCGAAAACGCCGCACGTAGTCCCGGCTTCAGCCGGAAAGAGGCGTCCGAAACAAATGCAGGAGCGGATGGAGGGACGGCAACCGGCGGAGAATCAGACACCGCGTTCCGCCTAAAGGCGGGGCTGCCTGCGTTGGAAGTCATCGCCCGCGCTTCCGGCGAAGTGCGGAACTCCATCCTCTACGCCACGCTGCTGATCATCCTCGTCTTCCTGCCGCTCCTGGGATTGAGCGGTGTCGAGGGCCGGCTCTTCTCGCCCATCGCCATCGCCACGATCGTCAGCATGGTCGCGTCGTTCGTGGTCTCGCTGACGGTCATCCCGGTGCTGTGTTCGTTCATCCTCGCCCGTAGTCCCGGCTTCAGCCGGAAGGAACCTTCCGAAGCGTATGCGGGGGCCAATACCGATGGCGCTGAGGAAGCCGCGTTCCGCCTGAAGGCGGGGCTACATACGGACTCACGCCTCGTCCGCGCCATGAAATGGCTGCTTGAGCACACGCTGCTGCGCTTCGGCCTGGGCCGGCCCTACCTCCTGCTCGGACTGGTGGCGTTGGCGGTCATCGCCGCGTTCTCGCTCTATCCCAGGATGGGGAAGGATTTCCTGCCGGCATTCCGCGAAGAGACCGCGCTCGTCTCCACCACGTCCGCTCCGGGCACGTCGCTCGACGAGATGAACAGGATCTCCGACGTGATCGAACAGGAACTGCTGGCCATCCCCGAAGTCCGCAAGGTCGGGCGCCGTCTCGGCCGTGCCGAGCGCGGCGACCATGTGGTGCCCGTTTCGACCGCCGAGTTCGACGTCGATTTCCGCGAACCGGACGGCGCCGCCAACGGCCGGTCGCGCGCGGAGATCCTCGGGGACATCCGGAAAAAAGTCCGCGCCGTGCCCGGCACCTTCAGCGTCGTGATGGGCCCGCTGGCCGACCGCATCGGCCACATGCTGAGCGGCGTTTCCGCGCCGGTCGCGATCAAGGTTTTCGGACCCGACCTCGAAAAACTCCGCGCCATCGGCATCCAGATCCAGACGGTCGCCAGGACGATTCCCGGATTCGAGGACTGCAAGCTCGACCAGCAATCGACCATTCCCCAGCTCCGCATCGAAGCCGACCGCGACAAGGCCGCCGCCTACGGGATCACGCCCGGCAAGCTCAACGAGACCCTCTCGACGCTGATCGGAGGCAAGCCCGTGGCCCGGTTGCGCGACGGCCAACGCACGGTCGATCTCGTCATCCGCCTGCCGCAGGAATGGCGCGAGTCGCCGGAAAGAATCGCCCAACTCCCGATCGAAGTGCACGACGGCGAAACGACGACGCGCAGGGTGCCCTTGGCGATGGTCGCCGAGGTCCGCGAGGCCAAGGGGCCCAACGTCATCTTCCGCGAGAACAGCCAGCGCCGCTTCGCCCTCGCGATCAAACCGACCGTGCGCGACGTCTCCTCGCTGGTGCCCAGGCTGCAGCAGGAAGTCGCCGCCAAGGTGAAGCTGCCCGAAGGCTACTTCGTTTCCTTCGAGGGCGAGTTCCTCGCCCAACGCGACGCGTCGCAACGGATCGCGCTTCTCAGCGGGGTCGTGTTCATCGTCATCGCCTTCCTGCTCTACGGCTACTTCCGCACGCCGTTCTTCGCCTTCCAGGTGCTGTTCGACATCCCGCTCGCGTTGGTCGGCGGACTCGTCCTGACATGGGTCATGCTGGACAACATCTCCATCGCCACACTCGTCGGCTTCATCGCTGTGGCCGGCGTGGCGGCGCGCAACAGCATCATGCTCATCTCGCACTACCTCCACCTGATGCAGCACGAAGGCGAGGGTTTCACCAGGGCGATGGTCGTCCGCGGGACCAAGGAACGGCTCGTGCCCGTGCTGATGACCGCGCTGTCCGCCGGCATCGGGCTAATCCCGCTCGTGTTGGCGGCGGACCAGCCGGGCAAGGAGATCCTCCACCCCGTGGCCGTCGTCATCGTCGGCGGACTCGTCACCTCCACGCTGCTCGGACTCGCCGTGACTCCGACCGTGTTCTACACGTTCGGGAGGAAAGCCGCTTTGCGCGTGACCAAGCACGTGGCCCCGCCTTCAGGCGGAACAAACCTCACTCCATGACGAAAGCCTGGGAACAACTCCCCACCCCCACCACCCAGCCAAACCCTTTCCGCCTGAGGGCGGCACGACATGCCAACGCCCTGCACGTAGCCCCGCCTTCAGGCGGAACTAGCTTCCCTAGAATACAAAAGCCTCAAAACAACCCAACACTCTAGCCACACAGTCGACCCTTTCCGCCTGAAGGCGGGACTACATACCATGAAAACCACACTCCTCACACTCATTGCCGCGCTCTCGCTCGGCGTCTCGTCCGCATTCGGCCACGGCGGCGTTGAACTCGGGCCCAACGGCGGACGCATCCTCGAGTTCAGCACCAACGAAACGCTCCACGGCGAAGTCACCCTCAAGGACGGCAAGTTCCACGTGGCCATTCTCGACAAGGACATGAAGCCGGTCGCGCTCAAGGACCAGACACTGGTCGTCACGGGCGGCGACCGTGCCAATCCGGAGAAGCCCAAGGTGCAGAAGTCGGGCAACCACTTCGTCTTCCCCGCGCTCAAGGGCGACAGCTACCTGCTCGTCCTCCAGTTCAAGGAGAAGCCGTCCGCCAAGGCCGTCACCGCCCGCTTCGAATACGACGCCACCATCTGCTCCGCCTGCAAGAACCCCGAATGGCTCTGCAAGTGTTCGGCCGAGAAGGAAGGGAAGAAGGACGACAAGCACGGCCACGGCGACAAAAAGAAATAGGTGACGGGGGGCCTCCATGAAGAGCGCTCCACGTTCCCTTTGGCTTTTCGGCCTGGTAGAAAAGACAGCATCCTACGCTAACCTCGCGCGGCGCTCGCTCGGCCAACCCGGCTTTGTGGCTGCTGCCGGCGCGTTCCGCGATTTGTATTGCCCTCAGGATGGACATTACCAATCCGACAAATTATTCATCAGCTGGGTGAAGCGAATTCTCCAACTCGCGGTCTTTGTTTTGCTGGTCCTCTGGGTGCCGGCAACCATGGGTTGCACATTGGAGCGCATCAGCCTCTGTGAATGGTTTTGCTGTGACCGGGAAGCAGCAGCGGATCATGAGGGACAAACGGGAGGAAGTTCTCATCCGGTGGGTTGCGCCGAAGGCTCGATTTGCGACCTGCTGGAATCCGGGCTCTTCTTCAAATCTCAGAAAATCGTAAAGCTCACACCGGCCATTGCGGGGCTCGTCGTTTCGCAGCCTCGGGCAATCAGCCGGCTCGATCCCGATTTTACCCCCTCTCCCTCCGTGTCGCCGCCAGTGCCTGACTGGCTTTTCTTCCAGCGTGCGGTCCTGCCCGTGCGCGCTCCTTCACTCGCTTCGTAAACGGTCCCTCGTCGAGGGACTGCGCTCCTTCATCGGACTTGTCCGTCCGGTGTTTTCCTTTCCGTCATCCCGCCACTGCCCTGTTTCCCACAAATCCGTCCATGAAGCCGAACTGTTTTTGTCTGATCCTGCTGTTGGCTGGAACCACCGGGGCCGCCGACATCCCGGCGGCAGCGCCGACAACCATCGACGCGCTTATTGTCGAGGCGCTCGAGCGCAGCCCCGAGCTGAAGTTCTACCAGGCAGAGATCGCAGCCGCGAAGGCCGGACGCAAAAGCGCCGGACTGCTGGCCAATCCCGAACTCAGCGCCAGCGTCGGACAGAAGACCGTGCGCGGAGGAGGCTTCAATGCCGAAGGGGTGGCTTGGTCGGTTTCCCTGATGCAGCCGTTTGAATGGCCGGGGCGGCTTGGCCTGCGAAAAGCCATTGCCAACCATGATGTGGAGCTGGCGGAACTGGGACTTGAACGGTTCAAAACCGCCCTTTCGGGCCGCATGAAATTGCTGGCCTATGGTGTGTTCGCAGCCCAGGAAAAATCGGCGGCGGCGGGGGAAGTGGCCGAACGCTTCAGGGCATTGCGCGAGGTGCTGGTGCAGCGTGATCCGGCGGGGTTGACGCCGTTGCTGGAGACGCGGGTGATTGAAGCCACAGAGTTGAATGCCCAACGCAAGGCCAGCGAAGCCCTGTTGGCCGCAAAGTCGGCGTTGCTTGAACTGAACCAGCTTCGCGGCGTCTCGCCGCCCACGCCGCTCTCCATCAGGGATGCCCGGCTCCGGTTCCGTTCAGCCGTGGGGACTGAACAGCTCGTGGCGCTGGCCTGGACCAACAGTTTCGAGCTTCGTGTCCGCACCGTTGAACTCGCGCAGCAGGGTTTCCGGGTGGAGCTGGCCCGGAACGAACGGTTTTCCTCCATCTCAGTCGGACCGACGATTTCCGAGGAGCGGGCAGGCGACCGTGAGCGGATCATCGGCGTCGGCATCTCGTTGCCGTTGCCGCTGTGGAACCGGAGTTCGGGGAGCATTGAAACCGCCAAGGCCCGCGAAATGCAGGCCGAGGTTTCCCTCGGAACCGCGCGCCGGGAGATCGAGCGGAAGGTCATCGAGGCGGCGTTGACCTACGAGACGAAGATCCACGAGATCGCGCGATGGCGGCCAGATTCGGGGAAGCACTTCAAAGACGCCGCGGAACTGGCCGACCGTCATTACCGGCTTGGAGCAGTTCCGATCTCCACCTACGTCGAGCTGCAGAAACAATACTTGGAAGCGGTGGAAAGCCTGCTTGATACCCGAAAAGAGGCAATGGAGGCAGCGTCGCAATTGGAACTGCTGACGGGACTTCCCTTGCCGCTGAGTGAAACCATCCAGGAAACCGAGGAGAAAAAACCGTGAACAGAAACAGACTCATCACCGCATCGCTTTTGGCCGCCGGCACGTTTTTCGTCGGCTGCGGAGACGGCCACAAGGAAGTCGACGGCCACGCCCATGCAGGCGGCACCCATGAGGCAGGGGAGAAACAGGCGGGCATCGCCTACAAAGAAAAGTCCGGCCTTCGGGTCTCGCCGGAAACCGCGAGGTTCATCGGCCTCGAAGTTGCCGAGGTCGAGGAGCGCAAGGTGGCTTCCGAGTTCCGCTTCACGGCCCGGGTCTATCGCGCGGCCAGCGAAGCCCGGTTCGCGTCCACGCTGGCGATGGGGGCAAGCAGCGCTTTGGCCAGCGGCCTGGTCACTCCCGCAGAGGCAGCGGTGCTCAGGGAGGGACAGCCCATCTCGGTTGCCGTCGACGAAGCGGGAACGCTGGTCGCCAGCATCACAGCCTTGGATCGCGGCCCAGAGAAGGCGGATGTCGAGGTCTTGCTATCCGTCGCAGACGATCAAGGACGGCTGGCCAACGGCGCGTTTGTGGCCGCCACCGTGCGGCTTGGTGGCGAGAAGTCCGTTGTCAGCGTCCCCCGCTCGGCACTGCTCCGCACGATGGAAGGAGATTTCGTTTACACGGTGAGCGGCGAAGCCTTTGTGCGGGCTCCGCTCAAGCTGGGCGCGGTCAACAGCGAATTCGCCGAAGTAACCGACGGTCTCTACGCAGGGGATCAGGTGGTGGTCCGGCCCGTCATGGCCCTGTGGCTGGCGGAACTGCAATCCCTGCGCGGCGGCAAGGCATGCGCCGACGGGCATTGAAGCATATGCTCAGTCGCCTCGTTGAATTCTCGGTCCGGCAGCGCCCCCTCGTGTTCATGCTCACGGCCGTGCTCATCGGCCTGGGCGTCTGGTCGGCGTTGCGGCTGCCGGTGGACGCCGTGCCGGACATAACCAGTCCGCAGGTGCAGATCAACACCGCCGTCCCCGCACTCGCGCCGGAGGAAATTGAACAGCAGGTGACCTTCCCGCTGGAGAGCCGGATGGGCGGTCTGCCGGGCATGGTTGAGTTTCGCTCGCTGTCCAAGGCCGGCCTGTCCCAGGTCACAATGACCTTTCGCGATGACGTGGACCTTTTTCGGACGCGCCAGATGGTCAGCGAGAGGCTGCAAGGCGCGTTGGAGGAACTGCCGCCCGGCCTCACGCCGCGCCTCTCGCCCATCGCCACGGGCCTCGGCGAGATTTTCTACTACACGTTGGATTACGCCGCCAGCGCGCCGAACCGTCCCGCCGCGCGACGCGAGCAGTTGATGGAGCTGCGCCAAATTCACGAGACGGTCGTGAAGCCACAGTTACGCCGCACCCCCGGGCTGGCCGAGGTGAACTCGACCGGCGGCTACGAAAAGCAGGTGGTCATCCAGCCCGACCCGGCGCGGATGTTTGGCGCGGGCATCACGCTGCGGGAACTGGCCGATAAAATCCGGGGGAACATGAAGAACGCCGGCGGCGGCCTCGTGGAAATCGGCGGCGAGCAAGTCGTCATCCGCGCCCAGAGCCGCGTCACCGCGCTGGAGCAAATCGCCGCGTTGCCGCTCAAGTTCGGCGGCGGCGCGCGCCCGCTCACGGTCGGCGACGTTGCCACCGTCGGCATCGGCGTGAATTATCGCACGGGCGCGGGCACGGTGGACGGACAGGAGGCCGTGGTCTGCGCGGCCATCATGCTGGCCGGCGAAAACTCGCGGCTCGTGTCCCGCGCCGTCGGCGGGCGCCTCCAGGAGATTCAAAAACAACTTCCGCCGGGCGTGGAGCTTCGTCCGCTCTACGACCGCTCGCACTTGGTCAACCGCACCCTCCGCACGGTTGAGACGAGCCTCACCGAAGGCGCGCTGCTCGTCGTGGTGGTCTTGCTGCTGCTGCTTGGCAACTGGCGGGCCGCCGTCATCGTGGCCCTGGCCATTCCGCTCTCGATGCTGTTCGCGGTCATCGGCATGACGCACCTCGGATTGTCCGGCAACTTGATGAGCCTCGGCGCGATCGACTTCGGCCTGATCATCGACGGCGCGGTGGTGATGGTGGAAAATATTGTCCGCCATCTTGGCGAGAAACAGAAAAAGCTCGGCCGCCCGCTC
>JAYUSF010000345.1:0-32067 GCA_043755815.1 Verrucomicrobiota bacterium
CCTATTTGGCCGTGGCGTTGGGGTTCACCTGGGCAAACCACCTGCCGTGGAACCCGATGGAATGGCTCGGGGCGATGCTGTTTTTCCGCAACTTGGTCCCGCCCGGAGCGGATTCCCACCTTACCGGCCACTTCTGGAGCCTTTCCATTGAGGAGCAGTTCTATCTGGCGTGGCCTCTGATGGTTGTCCTGATCACCCCAAATCGTCGCATTTGGGTGACACTGGGACTCTGTCTCTTCGCGCCGTTTTGGCGCCACCTCATGACAAAGCTGGCGGCTGGCGGACCCATGAATGTCGGTCGGATCGACCTGAACTACGACAGCCTGCTGGTTGGCGCCCTGCTGGCGCTGGTGCAACAGCGGTCCGGGTTCAGAAACCTGTTTGACCGTTATCCCATTGCGACATGGATCTTGCCTGTCGCCTTGGCTGGCTTCATTGCCCAGGTTAGCTGGGGGTTGCCGTTTGGCGTGTTGGCCTCCGTTGCCTCGCCCACGATTCAAGTTGGGCTCATCGCCTTGATTATCAAAATCCTGACCGAAGGCCGCTGCCGCTCCGTCCAAGTGCTCTGCAACCTTCCGCCTGTGGTTTGGCTGGGACGGCTTAGCTACAGTCTTTACCTCTGGCAAACCCTGTTCTGCGAATACGCCGGCAAGGGTCCACTCTGGCAACGTCCGTGGTGTATCCTGGTCGCGTTGGCTGCCGCCATGGCCAGCTATTATCTCGTCGAACAGCCCATCCTGCGTCTCCGCGAACGTCGCCCGTCCACCTGACTGCATGCCTTCCCCGCTTCCTTATCCACCCGACCTGCTCACCCCACTGAAGGAGGTGTTCGGCTACACCTCGTTCCGGCCGCTGCAGGAGGAGATCATCCGGGACTCCATCGCCGGCAAGGACGTCTTCGCGCTCCTGCCGACTGGCGGCGGCAAGTCGCTGTGCTTCCAGTTGCCCGCGTTGGTTCGGCCCGGGCTCACGGTCGTCATCTCGCCGCTCATCGCGCTGATGAAGGACCAGGTGGATGCGCTCCAGGCCAACGGCGTGGCGGCGACCTTCCTGAACTCATCGCTGACCGACGCCGACCGCAGCGCCCGTTGGCGCGGCCTCAACTCGCGCGAGTTCAAGCTGCTCTACGTCGCGCCCGAACGCCTCATGGTCGGGACCATGATCGACGACCTCAACCGCTGGGGCGTGAATTGCATTGCCGTGGACGAGGCCCACTGCATCAGCGAATGGGGCCACGATTTCCGGCCGGAGTATCGGAACCTCCGCAACCTGCGCGAACGGATGCCCGACCTCCCGTTCATGGCGCTCACCGCGACCGCAACCGAACGCGTCCGCGCGGATATCGTCAGCCAGCTTCACCTGCGCGAACCCTCGGTCTACGTCGCCAGCTTCAATCGACCCAATCTGACCTACCGCGTCGTGCCCAAGTCCGGCGGCTACCGGCAGGTGCTCGACTTCCTCCGCGAACGCCCGAAGGACAGCGGCATCATCTACTGCGCCAGCCGGGCCGGCGCCGACGGGTTGGCGACGAAGCTCGCCGAGGACGGCATCAAGGCCGCCCCCTACCACGCCGGCATGGAGAAGGACGACCGCGGTCGCAGCCAGGACCGCTTCCTGCGCGACGAAGTGCGCGTGGTGTGCGCCACGATCGCGTTCGGCATGGGCATCAACAAACCCAACGTCCGCTTCGTGGTCCACTACGACCTGCCGAAGAACGTCGAGGGTTACTACCAGGAAACCGGCCGCGCCGGCCGCGACGGGCTGCCCAGCGAATGCCTCCTCCTCTTCAGCCCCGGCGACGTCGTGAAGCAGTCCCGCTTCATTGACGAGAAGCCCGACGAGAACGAGCGCCGCATCGCCCGCGAACAGCTCCAGACGATGACGCATTACGCGGAGTGCCCCGAGTGCCGGCGCGTGATGCTGCTCGACTACTTCGGCGAGGAGTTCTCCGCGGACGACTGCGGCGCGTGCGACAACTGCCTCGCGCCGCGCTCCACCTACGACGGCACGGTGGCGGCCCAGAAGCTGATGAGCTGCGTCTTCCGCATCCGGCAGAAGAACGGTTTCGCGGTTGGTCTTAACCACGTGGTCGCGGTGCTGACTGGCGGTGACACGGACAAGATTCGCCAGTGGGGTCACGACCAGCTCACGACCTACGGCATCGGCGCTGAACACACCCGCTCCGAGTGGGGCGCCATCGCCCGGGAGCTGATGCGGCTCGGTTACCTCGCGCAGAACACCGGCCAGTTCCCCACTGTGGACGTCACGGCCGAGGGCATGGCCGCGCTGAAGGACCGCCGCCCGATTACGCTCACCAAGCCGCTCGAAGCCGGCGCCCGTCGCACCGAACGCGCCGGCGAAATCGCCTGCGACGAACTGCTCTTTGACAAGCTGCGCCAGCTCCGCAAGCAGCTCGCGGATGCCCAGGGCCTGCCCGCCTACATCGTCTTCGGCGACAATTCGCTGCGGCTCATGGCGCGGCAGTATCCCACGAGCGAGGGAGAGTTTCGCCGCATCTCCGGGGTGGGCGAAGCCAAGTGGAAAGCCTACGGCCCGCAGTTCGTCGAAGAGGTTCGTGCCCATCTTCAGGCCAATCCGCGGCAGATGTTCGCCGAGGATTCCTTCGCGGGCAGGCCGCCCCGCGCCACCGGCGGCGGAAAATCACGAGGCGAACTCATGACCGACACCGTGAAGGAAACCGTGCGCCTCTACCGCGGCGGCCTGACCTCCGCCACCATCGCGCAGCAGCGCGATGTGAAAGAAAGCACGGTGGCCTCGCACCTCGCCATCGCCGTTGAAGCGGGCGAACGCCTCGACCTAACGCCGTTCTTCACTCCCGCGCAGGCGGCCGAAATGCTGGGGGCGTTTGAGCAGACCGGCTGGCACATGCTCAGCGGCGCCCACGAGGCGCTGGGCGGCCGTTACGATTACGCGGTGCTGCGGCTTTTTCGCGCCTCGCAGGCGACGGCGAAGCCATAGGCCAGAACCGCCCCCCAGGCGCGGGACGCGCCTCCAAAGTCCCCGAGCAGAACGGCGCGCGTTCCACGCGAATCGTCGGTCGCTGAGCCGACGCGACCCAGCAGGGCTTCAACGAGTCCGACCTAATTGCTCCGGACGACCGCTTTCGCCGGGCTCACCGGAACGGGCAAGAAAATCGCCGTCAGCTTACCCGTTGCCGGATCAAAGACCCGGACCAACCCCTCGAAACCCGCCGTGAACACCCGCTGATTGTCTGCGGAGAACGCCAGGGCAAAGACCGCCCCGTCATGACCGGCCAACGCCGCTTTGCGTTTGCCGTCGCCCGTCTGGTAGACGCGCACCTCGCTGCCCGTGCTGCCCGCCGCGAGCAGGCTGCCATCCGGGCTGAACGCCACGGCCTGCACTGGCCCCGGCTGCCGCTCGAACTCGCGCACGAGGTTTACGTCATTGTTTCCGGCGGTGCGCTCCTGGTTCTCCTTCATCTTGTAGAGCCGCACCCCGCCTTCCGCACCGCCATAGGCCGCCCATTCCTCCCTGGGATGCCGCGCCATGCCGGAGACGGGTTCGAGGAGCTTGTTGATGTCGTCGATGAACTGCCCACTGGCGGCGTCGATGAGCTTCATGGCCCGGTCGCGGCTGCCGCTGAGCAGTCGCTTGCCGTCAGTCACCCACGCCGTGCGAAAGACCCAGTCGCTGTGGTTGTCGAACTTCATCGACTCCTTGCCGTCGGCCGCCGCGATCACGCGAACGCTCTTGTCGGCGCCTCCAAACGCAAGCCGGGCTCCGTCCGGTGACCAGGACACGCCAAACAGGGAATCCGAGGTGAGCTTGAAAGAACTGAGCTGGTTCGAGCCGGCAACGTCCCAGACTTGAATCTCGCCGAACCGGGCCGGCGAACCGCCGCTGACCGCCAGCCGTTTGCCGTCGGGCGAAAATGCCAGCGCCTCAATGCGCGGCGATTCGCCAAGCAACCGCGCCACCGGCGAAAGCGACGCCGTGTCGAACAGGATCACCTCGTGGTAGCCGGCGACCGCCAGCCGTGAACCGTCCGGCGAGACCGCGAGCGACGTGACCACGGGGGGGGTCGTGTAGACCGGCAGTTCCTTGAGCTTCGTCGAGTAGGCGTCGGCCGGGGTGTCATCTTTGGCGCCTTCCGCGATCCACCGCGTGATCAGCGCAATTTCGGCTTCGGTCAGCGGATCACCTTCCTTCGGCATGTCCGGCTCCTTGCCGCTGATGGATTCGATGACCAGCGACTTCGCCGGATCACCGGCCGTGAAGCTGGGCCCGTGTTTGCCCGGCTTGAGAAAGCCCGCGTAGGTCGAGGTGTCCACCTCGCCCTTGAGCTTGTTCGGGTTGTGGCAGCCGTTGCACGAGCGTTTGAAGACCGGAGTCACGTCGCGCCACCAGGAGACAGGTTTGCTTTCCGCCGCCATGGCGGAGGTCGAAAGTGCGAGGGAGGCGAGGGCTAAAAGTCGAGCGCTTCGTGACCTTCCAGTCATTCCCCGATCAAGGGTGACAGCCTTTTTGCGTCGGTTCGATTTTGGGAACATGGCGAGTGTGATCACTTGGTGGGGCTGGCGTTGGGGTTTAGGGCGGCGGTTTCCTTTTCCGGCGCGGTGAGGAGCAGCTTCACGGCCTGGGTCTTCTGCCGCCAGATGCGGTCCTGATGGGTGGCGGTGCCAACCACGTTGAAGCTGTGTTCCTTGCCGGTCTCGGCCTTGTCCGAAACAAGCAGGCGAATCGTCGCCTCATTCTTGTCCGCAGCGAGGTTGTTGACGGTTGCGACCACGCCGCCCGGCATCCCTTCCAAAGCAAGGGCGATCTCGCCGGCCAGACCGCGCCGGTCTACCTTCACCACGAACTCAGTCTGATTGGCTTCAGACTTGGTTCCCTCGGGCAACGCCACCGCGGACAGCTTGAACGAGTCAGTTCGGAAGAAGGACGAACCCGGCAGCATCGCCGTGAGGAACATCGCGATGCCCTGGGTCGTCAACTGGACGGGTGCCGGCGCGTGCTGCACCCGGGCATGGCCATTGACCGTAGCCTCCGCCCGGACCATCACCGGTCGTGTGCCAACCTCGGCGTTGTAGGCGACATTCAACATCAGCTTCGCGCGCGCCTGCCCCGTCGGAATGGTCACCGCCGGAATGCTCACCCCGGGCAGGTCTTCCGCCATGACCTTCACCTCACCCTCAAATCCCGTCCGACGCGTAACACTCACGTCAAATCCCACGGTGCCATTCTGTTCCGCGAGGCCCGTCGCGGGAGCGACCTCCACGGTGAACGGGACTTCGGGCAATACCGTCAGCCAGCCCTGTTCGGCCGGCTGCGCGGTTCGCACCACCGCCCGTCCGGCCAGTTCGCCGGTGGCAGCCAGCTTCAGCGGGGCAAAACCGACCGAGGCCTCAGCCGACGCCGAAAGCAGCAGCCAGCCAAAGTTCGGCGCTGCCCCCAACACCAGCATCGAGGCCGTCACGCCCGCGGGCAGCCCCTCGCCGGTGACGCGGACGATACCGTCGAATCCGTTGCGTCGTTCGATCTCACACCGCACGGCCACGGTGCCGCCAATGCCCACGCGGTAACGGCCGCCCGCGACCCGCACCGAGAAGTCCGGCGTGGTGTTCGGCGGCTGGAGACTCATCCGGTAGCCGAAGCGCTCGCCGCCGCGGTCCGTGAGGTCGCGGAGGGAGATCAGGTATTCCGTGTCCTTCTTGGCGTCGAATTCGATGCGGGCGTCCGGGCCGCTGGCGTCGTCGTTGCGCTGGAGCACGGCGCCGTTGGTGTCCGAAAGCGTGAGCAAAGCATCGAGCGGCGATCCAAATTGCCGGGCGCGAACTTCGATCACGAGCTTCTGGTCACCGGCGGCCTTATAGCGGAAGAAATCCGCATCCTTCGCCTCACCAATGCGGCCGTTGATCACGACGGGGGCGGTGATGGCATTAGCCTTGTCCACCGCGTTGTTCGGCTCCGCTTCCATGACCTCCGGCAAATCGCCGACCTCAAACGGCTGCGGGTTCGAGTAACCCCGCGGGGTAAGCGCCCGGATGTCCTGCCGGCCCAACGGAGCGTCGGGCGCGACGTTGAGGGTCAACTTGTCCGCGCCGTCCAGGTTTCGCCCCCTGAGCTGAAGTTCCACAGGAGAGCCGCGTTTGCCTCCGAAAGGAAAGAGGAAGTCCAGCTGCGGCAACGCGCCGGCGACAAGGCGATAGCGGTAGTCGCCGCCGCCCTGAAACCGCAGGTCGTGGAGCTGGGCGACGAACTCGCCATCCGCCGGCGCGGTGAACTCCAAGAACGAGTCGAGCCCATTGGCGTCCTCGCTGCGGGCCAGTTCCTTGCCGGCCGTGTCGAGCAGCACCAGTGTCGGATCCAGCGGTGAGCCGAATCGGTTGGCCTGCACGTCGAAGGTCAGCTTCTCGCCGGCCTTGGCCTTGAACCGGAAGAAATCCGACTCGGTGCTTGCCCCGATGATGCCGGACACCGCGGCCGGCAAGTCCAGCCACGGCTCCTTTTCTGCCGAGTGGTTCGGTTTCAGTTCCAGCGTCTCCCGCACGTCGCTGACGTTCATCGTGAAGGGATTGGAAACCCCGTTCGGCCCCGCCAGTCGCAGTTCGCGGCTGCCCAGTGCCGCGCTGTCGGCAACGACCAAACGCAGCGTGAGCGTCTTCGGGCTGTTCGTGTCCATGGAAACTCCGCCGCCCGAACCTTCGAGGGTCACGCTGGGAGGCGCCGTTGCCGCCAGGGCAGCGGCCAGGCCGGCACCGGTGAACAGCACTGCGGTCGTTCCACCGAGGGCGTCGCCGTTCAGCGTCACCTCGTTGGTTGTCCCGCGCTGGAACCAGGTTGCGGAAAGAGAATCGAGCTTGGGCGCTGGCTGGGCGGACGCGGGATGGGCCACAGCCAGTAGGGCCAGCGATACCGAGACTCGTTTGAGAAAGTGGTTCATGGCTTCTGGAATACCACGATCCGGTTGGTGTTGGTGCCTTTGGTGTTGTTGGAAACGCCCCAGCAGTTGGCCGTCTTGGTAAACTCCTGATCGTTGATAAGAATCAGCCCCGGCGTCAGGCCGGCAGCCGATCCGGCTTGCACGACCAACTCCTCCAACAAAACGCGCCCGGCATTCACTTCGCCCACCTCGAAGGCAACGTGGCCGCCGGGGCGGAGCACCCGGTTCAGCTCGCTGAAAACGCGCGTCATGGTCGCCAGCCACTCCGGCGGCCGGCGATGGGTGGAGAGTTTCACCGAACCGGCGTCGAAGCCCAGAAACCAGCAACGCAGCCAGTTATCCGCCGCGTAGTCCACAACGGCGAGGAACGGCGGTGAGGTGACCACCAAGTCCACGGTGCCCGGAGCGATCTCCGCCACGTCTTCGCATGATTTTGTGAATAATCGGGCTTCAGTGGCGACTTCGGCCAGCCGCACCCGCTCCGATTCGGTGAAGTCCGCCAACAGGCTGTTGGTCTTCCTCAGGATCAGCGTGGGCACGTCGCGCAGCGGCGGAATTTGTTTGCGGCGTGCATTGATGCGACGCTGGGATTGCAGCGAAACCGCCTGGTTGGGAGGCAGCGTGTAAACTGAGAAAAAGCCCGGCGAGTGTCCGGTCAGGCGGTTCAGCGCCACCATCTGGATCCATCCATCCACGGCGTCAAAGTCGCCGTCACTTTGGCGAACTGCGAGGTAATGCCGCAGGGTGCAAATCTGGCGCAGGGTTTCCGGATGATAGAACACCAGCAGGCCTTCGGGAACCTCGGCGCGGCAGGCGAAATCAATGGCCGCCAGGCGCGATGCCACCGCGTCAAATGACGGCGGGGAAAGGCGGGGGCGGGTGAGCACCCCGCAGAGTGGATTCACATCACAGCCCAGCGGACGTCTATTCAACAAGGCCGCCTCCAGAACCGTCGTGCCCCGCCCCATGAAGGGATCGTAAACCGTGTCGCCCGGTGACGTGAGCCGTTCGATGAAGAAGCGGGGCAACTGCGGCTTGAAGCAGGCCCGATAGGAGATTTCGTGGAGGCTGTGTGCGTCGCGCTGCTTGGCGGTCCAAAACTCGTTTACGAACACTGGCACGTTTCCCGCAGCTGCAACTGTGTGTGAGCGCACCTGCGTCCGGGTGCCAAACGCATCGAACTTCCTCAGCTCGGCAGCGAGCAACTGAAGAGAACCACGAACTGTCGATGCGGCAATCATCACGGCGAGTCTGGCAAGGCCGCGAGCAGCTTCAATACGCGGTCGCGGGAAGTTTTGGTGCCAGCGCCAAGTTTTCCAGTGTTCCACCATTCGCGCACGGTTGCGACCGGCACTAACCAAAACGGGACGTCCGGAAACGACTCCACGTCAGCAAGGATATATCCTTTCAAGTAAGCCAGCTTGGAGATGAAGCCCGGCTCATCGAAAATCCGCCCCTTGCCCACCATGTAGCTGGGACAGAAGAAAACACCGCCGCGGGTCAAGCTGCGGACTTCCCAGAGACCTCCGTCAGAATCCATGACATCGTAGCCAGCCCCTTCGCTCTTCGCGAGTGAGCCACGTAGGACTTCTTTCGCCAGCCGACGTTCCAAGATGAACAACACGCGTCGGCCGTCGGTGAAATACGCCCGCACGTCCGCCGTCGAAATCTTCAGCGCCCGGGCGACCTCATCGAGAGCCCACGTCAGTCTGCCGGAGGAATTGTCAGCCATGACCGGTGAAGCCTAGCCAAACAACCCCGTGACCGCTTCGGCCTGCACGAGTTCGCGCGGTTGGTTGAGGTGGTTCATCACCATGGAGTGCGGATCGATGCCCAGCGCGTGGTAGATGGTCGCGACGAGCTGGGTAGGGTGCACGGGATTCTCCGAAGGCGAAGAGCCGGTCGCGTCGGACTTGCCATACACGGCCCCGCGGCTAACGCCGGCGCCCGCCACGAGCGCGGTGTAGCAATACGGCCAGTGGTCACGGCCATCGGGCGAGTTGCTGTTGCCGCTGGTGCTCACGCCGAGGCGCGGGCTGCGGCCAAATTCGCCCAGCGCGACCACGAGCGTTTCCTTGAGCAGGCCGCGTTCGTCGAGGTCCTCGAGCAGCGCGCTGAGGCCGGAGTCGAGCTTCGGGCAGTGCAGGTTGCGGAGCGGGCCGAAGTTGGCGGCATGGGTGTCCCAGGCGTCCACGGTGGGATCGCCGTTGGCGACGGCGGGCCAGTTCATCTGCACGAACTTGGTGCCGGCCTCCAGGAGACGCCGCGCGAGCAACAGTCCCTGGCCGAACGTGTGCCGGCCATACTTGTCGCGCAGGGCGTCCTTCTCCTTGGCGAGATCGAAGGCGTCGCGGGCGCGGCCGCTGCTCACGAGGTCAAAGGCCTTCTGGTAATACTTGTCCAAGGCATATTTCCCGACCGCCTTCTCCATGTCGGGCATGGCGTCGTTGACGGCCTTGAGCAGCGTCGAGCGGCGTTCGAGGCGTTCCTTGCTGACCTCTTTCCGCAGCGTGAGGTCGTCCAGGTTGATGTCCTTCGCCGGATCCTGGTAAAAGTAGTAGGGGTCGAAGGCCGCGCCGAGGAAGCCCGCGGTGCCGCCCTTGCCGATGACGTTCGACTCCTGCAACGGGCGCGGGAGCATCACGAAGGGCAGCATCGGGATGTCGAGCGGCCGGAGGCGCGTGATCTGCGAGCCCATGTGCGGGAAGTCGTTGGGCGCGGGCGGCTCGAGCTGGCCGGACGGTGACACGCGGTCGGGCGTGTAGCCGGTCATGATCTGGTAGATCGCGGCGGTGTGGTTGAAGAGGCCGGCCGGCGTGTAGCTCATCGAGCGGATGAGCGTCGCCTTGTCGAGCTGCTGCGCGAGCTTCGGCATCACCTCGCTGAGGTGGATGCCCGGCACCTTGGTCTTGATGGGCTTGAAGTCGCCCCGGACGTTGGACGGCGCATCGGGCTTCGGATCCCAGATGTCAATGTGGCTGGGGCCGCCCTGAAGGTAGATCAGCAGCACCTGCTTGGCCGTGCCCCAGCCGTTCTTCGGCTGCCCGGGCGCGGGGCCGACGGTGGGCGACTGCTGGGCCTGCAAGCGCAGGATGTCCGCGAGGCTCAGGCCGACGAGGCCGGCCCCACCGACACGGAGGAATTCGCGGCGGCTATAGCCGTCGCAGGTGGCGCCGGATTTTCCAGGGATGGAGATCATGGGATGAACGGTTGAGGGTGATTACGCTAACCTTCGTTGGCGCTGCGAAGCGTCTCTTGGACCAGTGATTCGGAAAGAAAATGGCCCACCGAAAGAAGTCGGTCGATTTCGGCGCGCAGCGAAGGGATCAACCCCAATGCCTTTGCTTCGAGCAGCAACCCAAGCGTGCCGATGACACGCACGCCGAGCCGGCCGGCAGCCCTCCGCCCCAAGCGCTCGTCAATCAACAGCAGACAACCGGGGAACCTGGACGCCAGCGCGATGGCCTGCGCCTCGCCCAGGTCCAGTTCATCACGCCAGCCGGCTGACTCCGTATCCGCAACCGGCTGAACTTCCAACCAGGAAGCCCCAGCCAGTTCGCGCGAATCAAGTGAAGCCGGCTTGTTCATGACGACTTCCTGCCAGACGGTGGACGGAATGACCACCCGTTCCGCCAGGTGTGGCAGCAGGCCCAGTCGTCCAATCTTGGCGAGGACAATGAGCGGGCTGCTGTCGGCGACCAGAAGGGTCTCATGCATTGTGGGGTCCAAATTCTCGGCGGACTTCTGCTTCGTCCCAGTTGATCACCGAGACCTTGCGACGGCCGAGTTCATCCATGAAATCCGCCTTGTGCATGCCTGCCATCTGGGCCGCCCGCCCAAGCGACAGCCGTCCCTCTTCAAACAGGCGCACCGCGAGGGTGACCTTCAGGTCAACGGCCAGTTCGGCCTCGGATCTGAAGCCGAGGAAACTGTCCAGACTGGTCGGGACTTCGACGGGCACTGACAGGGTCGTTGTCATGGTCGAAAGCTAGCTGAGGCGGTTGACGACTCCAAGCCGGTTGACCGCACCACCGACGCGCAGGAATTCGCGGCGGCTGTAGCCCTCACAGGTGGCGCCGGATCTTCCAGGGATGGAGATCATGATAGTTGCTCAACAGCCTTGAGTTGTTCGGTGGCGGGGGACGGGCGATTCCACAGGTAGGACAGGAACGCCAGCCAAAGCACCCACAGTCCGATGTAACCGTTCCTCACTCGCAGTTTGACCGCATCAGGCGACTTATCCGGAAAAAGAGCCGATAAGACCCAACCAGAAAGCACGAACAAAGCGGCGAACACTGCGCCGGCAAGGAGAACCGCCCCGACACCCCGGATGCTGATTTTGACTGGGCGATTGTAGTCATCCCAAGATGCGGAAACCCAAACGGCCGGCCAGATCAACCGGCCCAACATCTGCCAACCCGAATCCTTGTCAGCGAAGACAAATGCGGCGGTAACCGCTGTGCAAAGGAACGCGGAGATCAGTAGCTGACGCCGCTTTCTGCGCATTGCTCGGTCCAGTTGTTGATCCGGATTCATCGGCGGTCACCGGTTAAACAAAAACGCCGGACTGTTCAGCAGTGCCCACGCGAGATCCTGCGCGGCTTCGCGCCGTTGGTTGCCTTCGCCGAGCTTGATGCTGGCGAGTTCCTTGTCGGTCGGCGGGCGGTTCAGGCAGCTCAGGTAGATTTCCTCGACCACCTTGCGGTCGTCCTTCTGCTCGGTCACCAGCTTGGCGAACCGGCCGCCATCACCGTTCACGCATTCGCCGAGCGTCTTGCCGTTGATGAGGTTCAGCGCGTGCGAGAGCGTCACGTTGCTGCTGCGTTCGCATTCGCAGGCGCTCTGGCGCTTGGGCCGGCCGAAAAGCGTGAGGAAATCGTTGCCGGCGACCATGCCGTCGGGCAACTGCGCCGCGCGCATCCCGTCGGGCAGGTTGGCGAACTGGAGCTTGTGCCCCGTCGCCACGGCAATGGAGTCGAGCATCTGCTCGGCGCTGAGCCGGCGCGGAGACTGGTGTGAGAAGTTCACCGAGTCGTCCTCGTTCCATTTGTTCGGCAGAATGCTGAGCTGGTAGGTCCGCGAAGTGACGATGGTTCGGAGCAGCTTCCGCAGGTCGTGTCCGTCGGCAACGAACTGCGCCGTCAGCGCGTCGAGCAGCGCGGGGTTGCTCGGCGGATTGCCGGCGCGGATGTCGTCCACTGGGTCAATGATTCCGCGGCCGAAAAAGTAGCTCCAGAAGCGGTTCGCCGCGGACTTGGCGAAGTAGGGATTGCCCTTTGAGGTCAGCCATTCGGCGAACGCGGCGCGGCGGTCTTCGCCTTCGGCAATGGCCCGGGCCTCGCCGTAGGGCACGTGCGGCTTCATGACCGCATCGTTCTTCGGGTGTTTCACCTCACCGCCGTTGTAGTTCTGGTAAACGATCTCCTCGGACACCTGCTCGTAGGCGTAGGCGTCGGTCGGCCGGATGAGCGTGTCGCGGCCCAGGGTGCCGCGCTTGAAGGCGACCTGGGCGAAGAAGGCGCCGAACTCGTAGTATTGGTTCTGCGTCCAGCGCTCGAACGGGTGGTCGTGGCACTTGTTGCAGTTGAAGCGCACGCCAAGAAACGTCTGCGAGATGTCCTCGGTCATCTTGCCGGAATCGCGCAGCGCCCGGAGGTAGTTGCCGGCCGGCGTCTCGAAGGTGCTGCCCTTCGCCAGGACCAGTTCGCGCACGAACTGGTCGTAGGGCTTGTTGGCGGTGAGCTGGTCGCGGATCCACTGGCCGAAGACCCACACGCCCTTCTTGCCCAAGTTCTCCGAATTGCACTGGAGCAGGTCGGCAAACTTGTTGGCCCAAAACTCCGCGTAAGCCGGCGAACCGATGAGTTCATCCACCAACGCTTCGCGCTTCATTCGCGAGTCCGTCGTGTCCGCCAGGAAAGCTCGGACCTTTTCCGACGTTGGCGGCTGGCCGGTGATGTCGAGGTAAACCCGGCGCACGAACTCGGCGTCGTTGCAGAGCTCGCTCGGGTTGATCTTCATCCGCTGGAGCTTCGCGTTGACGTGCCGGTCCACGAAGTTGAACTCGGGCATCGCGGAAAACTGGAAGCCCGTGCGGTCACCCATCACCGCCACTTCGCGCGCGTCGTAGAGGCCCTCGTAACGGACGAGCACCGCCATCTCGCCGCGGCGCAGCGCGGTCAGAACGCCGTCCTTCACGAGAGCGACTTCCTCGTTGTTGCTGCTCAGCACGGCCTCGCGGGTCACGTCGCGCGTCGAGCCGTCGCCATAGGTTGCGATGACCAAGAATTGCTGGAGCCGGCCCGGCAGGTCGATTTCCACCTTCTCCGGCAGGATCGTGATCTTGGCCGGGCGGTTCTTCGCCACGTCCTCGAACTTCGCGCCTTCCGCGATCCACTGCTTGAGCGTCTGGTGATAGCGGGAACCGGGCTTGATCGCCTGGCGTCCCTCGTGCGGCACGTCGCCCAGCGGCTTCTGGAGCATCAGCGACTCGTCCACGTTCACACGGTTGAAGCGGCGTCCGGAGAGATCGTTGATGAGCGCCTGATAATCGTATTCGGGATCGTAACCGCGCAGCGCGAGCTTGAAGCCGTTCTTGCCCTTGGCCGCGCCGTGGCACGGGCCGGCGTTGCAACCGGTGCGGCTCAGGATCGGCTCGATGTCGCGGACGAAGCCCACCGGCTTCAGCTCCACGCTCGCCACCTTTACGGGCAGCTTCACCGACTTCCCTGCCGCCGAAACGGTGACCGTGCTTTCACCGGTCTGTTTGCCGAGGACATATCCGTCGCCATCAATCTCAACTCCGGCGCTGTCGGCCTTCCACTTCGCTTCGGCGGTCAGGTCCACAACGCCGCCGTCCGGGTGTTCGCCCAGCACGAGCACCCTCCGCGAATCGCGACCGTCGGTAAGCGTGAGGTTGGCAGGCTCCAATCGCAGCGACTTGAAGGCGGGTAACGGCGGCTTCGGCGGGATGACCTTGTCATTGCCGCGCTCGGCCAAAAGTGAGGCCACGCAGACCGGCGCGAGCGCCAAAGCCGCGACAAATCGTGAAAGCGAAAAACGCATGGGAAGCCTATTGAAACGGGACGGTAGGCAGGTGGCCGGAGCGCGACAAGCGGCTTTCTGGTCGAATCGACAGGCAGACCGTTGAGCGTTCCCTGCGGACATCACGACGCGAAGCATCCGCGAGCGCTCGGCCGGGAGCCGCGTCCGTCCACCCCACGCCGGCTTCCGCCTCGCCAAGCGTCACGCCAGAATCGCCTTCACCGGCGCTGACGGTTCGACGCCGGTCAGGCGCTGGTCGAGGCCCTGGAACTTGAAGGTGAACCGCTCGTGGTCGATTCCCATGCAGCGGAGAATGGTCGCGTTCAGGTCGTTCAGATGCACCGGATTCTCCACCGGGCTATAGCTGAAATCATCCGTCTCGCCGTAGCTGACGCCCGCCTTCACCCCGCCGCCCGCCATCCACATGCAGAAGTTGCGCGGGTGATGGTCGCGGCCGTAGTCGTCGCGCTTCAAAGTGCCCTGCGAATAGACGGTCCGCCCAAACTCGCCGCCCCAAACGATCAGCGTATCTTTTAGCAGGCCCCGTTGTTTGAGATCCTTCACCAAGCCCGCGGTCGCCTGATCGATGTCCTTGCACTGGGCGCGGATATCGGTCGGGAGGCTGCCATGCTGGTCCCAGCCGCGGTGCAGCAACTGGACGCAGCGCACGCCGCGTTCCACCAACCGGCGCGCGAGCAACGCGCTGGCCGCGAAGGTGCCGGGCTGCTTCACGTCGTTGCCGTAAAGGTCGAGCGTCGCCTTGGATTCGCCCTGGAAGTCCACGAGTTCAGGCACGCTGCTCTGCATCCGGAACGCCATCTCGTATTGGGCGATGCGCGTCTGCGTCTCGGGATCGCCAAAGCGCTCAAGGGTGCCCTGGTTCAGCGTATTGAGCGCGTCGAGCATCGTGCGGCGGTCGGAGCCGCTGACGCCGGGCGGATTCTGGATGTATAGCACCGGGTCACCGACCGAACGGAGCGCGACGCCGTTGTAGCGGCCGGGCAGGAAACCGCTGCTCCACATGCGCGTGAAGAGGGCCTGGGCCGCGGACTTGGAAGACCAAGTCGGCGTGAGCACGACAAACGCGGGCAGATCGTTGTTCTCGCTGCCGAGACCGTAGGCGAGCCACGACCCGAGACTGGCCTTGCCGGACACTTCGCTGCCGGTCATGACGAAGGTGCAGGCCGGGTCGTGATTGATGGCGTTGGTATTGACCGTCTTGATGAGCGCAAGGTCATCCACGATGCCGGCCGTGTGCGGCAGCAGCTCGCTGATCCAGCGGCCACACTGGCCGGCCTGGCTGAACTTGAACATGGAGGGCGCCACCGGAAAGCGGGCCTGTCCCGACGTCATTGTGGTGATGCGTTGGCCCTGTCGCACAGAATCTGGCAGGTCCTTGTCGAAGTATTCGCCCAGCTTCGGTTTGTGGTCCCACATGTCGAGCTGGGACGGCGCGCCGTTCATGTGCAGGTAAATCAAATTCTTCGCCGTCGGCGCGAAGTGCGGGAAACCCGGCAACGGCGGATGCACCCGCTCCGGCGAAGCCGCGCCGAGAAGCTGGCTGCCGACCGACTTGGCCCCCATCAAAGCCATCGCCAGGCCACCCAGGCGCAGGCCGGTCTGGCCGAAGAACTGGCGGCGGGTTTGGTGAAGGTGGAATTCAAGCAACGGGTTCATAAGCGAATGACCAAGGTTCAATGACCAATGACCAGAGATTCAGCGTTGGCGGAAGATGGAGGCGAAAATGAGCTTCAGCTCGCGCGCCTCATTCCAGACGACACGGGCTTCGGGTTTCAGGGTAGACCGAGCGGTAACAACCATGCGGAGAAAGAACTGGGTTTCCCGGGCTTCCTTTTTGCCGATGCCGATCCGGTGCATGAAGTCCTTCCGGGAAATCCCTTCGTCCGCCTCGCAATAGTTGGCGCCCACCGAGGTTCCAGCGCCGACCAATTGATCAATCAGGCGGTTGGTAACCGGTGATTGGGGAATCCGTTGGGCAAAGCGGATGACCGTTTCGCCAAACACCGCGGTTCGTTCTGCTAAATCGTAACGTTCTGGGACGTCCGCTGAATCGAAAACCACCGAAGCTTCCGGCTCCAATTCCCGCCAAATGCAGTCACGGCGATCCTGCTCCGCCTCCGCCAGCAGTTCCGCTTCGTTGGTCATTGGCAATTGGTCCTTGGTCATTCCTGCCATCAGTTCCGGGTCACGGTTTCGTCGAGGTTCAGCAACAGGTTGGCCGTCAGCGTATAGGCCGCCAGTTCGGGAACCTTTAGCGTCCCGTCAGGTTTGGACTCGCCAAAGGATACCACCTGCTTCGCCGCTTCAGGGTCGCTCTCGTAGCGGGTTAAATGTTGCTTCAGGGCGTTGGTGACGACGGACAGCTCCGTCCGCGAAGGCCCGCGGCCGAGGACGGTGCGGTAGCCGAAAGACAGCCGGTCATCCTCCGTGCGCCCGCCTTCCTTCAGCATCCGTTGGGCGAGGCTGCGGGCCGCTTCGAAATGCTGCACGTCATTCATGAGCTGAAGCGCCTGGAGCGGCGTGTTGCTGCGTTCGCGCCGGGTGCACATCTGCTCGCGGTTGGGCGCGTCGAACGTGCCCATGAACGGGGGCGGCGCGGTGCGCTTGACGAACGCGTAGAGGCTGCGGCGGTAGAGGGCGTTGCCGGAGTCCTGCTTGTAGTCCTTGGTGTTCGACCCCGAGTAGGCCACGGGTTCCCAGATATTGGGCGGCTGATACGACTTCACGCCCTTGCCGCCCAAAGTCAGGTCCATCAGGCCGGAGACAAACAGGGCGTTGTCACGAAGCTGTTCGGCATCCAGACGGAAGCGGGGACCGCGCGCGAGCAGGCGGTTTTCCGGATCGTGCTGGAACAGTTCCGGGGTGACCCGACCCGACTGGCGGTAAGTCGAGGACGTGACCAGGAGCTTCACGAAGCGTTTCACGTCCCAACCGGTCGCCCGGAAGTTCGTGGCCAGCCAATCGAGCAGGTCCGGTTGGCTGGGCGGTTCGCCCTGCGAGCCGAAGTTGTCGGAGGTCTTCACCAACCCGATGCCGAAGAACTGCTGCCAGAACCGGTTCACCGTCACGCGGGCGGTGAGCGGATTCTCGGCACTTACGAGCCATTCCGCCAAGTCGAGCCGGGTCGGATTGTTGGTATTCGGGAGCGGTGGCAGGACGGCCGGCACGTTCCGGAAGACGCGTTCGCCGGGCTTGTCGTAGGCGCCGCGCAGCATGACAAAGCTTTCGCGCGGTTTCTCGAGGTCACGGAAGATGAAGGACTGGACAATGGCATCGGCGAATTCGTTGTGCCGTTTCTGGGCGGCTGCGACCGTCTCGGTGAGGGGGGCGAAGGTCGCCTTCGTCGGGGCGCAGACGCGGGACAGGTAATACTCGCGCAACTGGGTCACCTGCTCCGGCGTCCGGTTCGTGGCGGCCACGTCCTTGAAGATCTTGCGGAGGTTGTCGGGCAGCCCGTTCGCGTCCTTGCCCTCGAACTTGCGGGTCCACGCGAGGAATGACTGCGTGGGGTCGTTGGCGGGGTCAATGCGCCCGAGGGCGCCCGCCTTGTCCCAATAGACGGTTCCACCGAACTGCGTGTAGGCGAGGCCGCGGATCGCGTCACCGGCTTTGAGTCCGACCTTCTCAGCGTCAAGTTCGAGACGCACCCATGCGCCGGCCTTGGGCAGTTCGCCCACGTGCTGGCGGCTGGCCTTGCCCTTTTCGCCCCACGCAATGGCATCGATGTCGCCCCAGACGGCGCGATGCTCCCAGTCGCCCGTGTTGAACTGGAGCATGACCTGCTTGGGCGGGTTCTTCGGATCGAGATAGACGTAGGCAAAAAGCTTGGCGTTCTGCGGCACGGTCAGGGTTGGTGTGCTGCTTTCGAAGACGTCCTGCACGCCGTCGGCACCCTCGCGGCGCAGCGACTTCTTGCCGGAAAAGACGGGATTGCCCTCACCCACAAAATTCGCGGGGCTCACCGGCTTGTAGCCGGCGGGGATTTCATCTTCGACCCAGACGATTTCGTCGTCCCGCGGTGCCGGCGTCGGCGTGAGCGTGGCCGGATCGGTGTAGCTCACTGACTTGAATGCCTCGCTGACCCTCCCCTCGGCCCGGTGAATTTCGGCCTTCAGGTCCGCCAACCGCTTTTCGTCGTCGTCACTCTTGAGCTGAACGAGTGGAGCCGTGCGCAGGACATTGCCATCCATCGCCGGGTCGGCCGCGCTGTGGAAGAACGCGTAGAGCGAATAGAATTCCTGGTGCGAGATCGGATCGAACTTGTGGTCATGGCACACGGCGCAACCCGCGGTGAGCCCGAGCCACGTCTGCACCGTGGTGGAGGTGCGATCGACGGCATAGCGGAAGATCCATTCGGCATCGATGGAACCGCCTTCGCCCGTGGTAACGTTGCAGCGGTTGAAACCCGTGGCGACCAACTGATCGGTGGTGGGTTTCGGCAACAGGTCCCCCGCGAGCTGCTCTACGGTGAAGCGGTCGAAGGGTTGATTGCGGTTGAACGACTTCACGACCCAGTCGCGGTAGGCCCACATCTGGCGCTCGTTGTCGAGGTGCATGCCGTGCGTGTCGGCATAGCGGGCAACGTCGAGCCAATGCTTGGCCATATGCTCGCCGTAGTGGGGCGAATCCAACAGGCGGTCCACCAGTCGTTCGTAGGCGCCCTCCGTCTTGTCGGCGAGGAAGCGGTCCACCTCAGCCGGAGTCGGTGGCAGCCCGCGCAGGTCGAAACTGAGCCGTCGAATGAGCGTCGCGCGATCCGCCTCCGGCGCCAGCGCCAGCTTTTCCTCCTGGAGGCGGGCCTGGATGAAGCGATCCACAGGATTGCCGGAATGCGGGGCTTGAACCGCCGGCACGGCGGCCTTGGAAACCGCCTCAAATGCCCAGTGCTTCTGGTAGGGTGCCCCCTGTTCGATCCAGCGCTTCAGCAAGTCCTTCTGTTCCGGCTTGAGCTCCTTGTGCGAATCGGGCGGCGGCATCACGTCGTCGACGTCGGTCGCGTTCACCCGGCGCCAGAGTTCGCTGGCCGCAAGGTCGCCCGGCTTGATCGCCACCTTGCCCTGCTTGTCCGGGGCAAACGCCCCTTCCGCCGTGTCGAGGCGCAGGCCGCCCTTCCGCTTTTTGGCGTCGAACCCATGGCAGGCAAAGCAGTTGTCGGAAAGGATCGGACGGATGTCGCGGTTGAAGGTGACCGGCGCCGCCAGCACAGCGACCGCGCCAAAGACACCGAGCACCAGTGCCCGGGCCGGGCCGGACCAACCTGTCGAACGGGGAATCATGTGGACCATCATGGCGCAGAACTGCAGCCGGCTCAACTGCCGCGGCCGAAAATTCAGCGGGCACAGACGCCCGTCCACCGATCGAATTCGGAGAAGTTTCGGCAATCCGCATGGCTTGACCCTATCCTCGTCCGTCCCGGAACCTGCCGCGGCATGATCCGTCCTCCCAACCGCTGGCGCCGCCGCTTCGACCGCTGGCTCCTGCCAGGCCTCTTGCTCGGGCTGTGGCCGGTGGGCGCTGCGGACCATTTCATCGTGCTGGGCTCCGGCGGAGTGCCCGCGGCGCAGGAATCATCGATCTTCGAGGTCGCCGATTTCTGGAACACCGAACTGGGCCTCCGCTACCGGCCGGCGCAGCGGACGATCCTGTTTGGCGCCGGCAACCAACCGGGCCGGGCCCCGTATTACGCCGACGTGCGGGTCGAAAGGGAAACCAAGGGGCTCACGCCTGAACCGCTCACCTTCGAATCCCTCGAACCGGGGCGGCTCAAACGGAACCAGCCCGCCACCCCCGCCAATCTGTCAGCCACCCTGACCCTACACCTGCGTCAGCCGGGCCAGGTCTGGCTGTTCGCCCACGGGCACGGATCACCCAACCACGAACTGCCTGAGTTCAGCCCCGACCGTTACGCCGACAACCGCCTGCTGCTCTGGCAGGCCAACGCGACACTCAAGCAAGTTCCCGACGAACCTACACCCTTCACCGTGCCGGATCTGCGTCGTCTGCTCGATTCCCCGCAGCGCCAGGCCGATTTCGTGTTCCTGATCACGTCCTGCTATTCCGGCGGGTTTCATCAGGTCGTGGTCGGCAAAGACGACGGCCGGCCCACAGTCCTCCGCGGCGCGGCCGGATTCACCGCGGCCCACGAAGACATCGCCTCCGCCGGCTGCACCACGGCGGCCGACATCTGGAAGGACACCTACATCGGCCTGTTTGCGGAAAAATTCGCGACCGGGAATCCAGCCAGCCGTCCGCGCCGTTCGGCAATGACGCTTACGGACGCACACCGCGCCGCGGTGCTCGAGTTGCCAGAAGAGTCCTTCGAAATCCCGCTCGCGACCTCCGATTACTTCCTTGAACGCTGGGCGGAAGTGATCCTGAGCGAGCACCCGGGACACCGCGCGGTGCTGGGTGACCGCCAAGCCGCCGCCCGGACCGCGTTCCAGGCCGCCTGGCAGAAGCAGGCTCCGGCGGGCACGTCCCGCTGGTCCCTCCATCGGGGCTGGGTGGAACAGGTGGTTGCGCGCACCCCGGGACTGGACCAACCGCGCCGCCGGGCCGCGCTCGCAGACCCCAATTCCGCCCGCGCCATGGTCGCCGAACTTCAGCAACGGAAACAGGTGGCCGCCGGGATTCTGACCGATGCGGAGGCCCAGCTCGCCGCGGCAGGCCCGGCGATGGCAAAGGCTTGGACGCGGCATCGTCCCAAGGTCGCCCCGACCGGCCGGCTCAAGGGAGCCATCGCCGCCGAACAATCCTGGGAACCCGAAGTCAGCGCCGCCGAAGCTGCCGATCCGGACCCGTTCCGCTGGCCGGATGACCTGATCAACCGGCATTCACATCTCGCCGCCACGGCGCCGGCCCGGTTTGACGCTTTGGGACGGTGGCTGGCCCGGCGCGCCGTCCTCCGCGACACTTGGATCGCCGACGCGCTTGCCGGCAAGGTCGCCACCGACCGCCATACCCAGGGCGCCCTGAGCGAATGGCGCGACCGAACCCTCCAGCACGTCGCCGCCGACAGCGCCGCCCAGCAGGCCGAGACCGAGTGGGCCACCTTTCGACGCGTTGTCATCTACCGCGAAGTGTCGGCGGCGTGGTCCGCGCTTGAGGCCATCCAAGAGGCGCGCGCCCTCGCGGAATTGGCAGAATTGCACCGGCTGGAATCGCTCGCCTTGCCTGCGGCCGCGCGGAAATAGCTGCGCCGGCGCAAGCGTTCAGCCACCGATCTGCAACCCACCGCGAGCGCCAACCAACCGGCGCAGATTGCCGGCCAGGTCGTGCGCCCGGGCGATGAACCAGTCCGCCGCGGCGGGATCGAGGCGCGACTTGCACTTCAGCTCCCAGAGCATCAGCCAGCGCCGAAAATGCGGTTCCTCCAGCCCCAACGGCAGATGCGCCGCGCCAAAGCCGCCGCGATAGCCGGACGGCCCGCCGGTCTGCAGCGCCCAGAAGTCGGCGATCTTTTCGAGGTGCGCCGGCCAGTCATGGATCTGCGCGTTGAAGATCGGTCCGATCAGCGTGTCCTGGCGCACGTCGGCGTAGAAATGGCGGAGGAATTCCAGCAACGCGACGCGGCCACCGACGCATTCAAAGACGGTGACGCGGCGTTCGGACGGTTCTTCAGGGTCAGCCGGAGACGACATTGGAAACGACGATAGCACCGCGGCAGCCTCGCCCCAAACGGCGCCTTCGCCTTGAGCCGGATCAAGCTCCCGCCCGGTTCGCGCCGTGAGGTCAGGCAGGTTCCTGCTGGCTGATGCAATGGAACGAGCCAAGCCCCCAGATCAGGTCGGTGGAGTCGATGCCGACCACCTTGCGGTCGGGGAATTCGCGCTGAAGGATTTCCAAAGCCCGCGCGTCGTTGGCGTGGCGATAGGTGGGAACGATCACCTGCGCGTTGGCGATGTAGAAATTCGCGTAGCTGGCCGGAAGCCGCTGGTCTTCAAACTCGACCCGGCCGGGCATCGGCAGCTCCACGATCCGCAACGGCCGCCCCGTTTCATCGGTCATCGTTCGCAACCGGACGAGGTTTTCCTGCAGCAGGCCGTAGTTCTCATCCTGTGGGTCTTCCTCCACCACGGTGACCACGGAATTAGGGTTCACGAACCGCGTAAGGTCATCAATGTGTCCGTCGGTGTCATCCCCCATGATGCCTTCGCCCAGCCAGAGGATGTGGCTGACGCCCAGGTAATCGCGCAGGTATTGCTCGATCTGCGCCTTGTTGAGGTGCGGATTTCGGTTCGGGTTGAGCAGACAGGCTTCGGTGGTGAGGAGCGTGCCCCGCCCGTTGAGTTCCAGGGAGCCGCCTTCCATCACGATGCCGGGATTGAACACCGGCAGCCCCCGCAGCTTCGCCACGTGCTGCGGGATTTCGTCATCCAGATCGAACGGCGGATATTTGCCGCCCCACGCGTTGTAGCCCCAATCCACCACCGCGCGGTCGCGGCCCGCGGCACTTTCCCGCACCACAAAGATCGGGCCGTGGTCACGGCACCAGGGTTCATAGCTGCGAAACTCGTGGAAGAAGACACGCTCCAGCGGAACGTGGTGGCGGCGCAACACCTTGCGGATGCCTTCAGCCTCGTCGGGATGCCAGAGGTTGATGTGCACCGCCTCATGCTGCGTGAGATGGAAGATGAACTGCGCGTAAACGTCGGGCACCGCCCCGTAGCGGCCGGGGAAACTGATGCCCTCGGGCCGCGGCCAGGTCAGCCAGGTGGCGACATGCGGTTCCCACTCGGCGGGCATCCGGTAGCCGAGTTCACGGGGGGTATGGGCACTGCTCATTTCGTGCCTGAGGAATTACGCCATCCGCGCGGCCAAGGTAAGCCCGAAGTGCAGCCCGTCTTTCCCCGGGGCAGACACCCCATTCGCGGGGCGTGACTTGGCGCCCCCTTTCGCCCCACCCTCCTTCCAGCTAACCCGTCATTTCTATGAGCAAGAAGTTCAACGTCGGCGTCATCGGCCACGGCTGGGTCGCCACCGCCCACATCCCCGCCATCAACGCCACCGGCAAGGCCCAGGTCACCGGCATCTACAGTTCGCGTCCGCTCAACGACGCCGAGCTGAGCGCGAAATACGGCTCGCCGGTGAAGGGTTACCACGACCTCGGCGCCATGCTGGCCGACCCGTCGATCGACGTGGTGACGGTGTGCAGCTACCCGTTCGACCACGCCAAGCAGGTCATCGCCGCCGCCAAGGCGGGCAAGCACCTGATCATCGAGAAACCGCTCGCGCTGTCGTGGAAGGACTGCCTCGCCATGGACAAGGCGATCCGCGAGGCCGGCGTGAAGACGTGCGTTTGCTTCGAATGCCGCTGGTCGAGCCAGTTCCTCGCCACCAAGGCGGTCATTGACCAGGGCCTGCTCGGCGACTTGCACTACGGCGAAGTCGATTACTACCACGGCATCGGACCGTGGTATGGGCAGTTCCGCTGGAACACGCGGAAGGACGCCGGCGGCAGTTCGCTGCTCACGGCCGGTTGCCACGCGCTCGACGCGCTGCTGCTGTGCCTGGGCGACGACGTGGCCGAAGTCAGCAGCTACGACACGAAGACCAAGAGCAAACTGTTCGAGCCCTACGAATACACGACCAGCAGCGTCACCATCCTGAAGTTCAAGAGCGGCAAGATCGGCAAGTGCGCCGCCGTGGTGGACTGCCTCCAGCCCTACTACTTCCACACCCACCTGTGCGGCAGCGAAGGCAGCCTGCTCGACCACCAGTTCCACTCCCAGAAGCTGCACACCAACAAGGCCAAGTGGAGCGAACTCGCCATGAAGATGCTCGATTCCGGCGACGTGAGCGACCATCCCTACCAGACTCAGTTCGACGCCTTCTTCACCGCCCTCGCCGCCGGCAAGGAAATGCCGCTCACCAGCTTCAAGGACTCGCTCAAGACCCACGAGGTGCTCTTCGCCGCCGACAAGTCGGCCAAGACGGGGAAACCGGTGAGGTTGGGCTAACGCCACGGATCATTACTCAGCTCTCTGCCGTTCTCTCAGGCGCTTGGAGGGACGTTTGAAGAATCACCGCTGAGAGCTGAGTCTGGGGCGGGAATTGGAGTTTCTGCGTGCGAGGCATCGCCCTTGGATTCCTTCGCGGCGACGGCACGCAAAGACTTGCTCGCAGCACGAGAAATCTTTCTGCGGGCTTCTTCTGCCTTTTCGCCTTCCGTGACTTCGCGCTTCAGAACCTCATTCACGAAGACTGCACGGATCTGCTCAATGTCGATACGAACGTCAGGCGACACACGTCGCAACTCGCGACGGACAACCTCCAAGACCGTATCTGACAGAATCATCGCTCCGAGAAAGAAGCGGCTGAGGGCCTGCTTTTGTGTGTGAAAATCACCCAACGCAGAACGCACCCAACCTTCCTTGCACCACAGATACAACATCTCCAAATCCGTAGCGGTTTTAGGATTGAGCGTTGAAAAATCGATGTCCACGACAAGCTCTTGCTGAATCGGCCGCGTGAAGAAGACATGATAAACGCACCAGCGGATCCCATTGGTTAGCAAAACCCAGTCAACGCCTTGATTGGCTGCGTAGTCCACCGCCTGTTTGACGTGGGTCTCTTTCAAGTCGATCCCGATCGCCTTGACCTCAATAAGAGTGCTGAGCTTGCCGTCGAGCTTGATGGCTAGGTCGCAGTAGGTGCTGCGAATGGCAAACTCGCTCGTCAGTTCGGAGTATTTGTCGTAGCCAAAGATATCAGCCAGCATGTCCTTTACGATTGTCACTGTGTCGGTCTCGCCCACGTCCCGTGCTTTGGCGGCGGCGAGAATGGGCTGATAGCGTTTGATTCCGGCGACGAGCCGCTCTGCTACCTTCTTGGGAATTGTTGCCATGATACTCGGTTCGGTTGGTGACTGCGGAGCTTTTAGAAGCAACGCCAACGGATAGGCAAGGATTTACGTGGTCTCGGCCTTCAGTCCATCCCAGGTGTCGCAGTAAAACTGGCGAACTGGTTCCGCCACCGGGAAGTCCCGAGGCAGCTTCTGAGCGAGAATCAGTTCCACTACGTCCGCCTTGCCCTTGGACAGCAGCAATGGCGACACGCGGCAACTGTCCAGCTTCAGCGACACCAAGTCGGGAAGCGAAACGATCCGCGGTTCGGCCGAGATTTCCGTGGGCTCCGGAAACGGAACCTGACAGCCCGTCCGCAGCACCTGTCCGCCGGGGAGCAGGTCAATCTTCGCCTCGGACGAAACCTCCACGAGCCGATCGGCCACTCCGGGCACCCGCCGGAACGGCCCGGCGATATCCGCCGTCAGGAACTCCGCGGCTTCGAGCACGTCGGGCACCACCACATTCACATCGATCGTGAAGCGCGGGTAGCCGTGCTCCTGCACCGCCAGCCCGCCAACGATGAGGTGCGGGATGTCCCAGTGAGCCAATACTTCGGCGACCTTGCGCGCGACCTGCACCAGCCGGTGTTCGTCGGTGTTTTCGCGCAGCAGCCAAGCTTCCCGGTCCCCGAAGGTGACCGTGCCGTAGTTCACGGAAGCTGGTGCCGCCTCATTCACGGCGGGACTTGTAGAGCCTCAGCCGTTCCTTGTCCCGCGGCAAGATGGGACACTACCGCCTGCGGAGATACGCGATCAGCGCGGCCACTCCGCCGAGGACCACCATCGCCTTGAGCACGCGAATCAAACTGATGCCCCACGCAATGCCAAGGCCCAGCGCGGGCCATTTCACCCACCAGTGCCCGGGCGACGTCATCGCGTTTATGCCCACGAGCAGGGCCAGAATGAGCGGCCCCATGAACAGGAACCGCACCGCACGAACCGTCTTCAACAGGATCATAGGAATGCTTTCTCCCGGCTGGCGGCGGCACCTTGCCACCGCCACCAAGACGGCCTGAATCCTAGGCATCACCACGGCCGCAGCGATTGGGAAAGTGCAGCCCTGAATCCAACGGGCACATCTTATCATCGTGGTTGAGAAAACCCGACGCTGGGTAGGGAAGGCGCGCTGCGCCTTCCCCGACCGGAGCGGGGCGGCGAACGGAACGTCGTTGCGGGGCGTGGCCGAGACCCCGCGGCGACGTTCCGCGAGGTTTTGGACTGCGGCTGTCCTCTGCCGCTTTGGTCGGCGTGGGCGGGCGGTGAGGGGAGAGACCTGAACCCCGGCGGGCCGGCCAAAGCGCCAGGGGACTGGCGCAGTCCAAGACGCTGCCGCGACGCCCCCTGCGCAGCTGCCCTACCACGATGAAAAGAGGTGCCATCATCGGACGATTCCCGGTTCGACTTCGAGACGCCGCTTCTGCTTTGGTTCGCACCGACAATGCCCGCCGTCCTCGCCCTCTTCGCCCACCCGGATGACATCGAGTTCCGTGCCGCCGGCACGCTCCTGCTGCTGGGCGCGCGCGGCTGGGACCTGCATTACTGCAATGTCTCCCGCGGCAACCTCGGCAGCTCCACCCTGTCGTCGGTCCGCACGGCGACCGTCCGGCGGAAGGAGGCCCAGGCAGCGGCCCAAATGCTCGGTGCCACCTGGCACCCACCGTTCTGCGCCGACCTCGCCATCTTCTACAACGCGGCGAACCTGGCCCGCGTCGGCGCGCTGATCCGTGAGCTCCAGCCCACGATCCTGCTGACGCATCCGCCGGTGGACTACATGGAGGATCACACCGAGACCTGCCGGCTCGCCGTCACCGGTGCGTTTTCGCGTGGCATGCCGAACTACCGTCCCCGGCCCGCCCGTCCGCCGTGGAGCGGCCTGGTGACGATCTACCACGCGACGCCCCACGGGCTGCGCAACCCGCTCCGTGAACCCGTGAAGCCGGAGCTGCTGGTCAACACCGTTTCGGTCCACAAACAAAAACTCGCCGCGCTCGCCTGCCACCAGAGCCAGCAGGAATGGCTCGATGCCAGCCAAGGCATGAACAGCTACCTCGCCGCCGCGGACGCAGAATCCCGCACCGTCGCCCGGCTCGGCCAGAAGCTGGCGCACGCCGAAGGCTGGACCCGGCATTCGCACCTCGGCTTCTGCGGTGAGGCCGATGATCCGCTGCGGGAAGCTCTGGGGCGACTGGTCGCAAACTGCAGCGGACTGGAAAGTCCGCGCTCCCGGGGGGGCGGACTTTCCAGTCCGCTGCGGCGATGAAATCCCGGCTCGACCAAGCGCTCGTTGACCGCGGCCTGTGCGAAAGTCGCTCGAAGGCCCAGCGCGCCATCATGGCCGGCCAGGTCCGCGTGAACGGCCACCCGGCCAAAAAGGCCAGCGATCCCGTGCGCGACGGCGACCAGGTCGAGTTGCTCGCCGGGGAAAGGTTCGTGAGCCGTGGCGGCCACAAGCTGGAACACGCCCTCGTCCACTTCGGTGTCGAAGCCGACGGAGCCACCGCCCTCGATCTCGGTTCCAGCACGGGCGGCTTCACCGACTGCCTGCTGCAACGCGGCGCCAGGCGGGTCTTCGCCGTGGACGTCGGCACCAACCAGCTCGCGTGGAAACTCCGCAACGATCCCCGCGTCGTGGTCATGGAACAGACCAATGCCCGGCACCTCACGCCGGCGTCATTCGGAGCAGCCTTCACCGCTTTCGACCTCATCGTCGCCGACTGCTCGTTCATCTCGTTGCGCAAGATCCTGCCGCCGGCCGCTCCCCTGCTGCGCCCCGGCGGCCGGTTCGTGGTGCTGGTGAAGCCGCAATTCGAGGCCGGCAAAGAGGAAGCCGACCGTGGCGAGGGCGTCATCACCGATCCGGCCGTCCACGCGCGAGTGCTGGCGGAGCTGGAAGAGTTTGTCGCCGGCCAGCCGCTGGGCTTAGTGTGGCGCGGCGTCACGGAAAGCCCCTTGCTCGGCCCCGCCGGCAACCGGGAGTTCCTTGCGCTGCTCGAGAAAACCGCGTGAAGCAAGTCGTCGCCAAGATTCGCCGCGTGGGCCTGATCGCTAATCCGGAAAAACCGGACGTCGTCCGGCTGGTGCGGCGCGCGCAGAAGCTGCTCGTCGACGCCCGGCGGACCGTGGTGCTGGAGGCCAACACCGCAGCCATGCTGGGAGGGAAGTCGCGCTCCGCCTGCTCCATGCCGGAGCTGGCCGCCGCGACCGACCTCATCCTCGTCTTCGGCGGTGATGGCACGATGCTGAAGGCCGCCCGCGAAATCGCCGGCCACGCCACCCCGGTCCTCGGCATTAACGCCGGTCACCTTGGCTTTCTGACCGCCGTCTCGCCCAATCACCTCCAGGCCGCCCTGCACCGGATCTGGGAAGGCCGGTTCCAGATCGAGGAACGTGCGCTGCTCGAAGGCGTCGTCTGCCGCGGCCATGAGCATTCGACGCTGCTAGCACTGAACGACTTCGTCCTGAGCCGTGGCCTCACCTCACGCCTGATTGAACTCGAAGTCCGCGTGAACAACGAGTTGCTTACGCGCTACCGCTGCGACGGTTTCATTGCCAGTTCGCCGACGGGTTCGACCGCCTACTCCCTCGCCGCCGGGGGCGCGATTGTAAGTCCCGACACCGAGGCGCTCACGCTCACCCCGATCTGCCCGCACACGCTCAGCATCCGGCCCGTGGTGGTGAATCTGTCGTCGACCGTTTCCGTGAAGCTGGTCAGCGCCCGCCTGATCGCCATCGTCGCCGCCGACGGGCAGCAGCAGGTCGAGCTTTCGACTGGCGACACGGTGACCATCCGCCGCAGTGCGCGCACCGTCCGGATGCTGCAACTGGAAGGCTCGAACTTTTTCAGCACCTTGCGCCTCAAACTCGGCTGGTCCGGTTCCAACGTCTGAACTCCCCATGGTCCGCCTCAAAGACATCGCCCAGGCTGCCGGCGTTTCCGTCATGACGGTGAGCAAGGCGCTCCGGGACAAACCCGACCTCTCTTCCGGCACCAAGGACCGCATCCGCAAGCTGGCCGAGCAGATGGGCTACGTGCCCGATGTCTCCGCCCAAAACCTCCGGGCCGGCAACACGCGCATCCTCGGCCTGGTGCTTTCCACCAGCACCAACCCGATGAACGCGCGCGTCAGCATGGCCATCGAGGAGCAGGCCTACGAGCTCGGCTACGAGATCATGCTCGCCCACACGCTGAACCGCACCGACCGCGAGGAAGCCATTCTGCGCCGGCTCATTTCCCGCCGGGTGGACGGCATCTTCCTTTCGCCCGTTTACCGCCTCGAACCCAACTCCCCGATCTACGAGGAACTCGAACGCCGCGGGGTGCCCGTCGTGCTCCTCGGCCACCGGGCTCCCTTTTGCCAGGCCTTTCCCGCCGTGGAGACCGAGGACGTGGACGCCTCCGAAGCCGTCACGCGACACCTGTTTGAACTCGGCCACCGGCGCATTGCCTACTTCGCCGGCCCCATGATCTCGCCTTGGGCCCAGGAGCGGTTGGAGGGCTACCGACGCGCCCACCGGAATGCGGGCCTGCCGGCTGATGACACCCTGATCTTCAACGCGGGTTCAACGATCGAGGAGGGCGCTGCCGCCGCGCTCCAGTTTCTTCAGGAACGGCCGGGCGCCACGGCGATCCAGTGCGTCAACGACATGGTGGCCGTCGGCGCCGGCGACACCTTGCTCAACCAAGGTTTGAGGATCCCGCAGGATCTCAGCCTCGCCGGCTTCGGAAACATGCTCACCAGCGAATACTTCCGCGTTCCGCTCACGACCGCCCGACAGCCCAAACTCCGCCTGGGCTCCGTCGCCATGGACCTGATGCAGCGGCGCCTCCGCGGCGAGGAGGTCAATTCCGTCCGCCTAGCGGCCGAGCTGGAAATCCGGACCAGCACCGGGACGCCCAGCGCATCGGGAACCTGAAGGCGCCGGAGGCGCAGGCCACTGCGGCTGACGGTCCGATCCCCCTTGGAAACCACTCGCGGCCACGGCGCGACCGAGAATCAGTGGCGGCGGCGAGGTTACGCGAACGCTCCGAGCAGGATGTGCCCGCACGGAACGAAGCCCGCTTTCTGAAGCGTCCGGCGAGAGGCGACGTTGCCGGGATTGCAACGGGCACTGGGAACGGCACCAAACCCGTAGCATTCCCGCTTCAATTCCTGCACCAGCCAGGCACCAAGTCCACGGCGACGAAACGCCTCCTCAACGTCCATGTAAATGTCACCGTAGGGCCGGTTATAGTGGAACAGGATGCCACCCTTACCGACCACGGTGCCCTCTAATTCCACCTGCCATTCACCGCCGCCTTGCCGTTGTTCGATGGCCGCACGGATCTCCTCTGCGGGCGTGAGCCGGCGGAGCAACGCACCCTTCGCCGGCAACGTTGTGGTGAGTCCCTCGCGGAAGACAATCTTCTCGCTGGTGATGTTGTTGCAATAGACGGGCACCACGGCACCGAGTTGACCGCAGTTCGTCTGGGCCTCGAAGCACTTCGCGCCGCTCACCCCGAGGAACACCTCGAACAGCTCGAAGGCCCGCACCCGAACTCCGGGCAAAAGGTAGAGCTCGAACACGGTGGGCTTGTCCGTCCACGGCCCACCGATGGCGACCTCCGCGAAACCGACTTCGCGCCCGTCGAGTTCGAACAGATAGATGAGTGTCCAGCCCGCGCGCCGGTGGATCGAGTCGTGGACGATCTGCACGGCGGCCTCCTCGCGATACCGGGCGCGCAACGCGACGACGGCCTCGGCCGGGACCAGTTTGACGAGCGGTTTCACGGAGTGCCGAAGGTTGAGACTGCGGCCGAACGCCAATCAATGCAGATCCAGCGTAAGGACGCCGGACGACCTCCCGCCTGGGCAAGGGAGCCGCGTTCCCATGACGGTGCGCCGGCCCATTGTGGCCTGCGATCAGGCGCCGAACGCTTTTCGCAGCAGCTTGATGCTCTTCGGCACCGCGGTGTCGGGGTTTTCCTTCCCCTCCATCTCTAGTGCGACCCAGCCGGTGTAGCCGGCATCGGAGAGGATTTTCGCAATGCGCGGGTAATCGAGGTTGAGCGTATACCACTCGCCGCCGCCGAAATACGTCTTGGCCTGCACGTAAACGGCCTTGGGCGCGACCAGCGCCAGTTTGTCGTAGGGATCTTCGAGGAAGTTGCCGGTATCCAGCATCACGCCGACCCACGGCGACGTGATCTCTTTCGCGATGCGCAGCAGCCCCTCGGGTGAACGCGTGAGGCCCCCGTGATTTTCCACCGCCAAGGTCACGCCGCACTCCTCGGCCTTCGGGATGCACTGGTTCAGGGAGTCCACGCACCACTTGAACCCGTCGTCCTCGGTGTAACCGGGCAGGATCGGCTCCAGGCCGCGCGCCTTCATCAGGTCGTCGAAGCTCTTGATCGTGTTCCAGCGGCCCGAATTGATCCGCACCACGCCGATGCCCAGTGCGTAGGCGATCTCGATGCACTTCTTGGTGTGCTCGACCTGGGCCCTGAGAAACGCCGGATCGGGATCGACGAAGTCCTGATGAATGCTCAGGCAGCAATAGCTCACGCCGTGACGCGCCGCGTGGCGCTTGAGCCGGGCGAGGTAACCGCGGTGCTCCGCCGTCAGGGGTTCCTTCTCCGGCAAATCCATCTGGCGATGCAGCACGTCCACGCCCGCGACGCCGAGGGCGGCGGCCTTCTCGACGACCTGCTCGATGGTCACCTTGGGTTCGCGGAAGTGCCAGTAGCTGTAGCTCGCGATGGCAAGCTGGACGCGGTTGCGCGGCTTCGGCGCGGCCGCCGTGGCGGATAATGGCAACGCGGCGGCGGAACCCGCGGCCACAGCGGCCGAGGCGAGGAAGGAACGGCGGGAAGTCTTCATGGACGCTGGGCGCAGCGTAGGAATGCTCCACGGCAAGTCACGCCTTTCGAGGAATCGGGATATGAACTCGCCAGTCATCAACACCGACCCAGTCAAAGGCCGCAACCCGTTCTCCCCAAGAACACGGGCCATTGTGGTCGGTGTTTTGCTGATGCTCGGTGGCGTCTTGGCTTGGACAATCGGTGAATAGATCAATGTCTGGAGAGCGGAACGCAACGATGTCGAGGTCGCCTACTGGACCGTTTCCTCTTGGCGGGTCAAGAACCGTCCGTCACCCTGTCGCGTAGTTTTCAAAACAGGAATGTTTTGGGGATAGCAAAACAGGACGGGGTCATTTCGGGCGGTTGGTGAAGAGCAGCGCGGGTTTTTGTGCG
>JAYUSF010000346.1:0-9955 GCA_043755815.1 Verrucomicrobiota bacterium
CCCGGCCAAACTTGCCTACGGCGAGCGCGGCGGCGGCCCCAAGATCGGCCCGGACAGCACGCTGATCTTCGACGTGGAACTGCTCGAAATCGCGCCGGCGAAGGAGAACTGAGGCTTCGGGCTCCGCGAAGGGCGTGCGCGTGGGGCAAGTCCACCGGGGCTAAACTCAGACCACGCCCGCCCTCACCCCGGCCCTCTCCCCCGCGGAGAGGGAGAAGCTTGCGATGCCCGGTGACGCCACCCGCGCCGACCTCCGCTTCAGCACGACCCGCATAGTCCTCGGCGGTCTGACCTGTGGAGTTGCTCCGGCTCAGAGCGCTTTCCCCTCTCCCGGGGGAGAGGGCAGGGTGAGGGCGGGCCAGCCTCAAACTTGACTCGCGTGGCTGCCATCCCGGCCGGGTAATGTGCCGATTTAGCCGGGGCTCCCCGCAAGCATAGCGCGAATCCAATCGCTCTTGGCCCATTCCAAGACCGACTTGCCCTTGGCATCCGTGAGAGCCGGGCTGACGCCCTGATCGAGAAATGCCTGGATGATTTCACGCTGAGATGTCCGCGTCGGTTCCGAACCGGAGCCGCCGCGGCCCGTGTTTTGCACCGCCAGATGAAACGGGGTGGAGCCCGGTTTGTTCCGGATCGTCGCATCGGCGCCGGCGGCCAGCAGACACTTCACCGCGGCGGCGCAGCGGGTGCGGACCGAACGGTGGAGGGGCGTGGCCCCGTTTTGATCCTGGGCATCCATGCCAACGCCCGACTTGAGCAACAGGCGAATCGTCGCCAACTGTCGGCCGGGGTCCCACGAAGGACTGTCCGAATGTCCATCGGCGGCATAGTGGAGCGGCTGACTGTGACGGCGGTTTCCGGCCGCGGCAGGGTCCGCCCCGGCCGCCAGCAGCATCTTGGCGATCTCCACCCGATAACCGGCGGCGGCGGCATGCAGGGCCGTGTCCCCGGCATAGACCCAGTGCACAATTCCCGGTTCGTAACCATCCTCCTCGGCCACACCGTGCGCGGCCAAGGCGGGGTCACGGTCGAGCAGCGCCTTCACTTTGACGCGATCATCCTCAAGGATCGCCGCGCATGAAGACTGGAATGGGCTCGGCACCGTTGTCCTGCTTGGTGGCGTGAAGGGTTCTTTGCTCTCTAGCAAAACTCAGCTCAAGGACTTCGCTCGCGGAGCGCGTGGACTGCAACAGAGCGCAATGGTCCACGCTCGCTCCAGCCATGGTTAGCCTGCAATGTCATGTCCAACTCTTTCCGGTATACCAGTCTGGTCGCTCGCTCTGCGGCCCAAAGAACTGCCAATCGTCGAGCGTATCAATGAACGACTGCCGTTCGTATCGCTTATAGATCGGACCGAGAATAGACCAAAAGTAGTCGTCACCAACCGGACGTGGAGTCTTCTCGGACGGCTCATGATGAACCGAGATGAGCGCGCCGATGCGACGTCCGAACCGGTGAACAAGGCCAAGATGTTCGTGGCAAGATCCATCTGGCAACGTGACAACGAATGGAGACGTGAACTCAAAACCAAGGTCAGTCGCCGCCTCCTTCCATGCAGCAACAACTTTGGCTTCGGTGTCTGTCATAGTGCGCGGTGCGGGCTGACCGCCGAATTAGCCGATCAGGGCCAGCGCCGCCTCCGCCATCTTCGGGCCGGTGAGGCCGTATTTCACGTAGAGCTCCTCGGCGAGGTAGGCCGACTGGCCGAACTCACCCGGGATCCCCAGCGTCGCGACTCGGTGGGCGATGCCGGCGTTGCTCAGCGCATGTGACACCTGCGCGCCCATGCCGCCGATGACCTGATGATCCTCGATGGTCACGAGCCGGCCGCCGCACTTCTTCACGGCGGCGCCGATCGTCTCGATGTCCACGCGGTTCACGAAGGGATTGTTGATGACGGTTGCCGACTTGCCCTTGGCCTGGAGCAGCTTGGCGGCTTCGAGGCACTTGCTGAACAGCACGCCGCTGCCCACGAGGACGACGTCGCCGCCTTCCTGGATGATCTGGGCTTTGCCCCAGGCGTAGTTCGCGCCGGGCACCCACTCGACCGGGTAGTTTTCGCGGCCGACGAAGAAGATCACCGACTCGCCGTCGCGGCCGGCCTTGCGTTCCTCGGCGATGTGCTGGATCGCGCCAAACATGAATGCCTCGGCTTCGTTCGCGCAGCTTGGGGCGACCACGATTGTATGCGGGATCGCGCTGACGGCGGCGAAGTAGGTCGTGGCCTGATGCGAGGCGCCGTCCGCCGCGTCCTGGAAGCCCACATGCGAGAACATCGCGATGACCGGCGCCTGGGACAGCGCCGCCATGGTCAGCGGCAGGTTGCCCTTGGTGACGCCGAACTGGCCGAAAGTGTCCACAATGGGCACGTAACCCGTCTTCGCGAGACCGGCGGCCACGCTGATCATGTTCGACTCGGCGATGCCGACCTCGATGAAGTTGCCGGTCGCCTTCTGGAACGTGCTGATGCCGGTCGAGCCCTGCACGTCGGAGCTGACGGAAAAGACCGGATAGCCTTCCTTGGCCGCGCGGATCGCCCCGGCGGCAAGGCCGGTTTGGACCTTGTCCTTCTTCACGGGGGGCGTCACCGGCGAGGGCGCCGGTGCCACTACGGCCGCCTTGGCCTTCTTGTCGGCCTCCTTCTTTTCCCAGTCGGCCCGCAGGGCGGCGCCCCAGGCGATTAACTCGGCGGGAGCGGTGTCGCCCTGGTAGAGTTCGGTGACCCAGTCGGGAATCTTCTCGCCGTTCGCGAGCGGGAAACCGTGGCCGCCGGCGGAGTTCTCCTCGGTGCTCTTGATGCCGTAGCCCTTGATCGTCTTCACCCAGAGGCAGACCGGCTTCGTGGGATTCGCCTTGGCGTCGGCGACGGCCTTTTCCAGCGCAAGGTAGACGGCCTGCAGGTCATGGCCGTTCTCCACCTTGCGGACATCCCAACCGAGGTCGTCCATCGCCTCGAACGTCGGCTGCATGGAGAAGGAGTCCTTCGTAATGCGGCCGGAGAGCTTGGTATCGTTGTCCGAAACGATCATCACGAACGGGTTCACGATGCCCTTGGCCGCCTGGCCGGGAATCGCCGCGAAGCCTTCCTTGGCCTCGCCTTCCATCGACGCGCCGTCCGAGACGATGAGCACGGTGACGCGGTCGCGCTTCGCGAGCTTGTCGCCGATGGCGAGACCCTGCGCTTGCCCGACGGAAGAGCCGAGCGGGCCGTTGGACAGCAGCACCCCCTCGGGATTGAGATGGGATTCGCCGTGGCCGGTCAGCTTGGACTTGATGGATCGGAACGCCTTCAGGTCGTCGAAGGTCAGGCCGTCGAAGCCATAGTTGGCGCGCAGCGCGTAGACGCCGTTCTCTGCGTGACCGGCGTCGTTCACGTAGTTGTAGGCCTCGTGCCAGGGTCGGCCGGCCGTGGCGAACATCAGGCCATGCACGGCGGCGTTGATCTCCGCGAAGGCTGCGGGGCCGCCCCAGTGGCAGGCCGCGCCGCCGACGACCGCGTGGACGTCCATGAGCGCGACCAGTGCCCGCGTGGCCCGCGGATCGCCGAGCACCACCTCTTGGCCGGCGGCGTTCTTGACGCGGACGGAATACTTGGGCGGGTTCGCCGGTGCGGGGGCGAGCTTGGACTTGAGGGTGAGCGGGGTCAGGGGAGGCAGCTCCACCTTTGCGACCACGGAATTGTCAGCAGCCATGTCAGACGTGTTTCAGTTTAAAGGGCCGATCCCATTGCGGGCGGCGGCGAAAACTACGGACCGGGGAGTGAATGGGAAACCGGTTTTTTCAGGTGCAACCGAGAGTCTGCCTCAGGCCGAGGCGAAACCGACCTCATCGCTGATGGATTCAGGTCCGCAGATTTCGACCTCAGGAGTCGCGGGATTGGCGTGAATCCAAAACTTCAGGAGACGGCCGGCGCAACTGCGGCAGGTGCGGGTGGAGGAACGGCTTTTCCCCCGAGAATCTTGAACATCACGGCAGCGCAGGTCGGGCATTTGCCTTTCACGGCCTTGCGCCCGTTCTTCATCGTCTCCTCGACCGCATCCGCGATCGGCTTCTTCGCCTTGCAGCGAACACAATATCCCTCGGCCATGACGTATTCTGTGGTGGTGGTCAGCCCAAGGCTGACGGTTGAAAATCGTGTAGGAGCTTGCGAGCCGCTCGGTGGAGTGTCAATCCGGGCTGCGGCTCGAAAACTGCAACCTGTTAATGGCCAGTCGCTAACGGGATGAATCTCAGCGGCGAAAAATCCAGTCTGGTCGCGCGTAACGCGCCGCCGCGAGGTCCGCCACCGCTGGAACGGGGATTGCATCCGTCGGGCTCAATGCGCCCCAGGCGGCTCGCAAGGCCACCTCGATGGCGGCCGGTTCCACCGCCAGATTGGTCACGAATTCGGAGTGTCTCCGGCCAGCGCGGTATTCCGGCTCGGCCGACGGGTGCGGCAGGAAACGTTCGAGTAGAGACAGGTCAAACGAATTGAGGATCGTTCCGTGGAAGAGCAGGGAAGTTCGGCGACGACGCTGGGCATTGCCGCTGAATTTCCTTTGGCCCGCCGCCGCTTCGAGCGCCAGATCGGTGTGGCCGCTGACCTTGATTGGTCGGTCGACGACGGGTTCGAGCGCTTCGCGTTGACGGTTCATGATCCACCGGTTCGTGCCGGTGATGCTGGCCAGCTCCGGATCACGGTCGACCCGCAGGGTTACGGCGTAATTGAGGCAACCGGGCCCTTGTATCACGGTGCCGCCGCCCGAGCAGCGGCGAAAAACCGGGATATTCTCGGCCTTGCACGCGTCGAGATTCACCTCGCGCGAAACGCTTTGTCCCAAGCCCACAACGACCCAGGGAGTGGCCGCTTCCCAGGTCCAGAACAGCTCGCGACCGGTCCGCTCGGTGAAATCAAGCGCGACTTCGTCCAGGGCCAGCAATTCAGCCGGAGTGAGGCAGGCGAACGGCAGTTCCAAACATTCCATGTTGGTTAGGCCACGTTAAGCGGGGCGCGGACTTGGGAACAGAAGTTCCACCCCGGAAAGTGATGATTTGGCTCCGCGGGACTTTCGGTTACCGTCGCGCGCGTCGAAACACTCCTTCGATCCACAATTTGAAGACTCAAGGCTCGTCTCCCTCCGTTCATTCCACCAAACCGACCCGCCGCTCCGCCGCCGAACGGCCGGGAACCGCGCTCACCCGCTTCAGTGATTCCCTCGGCGATCTCGCGGAACTCGTGCTCGCCGGAAAGTCGCCCGAGCAGCAGAAGCTGATCATCGCGGACTTCATCTCTGATCTGCGGGGCAAAGGGCATCCGGTGCCGGACATCACCTCGACCCCTTATCTCAACACCGTGCCGGTGGACGAGGAGCCCGAATATCCCGGCGACCTGGAGATGGAACGGCTGATCCGCGCGCACATCCGCTGGAACGCGATGGCGATGGTGGTGAAGGCGAACAAGCACACCAACGTGGGCGGACACATCGCCACCTTCTCGTCACTCGCGACCCTCTACGAGGTCGGCTACAACCATTTCTTCCGCGGTGGGGACGGCGGCCGGATCGCCGACATGGTCTACTTTCAGGGCCACGCGTCGCCGGGCAATTACGCCCGCGCCTACCTTGAAGGTCGGCTGACGGAGAAACACCTGGAGAACTTCCGGCAGGAACTTCAACCCCATCCCGGCCTCAGTTCCTATCCGCATCCTTACCTGATGCCGGAATTCTGGCAGTTCCCCACGGTATCGATGGGGCTTGGGCCGGTGCACTCGATCTATCAGGCACGTTTCAGCCGTTACCTCCAGCACCGGGGTCTCGTGACGACCAGCGACGAACCCTTCATCTGGGCTTACCTCGGCGACGGGGAAACGGACGAAACGGAAACGCATGGTTTCATCGGGCTCGCGGGCCGCGAAGGGCTCGACAACCTGGTGTGGGTCATCAACTGCAACCTGCAGCGCCTCGACGGACCGGTCCGGGGCAACGGCAAGATCAGTCAGGATCTCGAAGGGCAGTTCCGGGGCGCCGGCTGGAACGTCATCAAGGTCGTCTGGGGCAGCAACTGGGACGAACTGCTCGCCAAGGACACGAGCGGTCTCCTCGCGAAGCGCATGGAGGAGGTTGTGGACGGCGACTACCAGAAATACGTCGTCGAGAGCGGCTCCTACATCCGCAGGCACTTCTTCGGTAAACACCCGGAACTGCTCAAGCTGGTGAACCACCTCACCGACGACCAGCTCAAGCACCTCACGCGCGGCGGGCATGATCCGCGCAAAGTTTACGCCGCCTACAAGAAGGCGACGTCCCGGAACGGCCGACCTACGGTGATCCTGGCGAAGACCGTCAAGGGCTACGGAATGGGCGAGGCCGGCGAGGGGCGCAATCCGACCCACCAGCAGAAGAAGCTTGGCGAAAAGGATCTGCGCGAGTTCCGGCGCCGCTTCTCGATTCCGCTGGAAGACGACGTCATTGCGGACCTGCCGTTTTACCGGCCTCCCGTGGACAGCGCCGAATTGAAATACCTGATCGAGCGCCGGCAGGCGATGGGCGGATTCGTGCCCAAGCGCGAGGTGCGCGCGCCGAAGCTTCAGACCCCGGCGCACACCGATCCGGCCTTCAAGAATGTCGTGCAGGCCACCGGCCTCGCGAACGGTTCCACGACCAAGGCCTACACGCTCCTGCTCAGTTCCCTGCTGCGCGACAAGCAGATTGGCAAGTTCGTCGTTCCGATTGTGCCCGACGAGGCGCGCACGTTCGGCATGGAGGGATTGTTCGGCCAGATCGGCATCTACAGTTCCAAGGGGCAGCTCTACAACCCGGTCGATAACAGCGAACTGGCGCCCTACATCGAGAAGAAGAACGGCCAGCTGCTGGAAGAAGGCATCAACGAGGCCGGCGCGATGGGGAGCTTCGTCGCCGCAGGAACGGCCTACGCCACGTTCGGCGTGCCGACGATCCCGTTCTACATCTACTACTCGATGTTCGGGTTCCAGCGCGTGGGCGACCAGGTCTGGCTGGCGGGTGACTCCCGCTGCCGCGGGTTTCTGGTCGGCGCGACGTCGGGTCGGACGACGCTGAACGGGGAAGGTCTCCAGCATCAGGACGCCCACAGTCATCTCATCGCCTCGACGGTGCCCAACCTCTACGCCTACGAACCGGCGTTCGGCTACGAGCTGGCGGTCATCGTCTGCGACGGCCTCCGGCGCATGTATGCCGAGGGCGAGGACATCTTCTACTACGTCAGCGTTCACAATGAAGACTACGCCCACCCGGCGTTGCCCGCCGATCCGGCGGTGGTCGAGGGCATCCTGCGCGGCATGTATAAGTTCAAGCCGGGCAAGCCTGGCCTGCGGCACAAGGTCCAGTTGCTGGGCTTCGGCGGCATCATCCAGCAGGCGCTCAAGGCCCAGGAACTCCTCGAACGCTACGGCGTCAGCGCGGATGTTTGGAGCGTCACCAGCGTCAAGCGGCTCCGCAGCGAAGCGCAGGCGGCGAAGCGTTGGAACATGCTTCACCCGACCGAGACGCCCCGCACCAGTTTCCTCGAGGACGCCGTTGCCAGGGAGACGGGTGCCTGGGTTGCGGTCAGCGACAACCTCAAACTCGTCGCCGACCAGATTGCGCCGTGGATTCCCGGCGGCCTGATGACCTTGGGCACCGACGGATTCGGCCGGAGCGAAGTGCGCCCCGTGCTGCGCCGGTTTTTCGAGATCGACGCCGAGTGCACCGCGGTGGCCTCGCTCTACAAGCTGTCCCAACAGGGCGCGATCCCCGCCTCGCTGGTGGCGCAGGCGATCCTTGACCTGGGCCTCGATCCGGAGAAGAGCAGCGCTGTTTGCGTCTGAAAAACCGGTCCCTTAAAACCCGCCCCGCGGCTGCGCCGGGGCGGGTTTTCAATTTGCCGCTTGCACTTGCGGCCGGTTTCTCCGCGCCGCAGCGGAGGCGAAAACAATTCCTTGTTGACCGTCCCCGGCCCTTTCACGGATAGAATCCGGCCTACTTTGCTGCCAATGCAGTCAGGAATGCGACATGCCTAGAGGAATACGTTCGACCCGCACGACCACCAAACCGGTGGTCGCGGCCACCAAATACGACGCGCACCACAAGGTGCTCAACTCGACTTATGGGGACTTTGCCGACCTGCGTCGGCAGCTCGCCGACTCCAAGGACAAGGTCGCCGTGCGCGAGGCCGTCTTGAAGAATCTGGCCGCCTGTCCCGACCCCCAGCGGGCCTATCTGCTCTTCGATGACTATCTCGAAAAGCTGGCCCTCCGCCGCAGCGACTTCGGCGCGACCGACTGGTGGTCCCGCATCCAGGGTGTCCAGGGCAAGACGCGGATGGAGGAGGTCGCGATGCTCTTCCTGCGCGCGAACCGGTCCCTCCCGACCGAGCTGCTGCCCCATGCGAATTTCGACCGCTTTCAGGAAGTTGAACAGTCGGAGAAGGAAACCGAGTTCGTCCAGGAGCTCGAAAGCTGGCTGCTCCCCGCCACGCACGCCCATCTCGACGCCCCCAAGGCCGGGCTGCGCGTCATCTGCGAACCCCAGCGCGTCGCGGCCGAAAAGAACCAGTGGCGGCTGGCCGTGAAGTTCATCCTCTTCCGCTCCCGCTCCGGCGAGAAGGAGCGGTTCCTGTCCGACCTCTGCGAACTGCGCACCCGCGCCGCCCATGAGGCCGAGCTTTTTCCCGCCGAGGACTGGGCCGTCATCGACTGGCTGCACGGCAACTGGTCGGAAAAGGTCGGGGAGGGCGAAATGCTCATCCTCGACGGCGCTGACCTGCTGACCTGGCTCGCGATGTGGGCGCATGGCTCCCGGCTCGAATTGCTGGGCCAGGCCAAGAACCTCCAGTTCCACGGCCAGCTCGTCGAACTCAAGCCGCACCTCGATACGATCGAGGGCGACCTCAGCTTCACGCATCTGCTGACCCTGCCCGATGGCCAGAACCGGCCGCTCAAGGACTGCCGCTTCTTCGTCGGGCAGCCGGTGATCGTCCTGGTGGACGACGAGTTCTACATCCTGCGCAACGCTCCGCCGGCGTCGTTGCTGGGCGCCTGGGCCGAAAGGCCGGTGCTGCCGGTGAAGAAGCTTTCACATCGCTTGCTCACCGAGCTGCGGCGTTCGCAGTCTTCCAAATCGGGCAGCCGGAAAAATGGCAGCACGCCGGTGACGGGTGAGGCGGCCGTGGCCCCGACCGAGACCGACTGGAGCCAGCTCTGCATCACCCACGCCGCGAAGCCGCAGTTCGTGTTCGAACTCGCCGACGAGGTGGTCCGCCTGCGTCTGCTGGCCGTCAGCGACCTGGACGGCACCGAGTGGCAGTGGAACGGGCACGAATGGGCGCGGACCAAGGCGCCCAAGGGGCAGGCCGACCGGCCCGAGGTGCTCGACGACGTGCGGATTACCGCCTCCATCCAATGGCTCGGGCAGTTGGACTGGTTCACGCCCGATCCGGGCCTCTGGGTGGGCGACGCCAACGAGCACTTCCTCAGCGCCCTTGCGAGTGCCTGGGCGGACCGGCCGCGCGAGGCGGACTTCCTTGGCAATCCTCCATTTCAACGTCTGTTCCTCAACCGCCGCCTGGTGAAACCCAAGCTCGTGCTGAAAGGCTCCGGCATCGACTGGCTGAGCGTCAGCGCGGAATGGGAGGCGGAGGGCCTCAAGCTCTCCCACGCCGACCTCCAGCGACTCGCGGCTTCGACCACCCGCTTCGTCAAGCTGCCCGATGGCGGCTGGGTCGAGATCGACGTGGATGCCAACCGAAAGGCCCACGAAACGGCCGCGAGCCTGGGCCTTGATGGTCTGGATCCGGATGCCCAGAAGGCGTCGCTCATCCACGCCACCCAGCTCGATGAGGAAACCCTCGCGGAACTGGGCACGGCCAAGGCCGTGGCGGCCCTCAAGGAAAAGCTGAACGGCTTCAAGGGCGTGCCCGACACGAAGCTGCCGGAGTTGGTGAAAGCCGACCTGCGCCCCTA
>JAYUSF010000347.1:0-31960 GCA_043755815.1 Verrucomicrobiota bacterium
GTGGGCGGCTACCAGGCCGATTTCGAGGCGGGCAAGACCTACAGCGGAATTCTCTACGAGGAACGCGGCCGGGGCATCCTCGCCGAACGCGGTCAACGCACCATGATCAAGGATGTGAATGGTCAGACCAAGGTGCAGGTCGTCGGCAAGCTGGACGACTCGGCAAACATCCAGGCGGCGATCCGGCATGAGGACTGGAACGAGTATCACGTGGTGGCGAAGGACAATCATCTGATGCATTTCATCAACGGCCACATGACGGTCGATGTGGTGGATCTGCAGGAATCCAAGGCCGCGAAGGACGGCATCCTCGCGCTCCAGATCCACGTGGGTCCGCCGATGCTGGTTCAGTTCCGGGACATTGAGCTGCTGCCGCTGCCCTGAACCGACTTGCAAAACGTCGGTAAGCGGCGCCCCGCAACGGGCGCCTTTTTTTTCTCCCGGCGAGAGAGCGAGATGTTGGGGTTGAATGACCCAGCCGGAAGCGAGCGGCCTACAGCCACAACCTGCGCACCAACCAAATTCGGTCCTGCTTCCGCCAGAAGCCCCGCAAAACCGGACCCGGTCAGGCCGGTCGGCGCCGACTTCATTCGGGTAAACACATCCACCGGCGCCGGCAATGCGACTTCGGTCGGAACCCGGGCACATCGGGACCGGGTTGGTCGGCGCCGGACCCATTGGAGAAACGGGAAAATCCGCCTATAGATGAGCGGGTGAAGTCAAAGATTGTCCCGGTAGTTCTGCTCGGTGTCGCAATAGCCTTCACTTGGGCTGGCTGCCAAGCGACCCGGGCGGGCTACGAGTCCGCGCCCTACGGGGTCATCCGCAAGGAGGGGAAATTCGAAGTGCGCGACTATCCCGCGCTGACCGTGGTGGAAACGTCCATGGCGCGGGAAGGGGACGGATCCGACGGCAGCTTCCGCCGCCTCTTTCGGTTCATTACGGGACGCAACGGAGACGGACGCAAGATTGCGATGACCACGCCGGTATTCATGTCGGGCAGCGACACCGACCGCACCATGGCGTTCGTCCTGCCGGCGAAGCTGAAGGCGGGCGAGGTGCCGAAGCCGGAGGAAAACTCGTTGGCGGTGCGGGAAGTGGAGGCGGGCCGGTTCGCGGTCTTGCGCTTTCGTGGGGGTCGCAGTGCCGAGAACGAGGCCAGGGCTTTGGCCCGCCTCCAAAGCTGGCTGGCCGGACAGGGGCTGAAGGCGGACCCCTCGCCGGTGTATGGCTACTTTGATCCCCCTTGGACGCCAGCCTTTCTCCGGCGCAACGAGGTGATGCTGCGGACACAGCCCGCGCCTTGAGGGAAGTCAGGATGAGGCCGAACCCGCTGCCGTTCTCCTTTCAGGATCAGGGGCAGGACGGCCGGGATGCATGGCCGGCTTTGCAACGGCTCTGCGGGGATGCGCGGACCGCCGGACTGAAGCTGGGCCCGATGCTTCCGGGAATTGCTGCGTCAACGCGCGATCTATACCGTTTCCCGAAGACATCCGGCCTAAACCGTGGGCGGGTTGCCCCGCAACCCGCAGCGGTTTCCGGGGGAAACCGCCCACAGTTGTTACCGACGGTCTCTAAGAAATGGTATTAGACCGTTTAGGAATGGGTTCCAACCGGCAGCTGCGGTTGCGGCACCGTTGGCCCTCCGGGAGGCAAACGCCGTTGCCGGAGGATGGCGCCCGCCGAATCCCTTGAAGAAGGCCCAATCAGCCGTCGGCATCGCCGGAACGGATTGAGGGCTGGAACCGGAAAGGCGGGTGCCCCAAACTGCCGCCGTCGTCCCACCTGCGTCTGCCATGCTACGCCCAAGAAAAAAATACACGGTCTACGATCTTCAGCAGCTCAAGGGCCGACGCGTCCTGACGCACATCCACGTCAAGTCCCCGGAAGAAGCCGCCGCCGCTGAGGAAGCCGGGGTGGATCTGATGAGCTGCAGCTTTGACAGCCCGGAGGCGCAGGCGCGTTTGCCGCTGTTGGTCGCCGCTGCGCCGCAGAGTTTCCTCTCCTGCGCCACTCCGCACGGGCTCGCGTCCCCGGAGGAGGCGATCCGCGTCGCCTTCCGCGCGCTCGAGCTTGGCGCCAGCAGCGTCTATTGTTCCGCGAGTCCGCGGATCATCGAGGCGATGGCGCGCGAAGGCGTGCCGGTCGTCGGACATCTGGGATTGGTCCCGCGACATGTCACCTGGACCGGCTACCGGGCGATTGGCAAGACCGTGACCGAGGCAAAGGAACTGCACCGCCGCCTGAAGGAGTTGGAGAATGCCGGTGCCTACGCGGCGGAGCTTGAAGTGGTGCCGCACAACCTGGCTCGCTTCCTGTCGTCGCAGACCCGGATGCTGCTCATGTCGCTTGGCTCCGGCAGCGGCTGCGACACCCAGTTCCTGTTCTCGGACGACATCTTGGGCGACTACGACGAACGCGCGCCGCGCCACGCGAAAGCCTACCGGAATTTTGCCGCCGAACACCGTCGCCTGCAGGCGGAACGCCAGGCGGCCTTCCGCGAATACGTCGCCGACGTGAACACGGGCCGCTTTCCGGAACGCAGCCACCTGGTCGAGATGGAAGCGGCTTTACTCGACGAGGTGGTGCGGGAGCTGAGTCTGGCATCGACGAACGCGCGAAGCTGAGCCGGAACGATGCCGTTGAAAGGAGCGCGGACGGTCACGTCCGCGGGTCGGTGCCGGAAGCAATCCCCAGCGCAGAACAGCTTCGCAGGGGCACTGTTCAGGGCGCTCAATCGCCCCTGCTCAGACGCCATCCCGATACGGCTCTCGCCACTCGCGGACGAAGACCGTCCGCGCTCCGACGGCATCGTTCCCGCTGAGCGCCGGTCAAACGGTCCGGGACCGGCTACTTCTTCTCGGCTTCGATCCGCGCCTTTTCCGCCCGGGCTTCCGCCTCGGCCTTCTTCTTGTCGGCATCGAGCTGGGCCTGGGTGGCGTCCTTCTTGGCTTCGATGCGGGCCTTCTCGGTCGTGGCGTTAGCCTCGGTCTGGCGTTTGGCCTCCTTGGCGGCGGCGTCCACGGCGTCCTTGCGAACGTCGATTGCGTCCTTGGTGGCGTCCTTGCGGTCTTCGACCGAAACCTTCTGCTGATCGCAACCGGCGAGGAGGGCGACGGCCGAGAGGGAGAGAAGGATGAGCTTGGCTTGTTTCATGATGATGCTGGTGATGGTTGACGGCGAGAGTGATCCCGGGGCCGGAGCTCCGGAGCCCGGCGCGGGAAGGAATGGCGGCAGACACGGCCTCATCCGGCCGGGAGGGCCGAACCTTGGTCGTCCACCCGGTGGCGAAACAGAGTCCGCAACCAATCCACGAGGGACCATGGTGCTTCGTCGCCGGACTTCCCATGGGGTGTAACCCCACCCGCCCCAGGGATGCCGTCACCGTGGCGCTACCCGAGCTCAAACCCATTGGGCAACAGGTCCCGGACCTTGAACGGATGTTCGTGGCCATCGACCCAAACGACAGCGTCCGGGGCGAGTTCCAGCAGCCATTGACGGCAGGCACCGCAGGGAGTGCGGCCCTTCAGTCCGAGGTTCTCCTTGGCATCGAGACACGTCACCGCCAGGGCCGTAAACTGCCGGGCGCCCGCTGCGATGGCCGAGGCCAGCGCGGAACGTTCGGCGCACAGGCAGAGGCCGTAGCTGGCGTTCTCGACGTTGCAACCCGTGAACACTCCGCGCTCGGTTTGCACCGCGGCACCGACGCGGAAGCGGGAGTAAGGGGCGTAGGCCTGCAGGGCGACAGCGCGGGCCTGCTGAATCAGTTCAGGGGCGGGAATTGGCATGCGAGAGCGATACCACAGCGGGTGGACAGACGCGCCACCGGAACCTTGGCGGGGACCGGGCAGCAGAAGACGCTTGCCCAGCGGCGAGGCTGACCGAAGCTTCCGGCATCCATTCATGAAACCCCTGCTTGCCCTCGCCGGACTGTGGTTGGCCTTCAGCGCCCACGCGGCGGACAAACGCCTCGTTCTCCTCGCGGGTCGGCCCAGCCATCCGCCGGGCATGCATGAGTTCCGCGCCGGCTGCCTGCTGTTTCAGCAGGCGCTCGCGGCCGTTCCCGGGGTCAGCGTGCAGGTTTTCTCCAACGGCTGGCCGACCAAGGTGGAAGGCGAGAGGACCGTGGATGACAATGCCCAGTTGGCAAACGCCGACGCGGTGGTGATCTACGCCGACGGCGGTGGCGGGCATCCGGCCATCCAGGCCGACCGGCTCAGGTTCATCGACGGACTCGCGGCCAAAGGAGTCGGTCTGGGCTTTGCCCATTACGGCGTCGAAGTGCCGAAGGGCGAACCGGGTGAGGCGATGCACCGGTGGGTGGGGGGCTATTACGAGCATCAGTTCTCGGTTAACCCGATGTGGAAGCCGAGTTTCGGTCCCATTCCGGAACATGAAGTGACCCGGGGGGTGAAGGCCTTTGCAACGCACGACGAATGGTATTTCAACATGCGCTGGGTGCCCGACGAAAAGGCCAAGGCCCGGCTCACGCCGATCCTGGTGGCGAAACCTTCGGACGATGTGCGCAAGGGTCCCTATGTGTATCCGCCGGGCCCCTACAAACACATCATCGCCGAAAGCGGCCGGGTGGAGACGATGATGTGGCTGTTTGACCGGGAAAACGGCGGCCGGAGCTTCGGCTTTACCGGCGGCCACACGCACGCGAACTGGGGCGACGCCAGCCAGCGGCGCGTGTTGCTCAATGCGCTGCTCTGGATCGCCAAGGTTGAAGTGCCGAAGGCCGGGGTGGTGGACCCCATTTCCGAAGCCGAACTGGCCGAAAACCTCGATCCCAAGAAGCGTTAGCCGGGAATGCGCGCTGAGCGGGCCAATGAATTCCTTTCGTTGTTGGGTAATCCTTTTGTTCGCCAACCCGTCACAGTGTCTGTCCGTATGATTTCCTCATCCCCCGGAATTGAAGCGGCTTCACGACCTCGGCCGGCCGGCTTGGCGGTGCTGGTGGCGGGATTGTTGACCCTGGCGAACCTGCAGCGGGCCGGCGCCGAGGACCGGGTTGCCTACCGTTACGAGGACTACGCAGAGGACGACGGCCGGATTCAGATCCAGACGCACGCAGCCTACGTGGAAGCGGAACTGAATTCGCACGTCGCGGTGAAGGGGCAGTTTGTCCACGACGCCATCTCCGGCGCCACACCCACCGGCGGCCCGCCGGCGCCGGGCGACCCGCAGGTCCCCACGGTGGTGCTTCAGGACATCCGCCGGGCCGGCAGCCTGGAGACCGCCATTTCCTATGGTGAGGAGCCGGACGGCAAACACGGCCGGTTCGTGACCACGCCGCAGGTCGCCTACAGCAAGGAGAGCGACTACGAAAGCCTCGGCCTGGCGCTGAACCAGACGATCAACTTCAACCAGCGGAACACCGCCCTGAACCTCGGCGTGGCCCAGAACTGGGACGAGGCGAAGGGATTCTTCCAGGCCGACTTCCAGTCCAAGCAGACCACGGACATCCTCGTGGGTGTCCGCCAAATCCTGACGCCGCGGACGGTGCTCACGGTCAACCTGACGCTGGGCTACGCCCGCGGTTACCTGACCGATCCCTACAAGGGGGTGAACTTCTCCTACAGCTACCCGATCTCGTTCTACGACCCGACCACGGTGGGCGTGAATTCGCCCGAACTCCGGCCGGATTCCCGCTTCCGGCAGGTGGGTTACGTCAGCCTGCTGCAATACGTGGATGCCGTGCGGGGCGCTGCGGAGGCCAGTTACCGGTTCCATCGCGACGACTGGGGCGTGGTGGCCCACACCCTGGAAATCGCCTGGCACCAGAAGCTCGGGCGACGCGGTCGGGACATGGATCCCTGGGTCACGCTTTCACCTTTTTTCCGCATCCATCATCAGTCCGCCGCCGACTTTTACGCCCTGCAGTTTGCGGGCGATCCCAACCTGCCCGCCGGCGCGGTCGGCGCGGCCCAGAGCGACGGGTTCACCATCCTCTTCGCCGACGATCCGGCGTTCCCGGGCGACGCGACCGGCACCTTCACGGTGCCCGCCCATCCGAAGCATTACTCCTCGGACTACCGGCTGTCGCGGCTCAACACCTTCACCTACGGGCTGACGGCCGACATCCGGGTGCATGAGCACGTCTCGCTGACCGCCAGCTATAAGCGCTACGTGATGGAAGGGCTTGACGGCGTGACCTTGGACAGCACCTACCCGACGGCCCATGTGCTCACCGTGGGAGCCACGATATGGTTCTAGCCCCGCCCCCAGCCCCAGCCCAAGCCCCGGTGCCGGTCGCCGACTTCAGGGTCGCCGCCGTGGCGCAGCGCCTCCGCGCCTCGGCCCAAACCACGGCAAAGGACGGCGGCCACGAAGTCGTCTTTCGCGCCCTGGGCACCACCTGCCGGATCGTGGTGGGCGGCGCGGCGGGCCCGGCGCACTCCTTCTTCGGCGCGGCGCTCAACTGGGTGGCCGGATTCGAGGCCAAGTATTCCCGGTTCCTGCCGGACTCGCTGATCAGCCAGATCAACCGGGCCGCCGGCGGCGACTGGCTGGCGCTGGATCCGGAGGCGGAGCGGTTGTTCGGCCTCTGCCACGAGCTGAATTTCCTGACCCGCGGCATCTTCGATCCCACGGCGCTCCCGGTGATCCGCCTGTGGAACTGGAAGGAGCCCCGGGCGACGTTGCCCAGCGACGGGGAAGTCGCCGCCGCCCGCGAATTGGTCGGCTGGCGGTGGGTCCAACGGGCTCCGGGAAAAATCCGGCTGCCCCGGGCAGGCATGAGCCTCGACCTCGGTGGCATGGGCAAGGAATACGCCGTAGACCAGGTCGTGCTCCTGGCGAGGCAGTCCGGTTTCGGAAGCGTCCTGGTCGATTTAGGAGCGGACGTCCGCGTTTCCGGTCCGCCGCCGGACCACCGGCCGGCCTGGCATATCGGCTTGGAAAACCCCGCGAAACCCGGCTCCTGCTGGTGTGGGGTGGCGGTGCGCGATGCGGCCGTCGCCACCTCGGGAGACTATGTCCGCAAGTTTGAGTTAAACGGCCGGCGCTACGGTCACATCGTCGATCCGCGAACGGGCCGGCCCGTGGCCACCGCGGTGCGGGCGGTCAGCGTCATTGCACCGTCCTGCACCCAGGCGGGCCTGCTGAGCACGGCCGCCTTCGTGCTGGGACCGACGGAAGGCCTGAAACTGATCGAGTCCACTGCGGGCGTGGCCGGCGCCATCACCACCGAATTTCAAGTTCTGCAAAGTCACCGCTTCCATGAATACATTGCTTCGTAACGTCCTGACCGCGCTCGCGGCCCTCACCCTCACCCTCACTACCACGCTTTGGGCCGGCACCCCCAAGGTCGGGGAACCCTTCCCCAGCCTTGCCGGAGCCGGTCTGGAGGGCACCGTGCCCGACCTGGCCAACAAGGTCGTGCTGGTCGACTTCTGGGCATCGTGGTGCGGGCCCTGCAAGAAGTCCTTCCCGGCGCTCAAGGAACTGCAGGATAAATATGGGCCTGACGGCTTCATGGTCGTGGCCATCAGCCTCGACGAGGACAGGGCCGACATGAATGCCTTCCTCAAAAAGTCGCCGGTGCCGTTCACGATCCTGCGCGACGCCAAGGGCAAATTGGCGGAGCAGCTCAAGATCGACAGCATTCCCGTGAGCTTCCTGCTCGACCGGCAGGGCAAGGTGCAACTGGCCGAATCGGGTTTCGAAGGCGACAAGACCAAGAAGGAGTTGGCCGCCAAGATCGAGTCCTTGCTCAAGAAGTGACCGCGTCCCAAGCCCGTATGAACCGTTCCTGCCAACTTCTCTGCGTCGTCGCCGGCCTCGCCGGGCTCCTCGCGACCGGCTGCACCAAACCGGTTCCCCAGCGCCAATTCGGCCGATATATGGGTGACCTGACCATGCGGCCGGACCGCGACCCGGCCGGTCTGGCCTTGGCCGAGCACATGTTCTTCAGCCGTGAAGCCGCGACCGGAGGACGGGGGGTGGGCGGGGGCGGTTGCGGTTGTAACTGAACTTCAACCCCGCCGGTCTCCCGGTATGTCCCGTGCTAAAGGGCCGGGAACTGGCCGAACGGACTGCCGGGTCCGCTCGCCCACCGGTTCCCGGCACTGCCGTTAGCGTGTTTCAACTTTGAATTTCCGACCTATGCATTCCACCCGAATCGCCTCGTTGCTGCTCTCGGTGTTCCTTCAATTGGCCCCCACGGTCCGCGTGGCCGTGGCCGACACCACCGCGCTCCTCTCGCCCATCATGGCCATCATCCGCTGGGCCGCGGGAGCGGCTGCGGTGGCGGGCAGCTTCCACGCCGTGTCCGGCGCCACCGGAATCACCATGACCCAAGGGGCCAACCCGACGACGGCTCCGCGTGGCACCAACGGAACGGCCTTTGGGATGCGGGTCCTGGTGAGCAGTTCGGCTCAAGGCACCGCGAACCACTACCGGGCCAGCGGTCTGCCGCCGGGCATCACCCTGCTGTCCGCGACCTTCGGAACAATCGGAGGCGTGCCCACCCAGGCGGGAACCTTTCAGGCTAAGATCAGCGGTTGGAAGAACTCCACGACCACTGTGAATGGGGCGACCTTCGATGTGACTTTTACGATTGTCGAAGGCATTCCCGTCATCACGGGCGAGCCCCAGCCGGTCACCGTGGACGAAGGCCAAAGCGAGTCGCTCGCGGTCGTCGCCACCGGCCCGGCCCTGACCTACCGCTGGATCAAAAACGGCGTGGAAGTGCCCCTCACGACCCCCGGCGCCACCAATGCCACCCTCACCTTTAATCCGGCCAAGACCACGGACACCGGCGACTATCAGGTCCGCGTGTCCAACAGCGGCGGCAACAAGCTCAGCGCCACCGCCAAGCTGACCGTGAACGCCGTCGCCGTCACCGGCCCGACCATTGGCACCCCGCCGGCGAATGCCACCGTGGCCGTCGGGGGTTCCGCCACGTTCACCGTGTCCGCCACCGGGGGCGGCACGCTCGCCTACCAATGGTCCAAGGGCGGTTCCCCGTTGAACGGGCAGACGGGCGCAACGCTCACACTCAACCCGGTCGCCGTAGACAGCGGCGGCACCTACACGGTCCGTGTCAGCAACGCCGGCGGCTTCGCCGAGGCCTCGGCTGTGCTGACGGTGGCGCCGGTCATCACGGCCCAGTCGGGGAATCCCGTGGTGGTTCACGTGGGCGAAACCGTTCGCCTCAACGTAACGGCCAGCGGGCCTGCGCCCTTAACCTACCTGTGGAAACGGAACGGCGAGCCGGTGCCGAATTCGAATCAGGCCGAACTGCTTTTGAGCCCGGCAACATCCGACAACTCCGGCACCTACACGGTCCGGGTCGCCAGCCCCGGCGCCACCGCGGACAGCGGGCCGATGACGGTGGATGTCCGCCCCCTGACTTTTGCGCCGCCCCAGTTGAACGGCAGTTCGCTGATGCTGAGCTGGTCAGCGATACCTGGGCGCACCTACCGCATCAACTCGAGTCCGTCGCTGGCCGGCAGCACTTGGAATTCCGTTGGCGAGGCAACCTCGGCCAACGCGGCCGGCACGTTTGACGCCGCAATTGGCGGCGCCGCGCTTTTCTTCCGGATTGAGCCGCAGTAGCCGCAGACAACCTCCCCCGTGGCTTCGGTAACGGCCGGCCTGAGATCAGGCCGGCCGTCCGGTGTCACCTGCTTGCGGCAGTCCTTTTCGCTCGCTCCCGCTCGCCGCGCCCCGGCACGCTCACCGGGATGTCCCAGCGTTGGATTCGTTCCCTGTTCCTCCCCGCGGTCGCATGTCTGGCGTTCGTCGCCACCTTGCCCGGTCAGGCCAAGCCCCGGACCAGTGCCGCCCTCACCGCGCTCGACCGCTACGTCGCCAAGCCGGATCCGGCCTATCAGTGGCAGATGGCCATTTCGCTGCGCGACGACAGCGCGACCGGCTACGCGATCAAGATGACCTCGCAGGAATGGCTCACCACCAACGAGGTCAACCGCACCAAGTGGGAGCATTGGCTGCTCGTCGTGAAGCCGGACAACCTGGCTCACGACACCGCGCTTCTGTTCATCTCCGGCGGGAACAACAAGGGCGTCAAGCCGCCCACCCCTTCCGCTGAACTGATCCGCATCGCCAAGGCCACGAAGTCGGTCGTGGCCGAGTTGAAGATGGTGCCCAACCAGCCCCTGATCTTCGGCAATGACGGCGTCGAACGCACGGAGGACGACCTGATTGCCTACACCTGGGACAAGTTTCTCCGCACCGGCGATCAGAAATGGCCCGCGCGCCTGCCGATGACGAAATCGGCCGTCCGGGCGATGGACACGGTCACCACCTTTCTCGGCAGCGATGGCGGTGGAAAGGTAACCGTGGACAAGTTCGTCGTCTCCGGCGGCTCGAAGCGCGGCTGGACCACTTGGACCACAGCGGCCGTTGACGACCGCGTGGTGGCGATCGCGCCGATCGTGATCGATGTCCTCAACACCGAGGAGTCGATGAAACACCATTATCAGGCCTACGGCTTCTTTGCCCCGGCGGTGGGCAACTACACCGAGCACAAGATCATGGACTGGATTGGGACGCCCGAATCGAAGGCGCTCTACGCCATCGAGGATCCGTTCAGCTACCGCGACCGACTCACGATGCCCAAGCTCATCCTGAACGCCTGCGGCGACCAGTTCTTCCTGCCCGACTCCTCGCAGTTCTACTTCGGCCAGTTGGTCGGCCCGAAGTATCTCAGATATGTGCCCAACACCGACCATTCGATGCGCAACAGCGACGCCTATGAAACTCTGTTGGCCTGGCAGCACGTCACGGCGAACAAACTGCCGTTGCCGCAGTTCGCCTGGCAGCACGGTGCGGATGGTGCCCTGACCGTCACCCCCGTGGACAAGCCGAGACAGGTGCTCCTCTGGCAGGCCCACAACGACGCGGTGCGCGACTTCCGGTTGGAAGTTGCGGGTCCGATCTATCACTCGACCCCGGTCGCCCCGGATGCCGACGGAAAATATTCGGCCAAGGTGCCGCGGGCCGAGAAGGGCTGGACCGCCTACTTTCTCGAACTCACCTACGACGTTGGGGCGGCTTCCCCCCTCAAGCTGACCACCGATGTGCGGGTGACACCGGATACGCTGCCGTTTGGGGCGCCCAGGCCCGCCCAACCCAAGGGCTTTCTCGCCAAGTAGCGCTCCGGTCTCGTGGTTTGGGTCGCCGGCTTTTTAGTAGGTCCGGCCGGGTGGGGTTGGTAGCCTAGGGTTCACCGCATGGGTGCCGAAAACGCTACGCTGTCCGTCCGCCTGCTTCGCCGGCTGGCCGCGTTTGTAATGACGCAGCCGGCCTGGGTCATGGGTCCGCAGGTTGTGCTCTTTGCGGTGTCGATCTGGTTCACATGGACTCACCTCGAGTTCGACATGGACCGGAACAGCCTCGTCGATTCCAAACTGGAGTATCACCGAAACTTCCTGGCGCTGAAGAAACAGTTCCCCGGCGAGGACGATCTCGTGGCGGTCGTTGAATCCGAGGATCTGGAAAAGAACCGCCAGTTTGTCGAAAGGCTCGCCGCCCGGCTGGAGGCCAACTCCTCCGGCCGCAATCCGACCAATGTCTTCACCGACGTCTTTTACAAGGGCGACCTGAAGCTGATGGGACCGAAGGCGCTGCTCTTCCTCTCGGAGACCAACCTGCACGATCTGCAAAAGGCGCTGACCGATTACCGGCCGTTCCTGAACCAGTTCTCTTCGGCCTCGAATCTGGTGACGCTGTTCCAGCGGGTAAACACCGCGATCCGCACGGGTGGTCGGCAGGAGAACGCGCAGACGGAATCGCTGCTGAAGGCCCTGCCGGCGTTGGAGCGGATCGTCCGGCGCGCGGAGCAGAGCCTAGGGCGCCCTGGGGTGCCTCCGTCGCCGGGAGTGGATGCCCTGTTCGGCGCGGGCACGGAGGCGGAGAAGGCGAAGTATGTCACCTTTGCCGCCGGCCGGATCTATCTGGTTACGGCGCGCCCCAGGATGGTGTTTGACGACGAACTGCCCCCCGAGAAACGCGGTTCCAAGACGGCCCGCGACGCGTGGCAGGCGAAGATCAATTCGGAATCCGTCCGGCTGTTTCGCGAACTGGTGAGCGTCACCCGGACCGAAGTCGGCGGGGTCAACCTGGGTGTCACGGGTGGCACGGTGCTGGAATACGACGAGATGCAGCAGAGCCAGGCCGACACGACCAAGGCCACGGTGGTGTCGCTGGTCCTCTGCGCCCTGATCTTCATCTTCGGTTACCGGGCCACCGGCCGGCCGCTCAAGGCGACGCTCTGCCTGGTCGTCGGCCTCGTGTATACGATGGGTTTCACCACCCTCGTGATCGGCCACCTCAACATCCTGACGATCACGTTTGTGCCGATGCTGATCGGTCTGGCGATCGACTTTGGGGTGCATCTCATCACGCGCTATGAAGAAGAAATCCGCCGGGGCGAATCCGAGGCGGTGGCGATGAACCGGGCGATGGTGAATACCGGCCAGGGGATCTTTACGGGTTGCTTCACCACGGCGGGGGCGTTTCTCGCCATGTCGCTGACGGGTTTCCGGGGGATCGCCGAGATGGGCCTAATCGCCGGCGGCGGGCTGATCATCTGCCTGGTTCCGATGATGACGCTGCTGCCGGTGCTGCTGCTTCGCGGACGCCGGCAAAACGTCATCGACGAGGCGTTCGGGGCGGCCACGTTGCGCGCTGAAGCGGCGGTGGCCGTCGAGGCCGGAGGGAAACCGGCGGAGGTCCGGGCGCGGTTGGAGCGCCTCTGGCTGGATCGCCCCTGGACCGTCCTCGGCATCGCGACGGTGCTGACGCTGCTGTGCATTCCCGGACTCCTAAGACTGCGGTTCGACTACAACCTGCTGAACCTCCAGAGCGCGAGCCTGCCGGCGGTCATCTTTGAGAAGAAGCTGCTCGAGAGTTCCGACAAGTCCGCCCTTTACGGCGCCGTGCTGGCGACCAACGCAACCGAGGCGATGGCGATGGCGGCCAGGCTGAGGGAGCTGCCCTCCGTGGGTTCGACCGAAACGATGGCCCGGTTCGTGGTCGAGGACGCGCGGCCCAAACTGGAACTGATCCGGCAGATCACCAACGCCGTCGGGACCATCCGCTTTCCGGCGCCCGACCGCCGGCCGGTGGACCTGACTGACCTGAACCAGACCCTGTTTGGTCTCCATGGCTATCTTGGATTGGCGGCGGATGAAGTGGCGAAGACCGACCGCGCCGAGCTGCTCGCCCAGTTGACGTCGCTGCGGGCGGCGCTCCTCGACCTGACAAGGGCCATGTTCCGCGGTGACGGGGTGGCAAAGCAGCGCGCATCCGAAAAACTGGGCCGCTACCAGGAGGCGCTGTTTGACGACATTCGGGAAACCTTCGCGGCCCTGGCGCATCAGGACGCCGCCGGCGGCCTGACGGTGCCCGATTTGCCGGCGGCGCTGAGGAACCGCTTCATCGGTCTCGACGGAAGTTTCCTGATTCAGGTCTATCCCAAGACCAACGTCTGGGACCGCGGTCCACAAGAGCAGTTCGTGAAGGAGCTGCAGTCCGCCGTGCCCAAGGCCACGGGCGAGCCGGTGCAGCTCTACTACTACACGGAACTGCTCCGAAGTTCCTACGTCGAGGCGTCGTGGTGGGCGTTGGGGGCGATCGTGCTTCTGGTGTTCATCCATTTCCGCCGAGTGAGTGCGGTGTTGCTTTCGCTGCTGCCCGTGGCGCTGGGCGCGATCTGGGTCGTCGGCGTGATGGGCTGGTTGGATCGCCCGTTCAACCCGGCGAACATCATGATGCTGCCTTTGGTGATCGGCATCGGAGTGACCAACGGCATCCACATCCTGAACCGGTTCGCCGAGGAAAAGAACCCCGGCATCCTGGCCAAGAGCACGGGCAAAGCCGTGCTGGTGTCCGGGCTGACGACGATCGCCGGCTTCGGCAGCTTGGTCATCGCCGACCATCAGGGCATCAGCAGCCTGGGCTGGGTGCTGGGCGCCGGCACCACGACGTGCATGATTGCCGGCCTGACGGTGTTGCCGGCCATCCTGACCCTCGCCGGCCGGGGCAAGGCGGGAGGGGAAACGGCGGCCCTGCGCTAACTGCGTCGCCGGCTGCGGAGCCACTCGCCAAGACGTCGTGGCCAGTCGCGACGCATGAACGGCTTTTCGACCCAAACGAAAACGGCCGTGCAAAATGCGAAAACGACCGGTAACGCCAGTGCGGCAACCAGCGCCAACTGCAGCGGGTGGTTGCCCTGAAGCCCCAGCCACTTTTGAAGCCTTGGCACAAGTTCGATGAGGAGAGCCTGATGCCAGAGGTAGAAGCTGTAGCACATGCCGCCAAAGGTGAAGACCCAGCGGTTGCCAAACACGCGGGCCAGCCAAATTCCACCCAGCGATCCCAAGATGGCAGCAATCAGGCAGACCGTCCCGGCACCGGCGCGCAGCAGGGGATCGGTGATTCCGCTTACGCCAAAGAAGCCCGCCCAACCGAGACAACCCGCGACATCCCAGCCGGCTCGGCCGGGCAAATGCCCCCGCCAGCGGGTGAGGTAAACGTCCACCACGACCAAACCGGCGACGAAGGCTTCAAACTGACCCAGTAAAGAGAGTTCAACCCGTCGGTTGGATGGGTCACGCAGGAGAACCAGGGCGCAGCCGGCGAGCGCCCAGGCGAGCCAGCGAAACCAGTCGCGTCGCAGGGCAAAGACCAAGGTCAGGAGCGGAGCCAGCAGGTAGAATTGAAACTCCACCTCAAGCGACCACGCGACCGAATTGAGCGTGCTGAAATATCCAAACACCTGGTTGTGTTGGTAGACGAGGCTCGTCAGCAGGCTGGGAACGCTCGCATAGAGTGCCCAGTGCCCCAGGATCGCCCCCAACAGCCAGAGCAGGATGAGATTGAAGAAATAGGGCGGCTCCAGGCGGGTCAGGCGGCGCAGGTAAAATGGCCCGATGGCAACCGGCCGTGACCCGTTCAGCCAGTGCTGGGCAAAGGGAAGCGCGACAATAAAGGCACTGATTGCAAAGAAGATCGGCACGCCCAGATAGCCGCGGCGGACGAAAGACGTGAGGGCCCGGTCGAGGCCGCCCACCGCCGCCGGCCGGCCGAGCTGTTCTTCGAGGTGGAAGAAAACCACGACCAGCACGGCGAGCGACCGAAGCCCGTCAATCTGCGGGATGAAGCGACCGGAAGAAGTCTCCCGGGCGCAGCGGGCCAACAACCGTTCGCGCCAGGTCGCGGTCTGGGGAAGGTCGGCGGGCGCTTTGTCCATCATGTGCGATGAAGCTCCGGGAATTTGGTTCAGGGCGGGAGCAAAAAGTCCCCGGACCTGCCTGCCGTCCTTGTCGGTCCTGTTCCTTCCCCTCGACACCCGGAGCCGGGTCCGGTTTCCTTCGCCGGATTTTTATTCGCGACGCATGAACGTAGAACTGCTCACCAAGGCCAAGTCGCTCGGGTTCTCCGACCGCCAGATCGCCCATTTGACCGGGACCACCGAGGACGCCATCCGCGCGGAACGTAAGGCGATCGGGCTCGTGCCCAGCTACCGGCTGGTGGACACCTGCGCCGCGGAGTTTGAAGCCTACACTCCTTACTACTACTCGACCTACGATCGCGGCGACGACGAGGTGACCCAGACGCCGAAGAAGAAAGTCATGATCCTCGGCGGCGGCCCGAACCGCATCGGCCAGGGAATCGAGTTCGACTACTGCTGTGTCCACGCGGCTTTCGCCCTGAAGGAGGACGGCTTCGAGACCATCATGGTCAACTCGAACCCCGAGACCGTGTCCACCGACTACGACACCTCGGACAAGCTGTTCTTCGAGCCGCTCACGCTCGAGGACGTGCTCCACATCTACGAACGTGAGGGTTGCTGGGGCGCCATCGCCCAGTTCGGTGGGCAAACGCCGCTGAACCTCGCCCTCGGCCTGCAGAAGAACGGCGTGAACATCATCGGCACATCTCCGCAGAGCATCGAGGTCGCGGAGGACCGCAAGCTGTTCGCGGCCATGCTGACCAAGCTCGACATCCCGCAGCCGCCCAACGGCACGGCAACCACGGTGGAGGAGGCCGTCGTCGTGGCCAGCCGGCTCACGTATCCGGTGTTGCTCCGGCCGTCGTTCGTGCTCGGCGGACGCGCCATGCAGATCGTCTTCTCCGAAGCCGACCTGCGGGACTACTTCCACCGGAACGCCGCGCTGGAAATCTCCGCCGGCCGGCCGGTGCTGGTGGACAAGTTCCTCGAGGACGCGACCGAAGTGGACGTGGACTGCATCGCCGACGTCGGCCAGTTCGACGACGCAGCGCAGGGCACCATCGTCATGGGCGGCATGCTGGAGCACATTGAGTTTGCCGGCGTGCATTCCGGCGACGCCGCCATGGTGCTGCCCCCGCACACATTGGACGCAAAGACCATCCAGACCATCCGCGAATACACCCACGCCATGGCCTGTGAACTTCGGGTCGTCGGCCTGATGAACGTGCAATACGCCGTGAAGGGCGACGTGGTTTATGTGCTCGAAGTGAACCCGCGCGCCTCCCGCACCGTGCCGTTCGTCAGCAAGGCCATCGGCAAGCCGCTCGCGAAGCTGGCCGCCAAAGTCATGGCCGGGAAGACGCTCAAGGAACTCGGCTTCACCGAGGAGATCTGGACGAAATATTGGGCGGTCAAGGAAGCCGTCTTCCCGTTCAACAAGTTCCAGGGCCAGGACATCCTGCTCTCACCGGAGATGCGCTCAACCGGCGAGGTCATGGGGCTCGACGCCGATCTGGGCGTCGCCTACGCCAAGGCGCAGATGGCGGCCAACTCGCCGCTGCCGCTCCGGGGCAAGGTCTTCATCAGCGTGTCGAACGCGGACAAGCCGCACGTCGTCGGGATTGCGCGGGCGTTCGCGGAACTGGACTTCGAACTCGTCGCCACAGGCGGCACGGCCACGGTGCTGGAGCAGGCCGGGCTCAGGGTGCAGCGCACGCTCAAGGTGCTCGAAGGCCGCCCGAACGTGGTGGATCTGCTCAAGAACAAGGAGCTCCAGCTCGTGATCAATACTCCCAGCGGCGCGGCCCCGCGTGAGGACGAGGTGCGCATCCGCACCACGGCGGTGATCACCGGCACGCCCATCATCACCACGCTGAGCGGGGCCAAAGCCGCGGCCATGGCCATCGCCGCGCTGAAGAAGAGCGGCTACGCCGTGCGGACGGTGCAGGAGTATCACTGAAGCTGGTGCCGGCCGACGAAAGGAAAAGGCCCGCCGAAGCGGGCCTTCTTCGATGAAGCTGAGAACCCTCGCTTAGCGGCGGCGCCGCCAGATTCCAAAGGCAATCAGGCCGGCACCTGCGAGGGCCGCCCACTCCTCAGGTTCGGGAACGGCGGTATGGCTGACGACGAGATTGTCAATTTGCAGTCCCGCGTAGTTACCGCTGGTCGTAGCGCCGCCGCCTTGGCGGAGCGCGACCGCAGACAGCGATGCAACGACAGTCGTTGGCGGTGTCGTATCCTGAACAGTCGCCGGACCTGAAGAGGGCGCATCCACCCACAGCTTCGAAGTTCCGGCGGTGATGTCGTAGGCGACCGTAACGGAATGGACGGACGTCCGGTCTAAGTCCGAAGAGAAGATCGCGGTGGCTCCGTCACCGGCGTCGTTCTCGATTCCAAGTCGGAAAAGGTCCGTGTCAGCCGCCGTGGACGAACCAATGAAGACGCGCCCCCGGAATCCCGTGCTGGTGTCCTTGAAATGGAGCACATAGGTGTTTACGCCAGTGGCCGCAATTGTCCCCAAGCTGAAGTCCAGATCAAAGGACGCCCAAAGGGTGCCGTCGGAATAAGGTGCGCCGGTGAGGGTGCGGTTCACATCTTCCGCACTTCCGCCTCGGAGCACGGCTGCGCCGCTCGCGTTGACTTGGACAAAATTGGCGGTGCCACTGTGGTTCACCCATCCGCCGCCGCTGACAGCAGTCAAGTCACCGGCGGAATAACTGAACGTCTCATTCAGCAGTTGGGCGTGAAGAACGGTTGAGGCGAGGACCAAACCGAGGGGGAGGAGGAAGAATCGGGAGTTCATGGGATCATTGTGGGTGGTTTTTGAAAGTTCCAACAAGGATGCAAATCATGTTGGGGGTCTTTGGCCGGGCAAGCGGATTCTCGACGCTCGCAAGGGATTTGCTGTGTCGGTGAGGTGACAGAATTGCGGCGCGGTCGTCCGGTTACGCCCTGACCTCGCCGCGATGAATCCCAGAGTCCGCGCTTTTCCGGTAACCCCGCGCCCGCCACGGTTCAGGAAAGCGCGTATGGACACCTCCTCTTCGTCCCACTGCTGTTCCGGTTGCCAGCGCCCGCTGGAACCGGGGCGTGCCCAGGGCCTTTGCCCGCGCTGCCTGCTGGCCAGGGCCGCGTTTGCCACCGAGGGCGAAGCTGCCGGTTCGCCACCGCCGCTGCCGGAACTCTCCACGGTCGCGGCCGCGTTCCCGCAGTTGGAAATCTTCGAACTCATTGGCCGCGGCGGCATGGGCGTGGTGTATCGCGCCCGGCAGAAATCGCTGAACCGGCTCGTCGCGCTCAAGCTGCTGGCGCCCGGACGTGAGCGCGACCCAGCCTTCGCCGAACGATTCGCCAAGGAAGCCCGGGCGCTGGCCGCGCTCAGCCACCCGAACATCGTCACGGTGCATGACTTTGGCTTTGCGCCGGCGCCGGACGGGAAGGAGCGCGAAGGGTTCTACTTTCTGCTCATGGAGTTCGTGGACGGCGTGAACTTGCGGCAGGCGATGCAGGCCGGCCGCTTCACGCCCGAACAGGCCCTGGCCATCGTGCCGCCGGTGTGCATGGCGCTCCAGTTCGCGCACGAGCGGGGGATCGTCCACCGCGACATCAAGCCGGAGAACCTGCTGCTCGACAAAGACGGCCGCATCAAGATCGCCGACTTCGGCATCGCGAAGATGCTGGGTGCGGATGATGGCGCTGAATCACGTAGGAGACGAGGTAACGAGTCTCCATCTTCCTCTGAAAGTCAGAGCCTCCTGACGTCGGGTCCTACGGCTGCAAAGGTGACTCTTCCCGTCACCGCCCACACCGCCGCCGGCACGCCGCAATACATGGCCCCCGAGCAGCGCGATCAATCCGGCAGCTCCGACCATCGCGCCGACATCTATTCGCTCGGCGTGGTCCTCTACGAACTGCTTACCGGCGAACTGCCTGGGGCCCGCCTCGAACCGCCGTCGCACAAGGTCCAGATTGACGTGCGGCTCGACGAGATCGTGCTGCGCGCCTTGAAAGTGAAACCGGAACTCCGTTTCCAGACTGCCGGAGAATTTCGCACTCACGTGGAGACAGTGGTCTCGACCCCCCATGAAAGTTCGCCGTCAGCCTCCGAAGAGGCCACCTCCGCACCGGGCGTGCTGAAGAGTTCGCGGAGCTATTTCACAACCGGGAAGCACATGGACTCCTTCTGGCGAAAATACATCTACATGTATGGCGGCCAGGGGAGACTCACACTGGATTCTGACCAGTTGACCTTCGTCGGGACCAACGGGGAAACCGTGATCCCGTTGGGCGCCATCGTGGACCTCCGCCTTGGCGAATACCCGCGGTTCATGAAGCCGCATGGGCTGAATTTCATCCGGGTGACGTTCGAAGAACGAGGGCGTTCGCAGTGCCTCTGCTTTGTTCCGAACGAGGGCGCCTGGGAGCCGACCTGGGACACGAACTCATTCGTCGCCGACTGGTTGGCGGCAATCCGGGAAGCCGTTGCGGCGAGGAAGGACCGCGCGCCTGCCGTGAAACTTCCTCGAAGGCAGTTCCCGTCAACGACACCGCCGGTGCCAAAATTCGCCAACGGTCTCCTTACCACGCCCGAGAACCTGACCACGCTCGAAGGTCAGTTCTTCATCCGCCGGGCCCGCGGCCAACTGCTGCTCGATGAACATCAGCTCACCCACGCCTGTGACCGCGGGACCACGGTCATACCGCTCGCGGCCATCCGCGACGTCAGCATCGGCCAATATCCCGCCACGATGAACCCGGCGGGCATCGACCTGCTCAGCGTGACCTACGAGGACGAAGGCCGGCCGAAGCAGGTTTATCTCTCACCGATGGACGGTTGGTTTGCCCTGCCTTCGACCTGGAATGCCCGCGTTGCCGACTGGCACGCCGCCCTCCGCATCGCGGTCGCGCGCGCCACCGGGACGGAACCCGCCGAAACGCCGCGCGAAAGCGTTTCCGTGCCGCCGGGCCACAACGGCCTCCGGGCCTTCATGCTGGTGGCTTCCGTTATTCCAGCCCTGGCGGTCTTCCTGATCCTCAACCTCAGGAACGGCGGTCCGGGCAGCGGCAGTCTGTTTGCTCCGCTCGCCTTCATCGTGCTCATGCTGCTGGGCGGGTTCTTCGGGCAGCGGCTGATCTGGCGCCTCGTCCGGAGCTCGAACCGGAACGGCGCCTCGACTCACCGCCCCTGGAGCCGGGTGGCTGGAACGCTGCTCCTCCTGGGCGCGCTAGGGCTGGGTTGGGGGCTGATCGCCAGTCGCAACGCCCAAGCCCAGGCTGAAACCCAAGGAACCGTGGTGCAACTCGGGGTCGCCAAAGGACAGGAGGCGGATTTCCGGGCGCAGTTGGCCGAGTGGACGAGGCGCACCGACAACTCCCCGGACGAAACGCAGCGGTCTCAAAACGAGTTCGGGCGCAGCCGACTACAGCGCGAACTCGCCGCCGCGACGCAGAGGACCCAGGAGCTGGAACGGACCTTGGGACAGGGTGTCCCGAAGCCGGATCACTCGGGCGCCCTGCTTGTGGTGTTCTCCCTGGTCATCGGAGGACTCTGGCTCCTGCTGCGAAGGGATCCCCCCGAACCGTCGGACCCGAAGCCGCGGCGCTGGATGCAGTGGCTGGGTGGCGCGTGTCTCCTGCTGGGCCTTTCTCTTGGCGGTTTCGGGGCCTGGAGTGCGTTCCAGATCGCGCAGGATTCGAGCTGGAATCCCGCGCCCGCCGAGGCGTTTTTCTCCTTCGCCATCTGGATCTCCAGCGCCGCATTTCTCATCGGTGGGCTGGCCTTGCTCGCGTTCGCCCGGCCCCGGCCGGTCAGCCCGGCGACGCACCTTGGCGGATCGAATCGAAGTTTGGGTGCCAGGCTGTTGGTTGTCGGCTGCTTGATTCCGCTGGTTGCCGTGGTCTACGTGATCACGACGCCCCCGGCTTTCCGCGCCACCTTGCGGTTCAAGATTGACGATACCCCGACGCGGCTAAGCTTTCCGGAATTTTGGCGGGAAAGTTTCAACCAAAACAAGGCGCTCTCGCTTCAGCCGATACGGCTCACCCGGATGTTCGAGGTGCATGGGGATGCCGCGACGCCGGCCGAGGCTGTGCAACAGGTCAACGACGCCCTTGGGCTGATCCAATCAGACGCGATTGGCAGCAAGCTCGAACTGATTGACCCTCCGATCATGCCCGGCAGGGCTATTCGTCCCAACCGTCCGCTGGCCCTGGCAATCGGGATTGCCGGGTTCCTGCTTCTGGGCCTGCCCGGCATCTGGCTCATTCGCCGCGGAGTCTTCGTTCTGTTGGTGATCCTAATCCCGGTGGCCGTGCTAGGTGGGTTGGTGCTGGTGAGTTACCTTTCCCTTCAGCAGCCCGCGCCGCCACCGCCGGTCGAGTCGCTTCCCTGAGCGCATGAACTCCGCCGCCGCCGCCCCGTTTGTCACCACCCGCTGGACCCAGGTGCTCGCCGCGCGGGGTTCGTCCGAGGCGGCCCGCACGGCCCTGAGCGAGCTGTGCTCCGCCTACTACGGACCCGTGGTCGCATTCCTCGAACACACCGGCTGCGCCCCGGAAGAACCGCGCGAGGTGGCCCACGAATTCTTCGCCAGCCTCCTCGCCCGGGACGGGTTCGCGGGCGCCGAGCGTGAGCGCGGCCGGTTCCGTTCCTATCTGCTCGGAGCGTTGAAACATTTTGTCGCCAACCGCCGCCGGCACGCCGCAAGGGAAAAGCGCGGTGGCGACGTCGAACATCAACCGCTGGAAACGGGCACGGACACGAAGTTTGAGCTCCCCATCGTCGCCGACTCACCGCGTTTGGACGCACTGTTTGACCACGAATGGGCGGTGGTCGTGGTCGAAGGCGCCTTGGGAACGTTGGAGCAGGAAGCCCTGGCCGGCGGAAACGGCCGGCAGTTCGCCGTGCTGAAGGCTTGGTTGTCGTTTGAGGCGGAACCCGGTTCCCAGGCCGCCGCTGCGGTCGACCTAGGCATCAACGAAGGCGCGGTAAAGGTCGCCATCCATCGGTTGCGACGGCGCTTTCGGGAACTGGTCCGCGCGGAGGTGGCCCAGACCATTCCGGAGAGTGACGATGTCGAAGCCGAGCTACGCCACCTCATCGATGCGCTCGCCGGGTAGCGTCCAGGGTGACCCGGGTTCAAACATCAATGCTCGTGGGCTGATCCATTGGCTTTGAAACCTTGACCAGCCTTGGTGGGTCCGACTTTCTGAAGGCCGTCGCCGGAAATGATCTCACCCGCTGATCCCTGGTTCTATCCCGCCGTTGCCGCCGTCGCCGTGGCGGTGGTTGGACTCGGACTGTGGGCGGTCTGGCGGATTGTCCATGATGCGGGCCGGGCCGGTGTGGCGGTGGTGAAGGCCTCGGGTGACGCAGCCACGCAGGTTGCGGAGGGCCTGGCGCGGGTGATGCGCGACACTTTCAACCTCCAGCCCCGGGTCACCGTCGCCGGGAAAACGAAGATCGAAGGCCCGCAGGTGGCCCGCGAACTCGTGGTCGTGAAGCAGACGCTGGAGCGGAGTCACGAGTGGTCGAGCCAGCGGTTCTGGAGCACCAAGAAGCTCGCCATGTCGGCGCGGTTCACGGTGAGCGTCGGCTTTGACCTGAACCAACCCATCGACATTGACGTCGAACGCGACGGCCGCGCCGCGCACGTGAGCCTGCCGCCGCCGAAGATTCTCGCGGTGCAGATGGACGCGTTGAATCCGGCCCGTGAGGAAGGCGGCTGGTGGAACCGCATCACGCCCGCGGACCGCGCGCTCGTGCAGCAGGAGATGCAACAGCTGGTCGAGCTGGACGCGCGGGAAAGCGGCCTGCTGGCCCAGGCCGAAACGGAGCTTCGCCGGGTGCTGTCCTCGGAGATGCAGCGACATGGCGGGAAGATTGATTTTCAGGTTCTGCCGCAGTTGCCGGCGGCAAACACGTCCACCGAACCGTGAGCCGGCACCTTTTCATCGTGGTTCTGTGGGCATGGCTGGCGTTGGACGCATCAGCAGTCTTCGCCGCATCAAAGCCTGCGACCCGCCCGCCCAACATCCTGCTGATCATCTCGGACGATCAGGCGTGGACTGACTACGGTTTCATGGGGCATTCGCAGATCCGCACGCCGCGGCTGGACCGGCTGGCGGCGGAGTCGCTGTGCTTCACGCGCGGTTACGTGCCGTCGAGCCTGTGCTGCCCCAGCCTCGCCTCGATCATCACCGGACGTTACCCGCACCAGCACCGGGTCGTGAGCAATGACCCGCCCCGGCCCGCCGGGATGAGTCCCGCGGACTTCTACCGGAGCGACGCGTTCCTCGCCGGACGCGAACGGATGGCTTCGTTCCTTGACGCGGTGCCGACACTTCCGCGCGCTTTGCAAACCCGCGGCTATGTCAGCTTCCAGAGCGGCAAGTGGTGGCAGAATCACTTCTCCCGCGGCGGTTTCACGCATGGAATGACTCAGGGCGGGCGGCATGGCGACGCGGGTTTGGAAATCGGCCGGAGCACGCTGCAACCGATCCGGGACTTTGTGGATGGGGCTGGGCGCGAGGGCAAACCGTGGTTGGTCTGGTATGCGCCGATGATGCCGCACGATCCGCACACGCCGCCGGACCGTCTGCTCGCCAAGTATCGGGGGCTGACCAATTCGCTGCCGGTCGCCCGCTACTGGGCGATGGTGGAGTGGTTCGATGAAACCTGCGGCCAGTTGCTCGACTTCCTCGACCAGCGCGGGCTCGCGACCAACACGATCGTTGTCTACGTGACCGACAACGGTTGGATCACCGATCCGCAGACCGGCCGCTTTGCCCCTCGGTCCAAGCAGTCGCCCTATGACGGCGGGCTCCGCACGCCGGTCATGGTCCGCTGGCCGGGTCAGGCCCGGCCGCACCGCGACGACGATCACGCTGTTTCCAGCCTCGACCTGATGCCCACCCTGCTGCGCGCAGCCGGCGTGAAGCCGCCCGTAGATTTACCGGGAATCAACCTGCTCGACGCGCGCTCGGTCCGGATGCGAAAGGCCGTGTTCGGCGAATGCTTCACCCACGACGCAGTGGATCTTGACCGTCCCGCGAGCGGGCTGCGCTGGCGCTGGGTCGTGGATGGAAGCTGGAAACTCATCCTGCCCGCCGCTTGGAATGAGCCGGGGGCGAAGCCCGAGCTGTATCGCTTGGACCGTGACCCGTTCGAGATGAAGGATCTGGCCGCCACCGAATCGCGGCGGCTTTCCGGGCTTCTGCGAAAGGCCAACCGGTGGTGGAATCCGCCCGGTCCATCGAAGCTCATTCCATGAACGCGCCCCTGTTACCGCTGCTCATCCTCGCCGTCCTGCTGGGGGGCGCTCCACCAGTCGCCGCGGGCCGGCCCAACATCCTGTTCCTCTTTGCCGACGACCAGCGGGCCGACACCCTTCGGGCTTGGGGCAATCCCCACATTCAGACGCCGAACCTCGACCGCCTCTCAGCTTCGGGCTTCAGCTTCCGCGGCAACTACTGCTTCGGCGGCAACAGCGGCGCGGTGTGCGTTCCCAGCCGGGCAATGCTGATGAGCGGGCGGACGTGGTTTCAGGTCGATCACTCGCTCCGGGGCGCACTGACGTTTCCGCAACTCCTCCGCAGCCAGGGCTACGAAACCCTCGGAGTCGGCAAATGGCATAACGGTCAGGAATCGTTCGTCCGCAGCTTCACCCAGGGACGCTCGGTCTTCTTCGGGGGCATGGACGATCACACGCGGACTGCGGTGCAGGACCTGAAGCCGGACGGCACGTTTACCGCCCGGCGCCCGGCAGCGAAGTTTTCCAGCGAGGAGTTTGCCGACGCGGCGATCGATTTCCTGAAGCGCCCTCCCGGCGAGAAGCCGTTCCTCGCCTACGTCGCCTTCACCGCCCCGCATGATCCCCGGAACCCGCCGGAGGAATGGCGGCAGCGTTACGCCACCAATCGCCCGCCCTTGCCGCGGAACTATCTGCCGCAACATCCGTTTGATCACGGCGAACTGGTGCTGCGGGATGAAAACCTGCTGCCTTGGCCGCGCCCGCCGGAACGGTTACGGGACCAGCTCGCGGAATACTACGGCCTCATCAGCCATCTGGACGAGCAGGTCGGGCGCATCCTCGGGGCGTTGCGCGAATCACCCCATGCGACCAACACCTACGTCATCTACGCGGCCGACCATGGGCTGGCGCTGGGCAGCCACGGATTGCTGGGCAAGCAGAGCGTTTACGAGCACAGCATGCGCTGCCCGTTGATCATCGCGGGGCCGGGCGTTCCGGCGGGAGCATCAACGGATGCCTTCACCTACCTCCTCGACCTGTTTCCCACCATCGCCGCACTTGCCGGAGCGCCGCCGCCGGAGGGATTGGCGGGTTTCGACCTGCGGCCGCTCTGGTCGGGTGCAACCGCCCGGGTCCGCGATACGGTCTTCCTGCCCTATCTCGGCCTGATGCGGTCCGTGCGCGACGAACGCTGGAAGCTGATCTGCTATCCGCCGGTCAACCACCGCCAGCTCTTCGACCTTCAAAACGATCCCGACGAACTCGTTGATGTCGCCGGCGATCCGGCCAATGCGGTCCAGATCGAACGGCTACTGGTCCGGATGCGCGAATGGCAGGCCCGCGTCGGCGACACCCAGCCTCTGACGGTGACTGATCCAAAGCCGCTGATGCGCGACCTGACCGGACTTCAGCGGAAACCGGACGCTTCCCAGCCTGCGTGGATTGTGGAGAAATATTTCGGACCCACGACCCAATGAACCGATGTCGGGCGCCCTCCCCCCGATTGGGAGGGCCCCGAAACCGCCCCCGAAACTCAGTTCTCGGAAGCCGGCCAGAACATCCGCTGAATTTTTCGTCGCCCGTGTGGCGTCCGTTCGTAAATGCTTCCGCACTTCCCGGAGGCGTTTTCGGCGGACAAGGGGTCTTGTCCCTCGCACCACCGGTAAAATCACTCTGCATGAACTTCATTCGCGCGTTCGTTCTGTCGCTGGCGTGTTCGCTGGCGCTCGCCGCCCAGTCGCGGCTCCAGCTCCAACCCGGAGACCATGTCGCCCTCGTCGGGGGTGCCCTCGCCGACCGGATGCAGCACTCCGGCTATTTCGAGACGCTCGTCCAGGAGCGGTTTGCCGACAACAAGCTGGTCATCCGGAACCTCGCCGCCGCCGGTGATGAGGTCGTGACCCGGCACCGTTCCGAGAACTTTGGTTCGCCCGACGACTGGTTGGGCCGCGTGAAGGCCGACGTCGTCCTCGCCTTCTTCGGCTACAACGAGTCCTTCAAGGGCGCCGACGGCCTGCCGAAGTTTCGCACCGACCTCGACGCCTGGGTGAAGCACGTCCGCGCCGGCAACTACTCCGGCAAGGGCTCGCCGCGCGTCGTCTTGTTCTCGCCGGCCGCCAACGAGAAGCATCAGGACGCCAATTATCCCGACCTGACGCCGAACAACGCGAATCTCCGCGCCTACGCCGCCGCCATCGCCGAGGTGGCCAAGGCGAACGGCGTGCCGTTCGTGGACGTGTTCGAGCCGTCGCTGAAGCTGTTCACCGCCGCCGCGGCCAGGGGCCAGTCACTCACGATCAACGGATTCTTCCTGAGCGACGCCGGCGACAAGGCGCTCGCTCCTGTGATGTTCGAAGGCTTGTTCGGTGAGAAGCCCCCGGCCGGGGACATGGAGAAACTCCGTGCCGTGGTGAACGAGAAGAACTGGCAGTGGCACCAGCGCTACCGGACGATGGACGGCTACAACGTCTATGGCGGTCGTTCGGCGCTCGCCTACCAGGCGGGCAAGGGCGGGTTCATCAGCGACCGCAACCCGGCGGAGCCCTACACCTCGAACTACAAGGTCATGCAGGAGGAGATGTCGCAGCGAGACGTGCTCACCGCCAATCGCGACCTGCGCGTCTGGGCCGTGGCCAAGGATGGTGACCTGGTGGTGGATGATTCCAACCTGCCCGCGGTCACCCCGATCGAGTCCAACAAGCCGGGCCCCAACGCCGACAAGTCGCCCGTGTATCTCGACGGCCAGGAAGCGATTTCCAAGATGACCGTCCACTCGGGCATGAAGGTAAACCTCTTCGCCGACGAGAAGCAGTTCCCCAACCTCGTCAACCCGGTGCAGATGGCCTGGGACACGAAGGGCCGCCTCTGGATCGCCGCGTGGCCCAACTACCCTGAGCGCACGCCGACCAGCAAGGTCGGCGACAAGCTGCTCGTCTATGAGGACACCAATGGCGACGGCAAGGCCGACAAGGAAACCATCTTCGCCGACGACCTGAACTGCCCCACCGGCTTCCAGTTCTACCAGGACGGCGTGCTCCTCATGCAGGCGCCCGACCTGTGGTTCATGCGCGACACCAACGGCGACGGCCAGGCCGACACCAAGGAGCGCGTGCTCATGGGCATGGACTCGGCGGACTCGCATCACACCGCCAACGCCATCTGCCTCGACCCCGGCGGCTCGATTTATCTGAGCGACGGCGTGTTTCACCGGACCCAGGTCGAGACCGGCAGCGGCCCGCTCCGCAACGACGACGCGGCAATCTACCGCTTCGAGCCGCGCACCGGCCAGTTCGAGACCTACATTCCCTACGGTTTCGCCAACCCGCACGGCCGCGTGTTCGACTACTGGGGCAACGACTTCGTCACCGATGCCACCGGCAACGCGAACTACTTCGGCCCCGCCTTCAGCGGCCGGCTCGACTACCCGAAGAAGCACCCCGGCATGAAGGAATTTTGGAACCGTCCGTCGCGCCCCTGCCCCGCGACCGGCATCCTGACGAGCGGTCACTTCCCCGCGGAGTTCGAGGGCAATTTCCTGAACCTGAACGTCATCGGGTTCCAGGGCATCTACCGCGTTAAGGTCAGCGAGGACGGCTCGGGCCTGAAGGGCGAGACGCTGGAGAACCTGATCTCCTCCTCCGACCCCAACTTCCGTCCCATCGCGATCAGCACCGGGCCCGACGGCGCCATCTACTTCGCCGATTGGCACCAGAACATCATCGGCCACATGCAGCACCATCTGCGGGACCCGAACCGCGGGCACCAATACGGCCGCATCTACCGGATCACCTATGCGGGTCGCGACCTGCTGAAGCCCGTCAAGATCGACGGCCAGCCCATTGCGGAGCTGCTCAACCTGCTCAAGGAACGTGAGAACCAAACCCGTGAACTCGCCAAAATCGAGCTCGGCAAACGCGACACGAAGCAGGTCATCGCCGCCGTGGAATCCTGGGCCGCCGGACTCGAGCAAACGAAGACCGCCTACGAGCACCACCTGATGGAGGCCCTCTGGGTCCACCAGTGGCACAACGTCGTTAACGTCGAGTTGCTGTCCCGCATGCTCGCTTCGCCCGAGGCCAACGCCCGCGCCGCCGCCGGCCGCGTGCTCTGCTACTGGCGTGACCGTGTGCCCAACGCGCTGGGGCTCTTCGCCAAGCTTGCCGAGGATGAGAGCCCGCGCGTCCGCCTTGAGGCCGTCCGCGCCGCCAGCTTCTACCGCACCGCCGAAGCCGCCGACGTGGCGCTCGCCGCGCTCAAGCGCCCGCTCGACTACTATCTCGACTACTGCCTCAAGGAGACGCTCCGGCAGCTCGAACCCTACTGGCGCCAGGCCATCGCCGACGGCAAGCCGCTCGCGAAGGACAATCCAGCCGGCCTTGGCCACCTGCTGAAGTCGCTGAACACCGCCGAAGTCATGAAGCTGCCGCGAGTGGAACCCGTGATCGCCGACCTCCTCGGCCGACCGGGCGTCACGGACGCCGACCGCGCCACCGCGCTCAACGACCTCGCTACCCTCCGTAAGGCGACCCGAACCAGCCTGTTGCTCGGGTTGCTCGAAAATCCGGGTTCCCGCGCCGAGGACGCGACCGGCAGCCTCGCCCGCCTGCTGCCCACCCAGGCGCCGGCGGAACTGAAGGCCGTGCGTGACCAACTCGTCCGCCTGAGCCGCGCCAGCGGCAACGCGACCACTCGTGCCGCCGCCTGGGCGTCCCTGGCCGCCGCCGACAATTCCTTCGACGCCGTCTGGCCGTCCGCCAGCGCCACGCCGGCCACCCTGACCGATCTGCTGGGCGGCATTCCGTTGCTCAACGACGCCGATTTTCGGGCCAAGGCCTACGCGTCGGTAAAGCCGATCGTGACCGGCGAGTCCAAGCTCGCTTCGGAAGCCGCCGGCAAGGGCGGGGCCCGTTACGTCCGCATCGAACTCCCGCGGCGCGGCACGTTGACGCTGGCTGAGGTCGAGGTCGTCGCGGGCGGTCAGAACGTTGCCCTCAAAGGCACGGCCCGACAGTCCAGCACTGCGAACAGCGGGGACGCGGCCAAGGCCATCGATGGCAAGACGCACGGCATCTTCGGCATGGGCTCACAGACCCACTCGGCGGAGAACGAGCGCAATCCGTGGTGGGAAGTGGACTTGGGTTCAGAACAGCCGGTGGAAGCGGTGTCGGTCTGGAACCGCACCGAAGGCGACCTCGGCAAGCGCCTCGACGGCTTCACGCTCTCGCTGCTCGACAACGGGCGTCAGGAAGTGTTTTCGCAAAAGGGCATTCCCGCTCCGGCCCAGAGCGTCCGTCTCGCCGCCGCCGTGGATGCCGCCGGCAGCCTGCGCCGCGCCGCCATCCGTGCCCTGCTGGCCATGAACGACAAGCCTGAAGAAGTCTTCGCCACGCTGGCCGGCATGGTGGCGAAGGGGGACCTGGTCACCGCCGCCGCCCAGGGGTTGCGCCAGCTGCCGCGCACCGCGTGGAGCGCCGGGCCCGCCGGCAACGCCGCGACCGCTCTGGTGCAGTGGGCCAAGACCGTGCCCGCAGACAACCGCACCGACCTGAACTACGTCGAGGCGCTCCAGACCGCCGCCGACTTGGCTGGTCTCTTGCCCGAAACTTCCGCAGCGGCGCTGCGTGGCGAGCTCAAGCAGCTCCGGGTCGCCGTGTTTGTCATCCGCACCGTGCGCGAACAGATGCGTTACGACACCCCGCGGCTGGTCGTTGAGGCCGGCAAGCCGTTCGAGGTCATCCTCGAGAACGACGATTTCATGCCGCACAATTTGGTGGTCGTGAAGCCGGGCGCCCGCGAGCTGGTCGGCGTCGTCTCCGACACGATGCAGCCGACCGCCTTGGACCGCGAAGGCCGCGCCTTCGTGCCGGCCAACCCGAACATCCTCGGCGCCACCAAGCTGCTGGAACCCGGCACCCGCGCGACGCTCAAGCTCACGGCACCCGCCACGGAAGGGGATTACGAATACGTCTGCACCTTCCCCGGCCACTGGCCCGTCATGTGGGGCCGCCTCATCGTCACCAAGGACGTGGACGCTTACCTGGCCAAGCATCCCGTGGCCCCTGCCGTCGGCTTGGGCCATCCGCACGAAGAAGGGAAGTAATCCCTACCGATCACCGGGGCGGCGGCTTGCAAGCCGCCGCCTTTTTGTTGGTTTGTCCGGACGTCAGCGCGTTCGCGCAACCGCCGGACCTCAAAGACCCGAACGCGAAGCGCTCGTCGGTGGCGCTTTGATGAAGCCCGCCGCAACTACAGATCCCGCAGCGAGTCCACCAGCCGGCCGCGTAATGACCGGGCGGTGGCCCATACGGTCCAGATCAGTCCGTTCGCCAGCACGAGCGCCAGCGTGATCGACAGCGACTGCCAAGGGAAGTCGGCGCCGGGCGAACCCAGAGCCGGCAACACCGCCACCAGCGCGGCGACAACACCCACGGCAAGCCCCAGCAGGAGCAGCGCGCCGTGTTCGATCAGCACGAGCCGCTTCAGTGCCCCGCGCTCAAAGCCCAACGCCAGCATCAGGCCGAGTTCGCCTCGGCGTTCGTGGACGTTACGCAGGACGACGACACCCAGGCCCACGCTGCCGAGCAGCAGGCCAAGGCCGCCGAGAATCTGAAACGTGTTCAGGTAGGTGTTCTGCACCGAGTTGAACTGCGTGAGCCGTCGCGTCGTCGGCGTTAGTTCGAGCCCGACATCCTGCAAGGCGCGCGACAATGTGGCGGAAACCGCTTCGTAGCCGCCGACGTAAGGAGGCGGATTGGTGGCTGGGGTGGCCCGCCTCGCTACCTCGTCGGCTACGTCCACCAAAAAGCCGCGATATCCGCTTTCGCTCGGGAACAGTCGCTCGAAATCGCTCTCCGCGATGATCAGGTTGCCCTGAAGGACCGAGTTTGCGACCGCTCCAACGATCCGCACCTTGAACGGTCGGCCGCGCTCGTCGGTGAAGTCGAGTGTGCCACCGACTGAAGTCTGGAGTGCCCATTGGATGGACGCGGCATCGCCGATGGCAGGAATCTCCACGAATTTGGAATTTGGAATTTGGAATTCGGAACTCAGGGCGAGCCAGCCATTCGTCACCGACAAACCCGCGAAGACCTTGGGGAAGGTAAACGCACCGCGCTCGGCCAACTGTTCCGGTTTCACGCCGAGCAGGCGAGGACGCTGCGCCTTGTTCAGGTTCAGGCAGCTCGCGTCGTCGCCGTCGCGCACGCGGAGCTGGACGAAGGACACTCCCTTGAGGTCACCGGGATTCAGCCCATAGAACTCCTGTCCCTTGCGCGTGTTGAGGTCCTGGATGACCGGCAGGCTGCTCTCGCCCCAAAACGCAAAGCCGCCCGTGCCGGAACTTCGCCGCTCCGCGTGGCGCGTCGCGTCGAGCTTGTTGGCCGCAACGGCAACGATCAGGAAGGCCGCACTCGCCAGCAGGGCGACCGTGCCCAGCGAACGGGAAGGCCGGCGCGCCAGGGCGCGGAAGGCAAGCGAACGTAGGGCAGGCTGCCAGCCTGCCCGA